>PHEF01000036.1 GCA_002842875.1 Alphaproteobacteria bacterium HGW-Alphaproteobacteria-3 | reverse complement strand
ATGACGGCATTTTTTCAGGCGGCGGCCGCGGATGAAAGTTCGGCGCCGGTGGATTGGTCGGGTGGCACGGGCACGTTCTGGGCCTGGGGCGCGTTCGACGGCGCGAGCGTGACGCTGGAGGCGAGCCCCGACGGCGAAAACTGGTTCGCCGTCGGAACATCGCTGCAATTTGGAGAGAAGGGCGTGGGCGCCTTCGCGCTCGGTCCCTGCAAGCTGCGTGCAACGCTTTCCGGCGCGGGCGTGGCGACGAGCGTCAGTGCCCGGCTGTAATTTTCAGCGGCGCCCCGCGAAGGGATGCGTGCTCGACAGACCGCCATCGACCGCGATGGCCTGTCCGTTGACATAGGACGCATCGTCGCTGGCGAGGAAGAGCGCGGCCTGCGCGATTTCCGGTGGCAGGCCGTAGCGCTTCAGCGGATTGAGCTGGCCGATCTTGTCGTCCGAACCGCGCGCCCGGGCGCCGTCGAAAATCGGCTTCGTCATTCCCGTCTCGATGAGGCCGGGGCAGATCGCGTTGACGCGCACGCCCGTGCCGTAGAACTCGTTGGCGGCGGTCTGGACGAGGCTGATGACGCCGGCCTTGCTTGCGCTGTAGGGCGTGCCGCCGGCATTGGCGCGCAGTCCCGCGACGGAGGCGGTGCAGACGATCGAGCCCTTGCCCTGGGCGATCATGTGCCGGCTCGCATGCTTGATGGCGAGGAAGGGGCCGATCAGGTTCACGGCAAGGATTTCCTTCCAGTAGTCCACCGTCTGCTCATGCAGCGGCACGAGCCCGCCGCTGATGCCTGCATTGGCGTAGACGACATCGAGGCCGCCGAACTCGGAGAGGCAATGATCGACAAAGCCTTTCACGGCCGCTTCGTCGCTGACATCCGCGGCGACGGAGGAGACCGCGCCGCCTTCCTTGCGGATCATCTCCGCCGTTTCGTCGACCGCGGCTTCCACCCGGTCGACGGCGACGACCTGCGCGCCTTCATGCGCAAAAAGAAGGGCGCTGGCGCGGCCAATGCCGCTACCAGCGCCCGTCACGATGGCTCGTTTCCCGGACAGTCTTCCCATGATCGTTCTCCCAGCATGAATCGCATTTTCGATGACGCGACTTTACGGGCTGGAAACCGCCGGGAACAGGCGAAAGGAGATCAGAAGTCCTTGCCTGCCGACACGGCCCACTGCGTCTGGCCCCGCTCGCTCTCGATCGTGCCGGAGCTGCCGACCGCAGGAGCTTCCGTGACCGGGTCGGTGCAGTTTTCCGGTGCATCGCCGACCTTGGTGCAGATCTTGTTGTCCGAGACGTGCCAGGTGCCTTGCGATTCCGAGCCGTCGGCACCCTTCACCACGATGCTGGAAGCGTCCGGGTAGTAGATCTTTGCCTGCGACCCGTCCGCATAGGTGAGCGTCACCGTGTTGCCGACGAGACCGGCTCCCACATTGGCAAGCGCCGCACCGGCGAAGGCGAAGCTGGAAACCGCGACAGCGAGTACGAATTTTTTCATGGATATTCTCCCCGATTATATCCGTGTCCGGAGCAGGGACCGTTCCCTTGCCCGTTAACCACGAACTCTACATGCCACGGCTTGCGGCGCAAGCGCGGCAAGGCGGGAAAACAAGAAGGCCTAGCGGCGGAAGCCCGGCGGCTTCAGGAGGAAGATGATGAGCCAGATCGGAATGAGCACCATCGCGCCGAGGAGAAAATGCGGCAGCGCCCAGCCGATCCCCTCGCGCACAAAAGCAAGGACGGCCTCGGGCGTGAAGCCGATGTCCTGAAGAACCTGCTCTGCTGTTATGTCGAACGCGTTGAGCAGTGCGCCGATGGCCACCGCCCCAATGAAGAATTTCATCAGCGTCGACAAGGCGTTCTGGATCATGAAGGCGCCGCCTCGGTCCCGACGAATCACTCCCGGTCAGTCTAGACGGGACGGCACCCCGGGACAAAGGCCCCGAAACTACCGGCCAAAGAGCTTTTTCAGCGCGTCTTCAGGTTTCGGCTTCGGCTCTTCCGCCGTTTCGCCCCCTGTGGCGCCGTCTCCCTCCGGCTCTGTGGTCGTGCCCGTATCGGCCGCGGGCGCTCCCATGAGGCCCTTCAGCAGGCTCTTTCCCTTGTCTTCCTTGATGGAATCGATGGTCTGCTTGATGTTCTCGCGGTTCTGGATCATCGATTTCAGGTCCGGTGCGAAGCGCGGATTGGACCACGAGCCGGTAATGAGGATCGGCACTTCGATGCCCTTGGCTTCCGACGAGCCGCCCTGGCCTTCGAGCGTCGCCGCGAGCTTCGGTTCGACGCGGTAGTTGAGCGTCTTCTGCGGCATGTCGGCCGTGCCCGCGCCCGTCACGCGGATGAGCGGCGAGAGAAGGGTCAGGTCGTCGTTTTTCAGGATGCCGTTGACGATGGTGAAGGTGCCGCCGAGTTCGGAGAAATCCGTGTCCTGCGTCCCGCCGGATTGCCAGCCCGTCGTGGCGGCGCTCAGCACCGTGCGGGTGAGCTGCGCAAGGTTGATCCCCTTGATCTTGCCGTTCGTGAACTTCACGCTGCCATTGCCGTTGAGCGCCGAGATCATGTCGCGCTCGCTGCGCCCGGCGGCGGTGACGGCGATGTCGATGGCGGTTTTGCCTTCCAGCCGTTTGAAATCGGCTGCATCGGTGAGGAAGGGCGCGGCGGAGAGACCGGCGAGCGCGAAATTCGCCTTCACTTGCGGGGTCGTCCCGGCGCCGTTCACGGTGAGCGCGCCCGAGCCCTGTCCTTCATAGAGAGCGAGCTTGGCGAGATTGGCGTTGAGGACGCCGTTTGCGAGCTTCAGCTTCAGCGCGCTTTCGCCGATCTTGAGTTTCTGGAACAGGATTTCGCCCGCCGAGAAAGTGAAATCGGCATCGGCCGCCTTGAGTCCGGAAAGGTCGATGGGTGCCGTGCTCCAGCCCTCGTCGCCGCTGGCGCCACCGTCGCCGCCTGTGCCGCTGCTTTCGCCGCCATCCGCGAGATAGGCATTCACGTCGATCCTGTCGACGGTGAGCTCGCCCTTGATGTTCGGCCGCGCGCCGCCCGTGCCGACAGAGAGATCGCCTGTCGCATTCATGCCGTCAAAGGCGATTTTCGCACCCGAAAAACGGTAGAGATTGTCCGTTCCGCTTGCCTTGCCGCTGATGGCGAGCGGACCGAACCCTTCTCCCGCCGGCATCGCGTTGCCCGTCCAGGCCGCGAGGTCGCGCACCGAGGAGACGTCGAGGTCGACCGCGCCGGAAAAGGCGAGGCCGTCGATCAGCTTGAGCGTGCCTTCATAGGAAGTGTTCAACTTCGGCGCCGAGACCGCGAGCGTCACGGGCGTCTCACCGCCTTCGGTGAAGGCGCGCGGACGCGCCGCTTCGAGGCCGATGTCGATCTTGTCGCCGTTCCAGACGAGAGAGCCGTTCGCGACGAACGGGTCGTCGAGGCCCGGCATGGCGAGGTCGATATTGACGCTCTCCATCGCGTAGTTCGCGCCCGACTGTGCGTTGCGATAGGTCGCGCTGCCATTCTGGATCGACACCTCGCCGAGCCGGAAATCGCTCACCGCCGGGCCGCCCTGCGAGGGCGTTTCGGGCGCCGCCGGTGCTGCCGCCCCCGCGCTCTCGAATTGCCAGTTTGGCGTCCCGTCCTTGCGGATCTCGAGATGGATGATCGGGTCGACCAGCACGAAACTGTCGATTTCCACATTGCCGCTGAAGAGCGGAACGAGCTTCAGCGCCGCCCGCATCTCCTTCATCGAGGCCATTTCCGCGTCCCGCGCCCATTTCGGGTTCGAGAAGCCGACATCGCCGATCGAAATCGCAATGTTGGGGAAGAGGGAGAGGCCGATATCGCCGTCGATGCGCAGGTCCCGGCCCGTCTGTGCCTTCACGAGTTCGGCCACTTTCGTCTTGTAGGTCTCCATCGGGATCAGCATGGGGACCACGACGATAGCGGCAACGACGATGAGCAGGAGACCGGCAAGAATGGCGATCAGGCGGGACATGGGAGGCTCCGGTTTTGTTCTCGCCACACTGGGGGCGAAATATGACCGTGGCATGATAGTGCAGGACAAGGCGCGGCGCACCTTTGGCGGGGACGCCCCTTTCCCGTAACCGCCAAACTACCCTAAATTGCCGCACGCGCGGAAGGAGCGGACCCCATGACCACAGCAAGCGATACCGGCGAAATCCCCCTGTGGACACCGTCCGCAAAGGCCGTTGCGGCGTCGAACATGAGCGCCTTCGCGGATTTCGTGAACGAACGGCATGGGCTGTCGCTGGCCGGTTACGACGCGCTCCACGCATGGTCGGTGGCCTCGCCCGGTCTCTTCTGGGATGCGATATGGGACTTCACCGGTGTCATCGGTGAAAAGGGCCAACGGGTTCTCGCCGATGCCGGGAAGATGCCCGGCGCGGCGTTCTTCCCCGATGCCCGGCTCAACTTCGCCGAAAATCTGCTGCGGGAAGAAGGCGGCGATGTCGCGCTCCTCTTCAACAATGAAGGCGAGATGGCCGCGCCCGTCACGTGCGATGCCTTGCGGCGCGATGTCGCGCGCTTCGCCGCCGTGCTGAAAGGTTGGGGCGTCGGCGCGGGAGACCGCGTCGCCGCCTTCATGCCGAATTGCCCCGAAACCATTGTCGCCATGCTCGCCGCCGCGAGTATCGGTGCGGTCTTTTCTTCCTGCTCGCCCGATTTCGGCGTGAAGGGGGTGCTCGACCGCTTCGGCCAGATCGAACCGAAGGTGCTCGTCGCCTGCGACGGCTACCGCTATGCGGGCAAGGTGCTTGCCGCGCACGGCAAGCTCGGCGAAATCGTCGCCGGCCTTCCCTCGCTCGAACATGTCGCCATCGTTCCCTTCATCGGCGAGGGAAGGAAGGCGCTTGCGAAGGCGGAGGACTGGCCTGCGCTTCTTGCATCCGTGCCGGAAGCATCGCTTTCGTTCGCGCGTCTGCCTTTCTCGCACCCGCTCTACATCATGTATTCGAGCGGCACGACCGGCATCCCGAAATGCATCGTCCATTCGGCGGGCGGCACGCTGCTCCAGCACCTGAAGGAGCACCGCCTTCATTGCGACATCCGCCCCGGCGAAACGCTCTTCTACTTCACCACCTGCGGCTGGATGATGTGGAACTGGCTCGTCTCGGGCCTTGCGGCCGGCGCGACACTCGCGCTCTACGACGGCTCGCCCTTTGCACCGGACGAGCGCGTGCTGTTCGATTATATCGACGCGGCGCGAATAACGGTCTTCGGCACGTCGGCGAAGTTCATCGACGCGGTGAAGAAGTCGGGGCTCCGCCCCCGCGAGACGCATGATCTTTCTTCCATGCGCATGATCCTCTCCACCGGCTCGCCGCTCGTGCCGGAGAGCTTCGATTTCGTCTATCGGGATATCAAGACGGACGTCGCCCTCTGCTCGATCTCTGGCGGCACCGACATCGTTTCCTGCTTCGTGCTCGGTTTGCCCCTGCTGCCTGTCTGGCGCGGCGAGATCCAGGCGAAGGGGCTCGGCATGGCCGTGGAAGTCTGGGACGAAGAGGGAAAGCCGCTTGCGGCGGGACAGGGCGAGGCAAGCAAGGGCGAACTCGTCTGTACCCGTCCTTTTCCGTCCATGCCGGCCGGTTTCTGGAACGATCCCGACGGCGCGAAATATCGCAGCGCCTATTTCGAGCGCTTCCCCGGCGTCTGGTGTCACGGCGATTATGCGGAGATCACGTCCCATGGCGGCATTGTCATTCACGGCCGCTCCGACGCGACGCTCAATCCGGGCGGCGTGCGGATCGGCACGGCGGAAATCTATGCGCAGGTCGAGCAGCTTCCCGAAATCCAGGAGGCGCTCGCCATCGGTCAGGACTGGCAGGGCGATGTCCGCGTCGTGCTCTTCGTCGCGATGCGAGAGGGCGCCCAGCTCAATGCCGCTATGGAAAAACGCATCCGCGATAAAATTCGCACCGGCGCGTCGCCGCGTCACGTCCCGGCGAAGATCGTCGCCGTCACCGACATTCCGCGCACCAAGTCCGGCAAGATCACCGAACTCGCCGTCCGCGACATCGTGCATGGGCGCGAGGTGAAAAATCGCGAAGCGCTGGCGAACCCCGAGGCGCTGGCGCTCTATCGCGATCTGCCGGAACTGGCGTCATAGCCATTCATGGCAATGACGGTGGAAATTTGCCTGCCCGGTCTTACATCTGATCCGCGAGCAGCAGCCGTCCGCCAAGCCCGGCCTGCGGCACATGCCGGCCCTCGATCCAGGCGCGAATCATCGCGTTGACGGCTTCGGGCGCTTCCTGCTGCACCCAATGCGAGACCTGCGGCAGGTAGCGGACGGTGAAATCGGTCACGAGATCTTCCGTCCCGTAGGTGAGTTCCTTGCCGAGCGCCGCGTCCTCCTCGCCCCAGATCATCAGCGTCGGTGTGTCGAGCTGCGGCGGGTCGGTCCACTCCACGGGGCGTTCGCTGCGCATCAGCGCTCGATAATAATTGATCATCGCCGTCATCGCGCCGGGAAGCTGTGCATTCTTGCGGTAGTGGTCGAGCACCTCGTCGGGAAAGCGGCTCTTGTCCACCGCCATGCCGTAAAAAGCCTGCGCGATCGCATATGCGTTGCGCGCAAGAAAGAGCTTCTCCGGCAGCCACGGAATCTGGAAGAAGAAGATGTACCAGCTCTTCTTGAGTTGCGCCCATGTCCGGCCCCGCGTCGCGAAGAGTGCGGGGTGGGGCAGGTTCATGACGATGAAGCGCTCCAGCGGGCGCACTTTCTTCAGGGCGAAGGTCCAGCCGATCACACCCCCCCAGTCGTGTGAGACAAGCGTCACGGGTCCTGTGATCCCGCGCGCCCGCGCCGCGTCGATAAGCCCCGCCACGTCGTCGAGCAAATGGTCCATGCGATAGGCCTCACGGCCCTTGACGGGCATCTGGTGGCGCCAGGAAAACTTGCTCTCGGGAAAGCCGTGCAGCAGCAGCGCGAGCTTGTTGCCCTCGCCGCACATATCGACCTCGAAGGCCAGGCCGTTCGCCTCGATATAGGCCGTGCCGATCTCTTTGCCGCTCATGGCTCTCCCCGCTTTCGTTCTCGCCGCGACTATAGGCGATTCCAGCGTGCCACAAGCGAAGGATCGGCGCTTTTTCGCCTGGCCGGGGCCTGACAGAAGCCCGCCAATTCCTTATTGTTCCGGCACAATCGGGAAGCATGCGGCAAAATGGCGGGGGCGCCGGGCTGCATCGGCTGCGTCCGTCAGAGGGGGACTTTGCATGACCACTCCATTTACGCCGCGTCAATGGTCGTCGCGGTTCGCCTTCCTGATGGCCGCCATCGGCAGTGCCGTGGGTCTCGGCAATGTCTGGCGCTTTCCCTACCTCGCAGGCGAGAATGGCGGCGGTGCCTTCATCCTCATTTATGCGGCAACGACGCTCGCCATCGCGCTTCCCATCCTGATCTCGGAAATCATGCTGGGCCGCATGGGCAAGCAGAGCCCGATCAACGCCATGAGGGCGCTGATTGCCCGGCACAAGGCCGCCCGTATCTGGATGCTGATCGGCTGGGGCGGCGTTGCCGGTGCGTTCATCGTGCTGTCCTACTACAGCGTCATCGGCGGCTGGGCGCTCAAATATATCGAGCTGGCGCTGACCGGCGCCTTTTCGGGCGAGACGGAAGCGGCGGCCGCGAACCATTTCACGAACTTCGTCGCCGATAGCGGCGCGCTGATGATCTGGCAGACGCTTTTTCTCGCCCTCACCGTGGGCATCGTCGCGGCCGGCGTAACCGGCGGCATCGAGCGCGCCGTCGTCCTGCTCATGCCGCTTCTCTTCATTCTGCTGGCGGCCATGGCCATCTATGCCACCACCATGCCCGGCTTCGGCGCGGCCATGAAATTCATGTTCGCATTCGATTTCAGCGAGGTGACGCCCGATACCGTTCTCGCCGCCATCGGCCAGGGTTTCTTTTCGGTGTCGATCGCGCTCGGCGCCATGATGACCTATGGCGCTTATCTCGAAGAGGATGTTTCGATCGGCATGTCCGCCATCGTGATCGCGCTCGCCGACACGGTCGTCGCCGTCCTCGCCGGCATTGCCATCTTCCCGCTCGTCTTTTCCTATGGGCTCGAGCCCTCGAGCGGCCCCGGCCTCACCTTCATCACGCTGCCCATCGCCTTCGGTACCATCGGCAACGGCGCCGTGATCGGCGGCGCCTTCTTCATCCTCCTTTCCGTCGCGGCGGTCACGTCCGCGATCTCGCTGCTGGAGCCCATCGTCGCGTGGATGGAGGAGGGGGTGCGCCTCTCGCGCAAATGGCTGGCCGTCATCGTCGGTGCCGCCGCCTGGGTGGCGGGTCTTGGAACCGTTTTCTCGTTCAACCGGTGGGCGGACTTTCACCCCATGGCCCGCTTCGGCGTCATGGAAAAGATGACGGTCTTCGACGTGCTCGATTTCACGACCGCCAACCTGATCATGCCGACGGTCGGCCTGCTCATCGCGCTGTTCGCGGGCTGGGTGCTTTCGGGGCCTGTCGTCGAGGCGGCGCTGGGTGCCGGCGGCAAGGCCTGGTTCCCCTGGTGGCGTTTCGCGCTCCGCTTCATCGCGCCGCTGGGCGTCGTCTCGATCTTCGCGGCTAACGTCTTGATGTAGAGAGGGTTTGCCCCGTCCGCCGATTTTTGCGGGTGGCGCGAGCCCGGGCTTGTCATTCGGGCCGGGCCGAATTAAGTTCCCGGCCATCGCGGCGGGCTTTGGCCCGGTTCCGCTTATCCCGTGCAGCCATAGCTCAGCTGGTTAGAGCGCTAGATTGTGGATCTAGAGGTCCCCCGTTCGATCCGGGGTGGCTGTACCACCCGTCATTCCTCGCGCGGCAGGATGAAAACCGCGCCCAGTATCTGACCGATCTCCTCGCCCCCGGTTGTGAACGGCAGCAGGAGGGCGTGCATGTCGAGCGGCTCTTCGTCTCCGACCCGTGCGACCGGCGTCTTCAGCGACAGGGGCCCGGCAAGCAGCAGCACCGCCCGCATTGCTTCGGACCAGCGCTCCTGCATCACCTTGTCCGTAAGCTTCGAGTGAGACGCCGCCTTCATTTCCGAGAATTTCTCGCCCGTCCTGTCGAAACCCGTAATCGACGAAAGTTCCGCGCCGAACAGGCGGAATCGGAAATCCGCGCCGCCATCGAGCACTTCGGCGATTCCGACATGGGGCAGCATGCGCCGGAACTCTTCCGGACGGATATCGGCGCGGTCGGGAAAGGGTCTGCCGCGGCGCTTTTCTTCCCAGCAGGCGAGCAGGGCGGCAAGCGCCGGATGCTTCGGACTGTCGAGCAGGGTGACCTTCGCGTCGGGGTCGACCGATCTCGCGATCCGGGTGGATATGAACGAGGACATAGTCTCCTCTCCGGGGCGGTAAATGCCCGGAGCCATATTGCCATTGGAAAGTTAATGGATTCTGCGAATGCGGCCCCGCGCCGCTCTTGCGCTTGGCCGGCTCCCCGTGTTTCCTTGCCCGCCACAGGCTCCGGCTTTCAGAAAAGGCCGCGTTTTCAAGCGGTTCCACGGGAGACGATCGATGACCCTCACAGTCTATGGCGCAAGCCTTTCCCCCTTCGTGCGCAAGGTGCGCGTGTTTCTGGCCGAGAAAGGCGAGGCCTACACGCTTGAACAGGTGAACATTTTCCCGGCGCCCGACTGGTTCCTCGAAATCTCGCCGCTGAAGCGAATTCCGGTCCTTCGCGATGACAGCGAGGGCGCGGATGCGACGCTGCCGGACTCCTCCGCGATCTGCGGTTATCTGGAGAAGAAGTTTCCCTCGCCCGCGCTCTACCCGCAGGACGCCTTCCAGTACGGCAAGGCCCTCTGGTACGAGGAATATGCGGACTCCGAACTCGCCGGCACCATCGGCATGGGTGCCTTCCGCCCGATGGTCGTGAACCGCATGATGGGCAAGGAAGCGGACCGCGAGACGGCGGACAAGGCCTTCAACGAAAAGCTGCCCCGCTTCTTTGCATGGCTCGACAAGGAAATCGCTACGAAGGATTTTCTCGTGGGCGGCGCCTTCGGCATTGCCGACATCTCTCTCGGCACGCAATTCGTCAATCTCGCCCATGCGGGCTTCCGGCCGGACGCGAAAGACTATCCGGACCTGACGCGCTATCTCGGGGCCATCCATGCCCGGCCGGGCTTTGCGGCCTGCATCGAGGAGGAAACGGCGCTCCTGAAGAAATTCGGCCTCTGAGCGTCCCGCTTCAATTTCAGCGTCAAAAGCGATATGTGTCGGGAAACGCGACGGCAAGAGCCGCCGATAACGACACCAGGGAGAAACAAAATGGCCGAGAACGGCAGCAAATGGCCCGCCATGACGATTGAGGAGGCGCATGCCTTCCTGACGTCGCCGGGCACGCCTTTCGAAATGGAGACGGTCGAAATCCGCGGCGTCCCCATCCGCACCTACAAGAACGCGCCGCCCTCCCTGCGCGCGATTCTCGATCTGGGCCGTGCCTGGGGCGAACGCGAATTCATCGTCTATGAGGGCGAGCGCCTCACCTACGAAAACCATTATCGCGCCGCGACGGCCTTCGGACGCATCCTCACCGAAAAATACGGTGTGAAGAAGGGCGACCGCGTCGCCCTCATCATGCGCAACTTCCCGGAATGGTCGATCGTCTTCTGGGCGGTAGCGGCCATTGGCGGCGTCATCGTGCCGCTCAATGCCTGGGGCACCGGCCCCGAACTCGAATACGGGATCACGGACTCGGGCTCGAAAGTCGTCATCGTCGACCATGAGCGCCTCGATCGCATCCGTCCGCATCTGAAGGCACTCGGCCTCAACGGGCTCGTCGCCGTGCGCACCCCGGAGGAAGAACTCGGCGTTGCCGAAGCTTTCGAGACGCTGGTGGCAAAGCCTGCCGATTATTCCAGGCTCCCCGCCGACCCGCTTCCCGATCCGGGGATGCAGCCGGAAGACGACGCCACCATCTTCTACACCTCCGGCACCACGGGTAAGCCGAAAGGCGCGCTCGGTTCGCAGCGCAACATCTGCACCAACCTGATGAACGCCATGCTGGGCGGTGCGCGCGCCTTCATGCGCCGGGGCGAGATGCCGCCCGCGCCTGATCCGGCCGCGCCGCCCCGCGTGATGCTGCTTTCCGTTCCGCTTTTCCATGTGACCGGCTGCCACTCGATCCTCGTCGGCACCTATGCGAGCGGCGGCAAGCTTGTCATCATGCACAAGTGGAATCCGGAACATGCGCTGGAGCTGATCGAACGCGAGGGCGTCACGTCCTTCGGCGGCGTGCCGGCCATGGTCTGGCAGGTGCTCGAGTCGCCGGATTTCGCCACGCGCGACACCTCGACCGTCGAAGCGATCGGCTATGGCGGCGCGCCCTCCGCGCCCGACCTCGTCGCGCGCATCAAGAAGCAGTTCCCGAACTGCCACCCCTCGAATGGGTATGGGCTCACCGAAACGTCGGCCATCGCCACGCAGAACCTTGCCGAGGACTATGTGGCCAAGCCCGACAGCGCCGGTCCGGCCGTTCCCGTCTGCGACATCAAGGTCGTCGACGAGCAGGGCAATGAAGTGCCGCTCGGCCAGGTGGGCGAGCTCTGGATCAGGGGCCCGAACATCGTGAAGGGCTACTGGAACAAGCCCGAAGCGACCGCCGCCGCGATCACCGAAGGCGCCTGGTTCCACTCGGGCGACCTCGTGCGCATGGACGACGAAGGCTTCGTCTACATTCTCGACCGCGCCAAGGACCAAGGTGCTGGGCGAAGAGGTCGGCGCCGTGGTGCAGGTCGCGCCCGGCAAGGATGTCTCGGAAGAAGAGCTCAAGGCGCATGTCGGCAAGCTGCTGGCGGCCTTCAAGGTGCCGGTCAAGATCGAGCTGCGCCACGAGCCGCTGCCGCGCAATCCGAACGGCAAGATCCTGAAAATGGTGCTCCGCGAGGACATGAAGAAATACACGAAGGACGCGGCCTGATTTTTTGCCGCCCTTTGCCGTAGCGTCATCGCCGATGATTTGCCTGAAGCCGTCCGGGAATGGAAATCCCGGGCGGCTTCTTTATGCTTGCGACAACAAGAACGCCGGGAGGAACGAATGAACATATCTCTGGAAGGCCGCGTTGCCCTCGTCACGGGCGCCAGCCGCGGCATCGGCCGCGCCATCGCTCTGGCGCTTGCCGAAGCGGGCGCCGACATTGCGGTGAACTATCGCCGCGACAAGGAGGCAGCGGACGAAACCGTCGCTGAAATCGGGAAGCTCGGCCGCAAGGCAAAAGCCTATTCGGCCTCGGTTGAAAATTTCGAGGAAGACGAGATCATGGTCGCCGGCGTGCTGAAGGATTTCGGCTCCATCGGCATCCTCGTCAACAATGCGGGCATCGCCTCGCGCGGTCAGGCGGTCGCCGACACCGACCCGCTGGAACTCGAGCGCGTGCTCCGTGTGCACGCCATGGCGCCGCATTTCATGTCGAAGCTCGTGCTGCCGCATATGCGGAAGGAAAAGCGCGGCGACATCGTCATCATTTCCTCCGTCGCAACGCTTTCCATGTCCGCCAATGGCGGGCCCTACAATATGGGCAAGGCCGCCGCCGAAGCTCTCGCGCTCACGCTCGCCAAGGAAGAGCGCAAACACGGCATCCGGACGAACATCGTGGCCCCCGGCCTCACCGCGACCGACATGGGCTCGCGCCTCGCCGCCGCCCGTGCGGGCAAGAAGGGCATGGACATCCACGAACTCGACGCAAACATGCCTTTCGGCCATGTCTGCGGCCCCGAAGAGGTGGCCGCGGCCGTCGTCTACCTCGTCTCGGACGCGAACCCCTACGCCAACGGCCAGAAGATCAACATCGACGGCGGCGGCGCGATGTGAAGCCCTTCACTCCGCCGGCGACAGGAGGCCCGTGGCCTGGTCCTTCTTGTCGCGGCGGAAGAGAGAGGGCATCACGTTGATGAACGACAGCAGCACGGCCGAGGCGTAGGGCACGGACTGCACGAGCAGCACGCCGACCCAGAGCCGCGAATGGCTGTCCGCGAAATGCGGGCTCGTGAGGAAGGCAACCGCAACGCCCCAGAGCAGCGCCAGCATCAGGCTTTCCTCGCGCACCTGGATGAAGGCGGCCGCGAGCGGCGGCTTGTCCTCGCATTTCGGTGTGCGGATGAACGGCTTGCTCGTCGTGATCATGCCGTTGAGCATGGCCTTGGCAACCGTATGCGTGAGGCCGAGCGCGGCAACGCCCGCACCGAGGCTTTCGAGGAAGCTGCAATCCTTCACGCGCACGGCATAGAGCCAGAGCGAGCGCACGAACTTGAAGGCAAAGCTGCCGATGGTCGGAATGAGGAAAGCAGCGACCGGCAGCGAGATCATGCTTGGCTGGTAGAGTGCCCAGGCCGACAGCACGACGCTTGCCGTGGTGAAGAGAAGCGCCAGCCCGTCCGCGAACCAGGGCAGCCACCCGGCGAGGAAATAGTAGCGCTGTGCGCCCGACAGTCCGCGCTTCCGGCGCGCCCAGGGCGCAAGCGCATCCCAGTGATGCTTCACGATCTGCACCGCGCCATAGGCCCAGCGGAAGCGCTGGCTGATATAGCCCGCAAGCGTGTCCGGCGTGAGCCCGCGCCCGAAGGAATGGTTCACATAGACGCTGTCATAGCCTGCCCGGTAGAGCTTGATGCCAAGTTCCGCGTCCTCGCAGATGCACCACTCCGCCCAGCCGCCGACGCGCTTCAGCGCACTCTTGCGCACCTGCGTCATGGTGCCGTGCTGGATGATCGCATTGAAGTTGTTGCGCTGGACCATGCCGATATGGAAGAAGCCGGCATATTCCCAATAGGTCATGTTCTTGAACGCGCTCTCGTGGCGGTCGCGATAATCCTGCGGCGCCTGCACGAAACCGACATCCGGCTTGTCGAAATAGGGAACGAGTGTCTTCAGCCAGTTCGGTTCGACCTGATAATCGCTGTCGATGACGGCGATGATCTCGGCATCCTCCGCCGTCTTTTCGAGGCCGAAATTGAGCGCGCCTGCCTTGAAGCCCGGCCAGTTTTCGAGATGGAAGAAGCGGAACCTCGGCCCGAGCTTCGCGCAATAGTCGCGCACCGGCTGCCAGACCTCCGGGTCGGTGGTGTTGTTGTCGAGCACCAGCACTTCGTAATTCTCGTAGTCGAGCTTCGACAGTGTGGCGAGCGTCTCGCACACCATCTCGGGCGGCTCGTTGTGGATCGGCACATGGATCGAAACCTTCGCTGCCGGACTGACGGCGTGTTCGTCGAACGGTTCGAAATGCCGCGCGCCGCGATGCGTCCAGATCACCTCGACGAACTCGATCGCTTCGGCAAGAAGCACGATGAGGAGCAACCCCTGCGCAAAGAAGAGGAAGCTCCAGACCGTCGCGCCGACCCAGGTGAAGTAGAGCCCGGTGACCGAGAGCCCCGCCCAGGCGATGGCGGAGCCCGCAAGCTGCGTCAGTACCGCGAAGATGACGACGCCGGCAGGCCGCACATGGCGCTGCCGCAGCATGAAGAGCATCGCGGGCACAAGCGCGAGCCCCGCCGCGAGCGATGCCCAGAAGCGCCATTCCGGCGCTTCGGAAATGCCGCCCGCCATCGGGAATTTCGGCTGCCGGTCGGCATTGTAGATGCCCCAGAAAGCGCCCGCCGCGCCTTCTTCCGATGCCTTCCACGGCTGGTCGAAGGCTTCCATCACATAATAGGTGAGGTCTTCCGTCTTCGCGCGGTTCAGGAACTCGCGCATGAAGGTCGCCTGGTTGACGAGCGAGGGAACGGCTTCCGTGTTCAACTCGGCGGGCGAAAGACCCGGATAGGGACGGCGCGGAATGATCTTGCCGCGGCTCGGCCAGCCCACTTCGGTCACGACGATGGGCTTGTTCGGATAGGCGGCGCGCAATTCGTCGAGCCGCTCGAACACGGAATCGACCGCGATGTCGATGGGAATCCCTTCCCAGTAGGGCAGGATCTGCACGCCGATATAATCGACCGCCTTCACGAGTTCCGGATTCTTGAGCCAGATATGCGGCGGCTCGGCGGTCGAGACCGGCTTCCAGATTTTCTGTTTCGCGCGCTTGATGTAGCCGATCAGGTCCTCGATCGGGATGTCGTTGCGCAGCAGCACCTCGTTGCCGACCAGCACGCGCACCACATTGCGGCGCGGCGCCAGCGCGATGAGCTGTTGCAGTTCGCGTTCGTTGCGCTCGATGTCCGGACCGATCCACGCGCCGGCGGCGACGGAGAGATCGTATTGGGCGGCGAGTTCGGGAATGTGATCCTGGCCCCGCACGACGCTGTAGCTGCGGATCGCCTGCACCGCGCCCGACAGAAGCTTCATGTCGGCTTCGATTTCCGAAAGGCTCGGATGCTTGTTCTGCGTCGGGTCCTGGCCCTGCCGGTAGGGGCTGTAGGAAAGCCCCACGATTTCGCCCGTCCAGGCTTCCGCGTCATGTGGCCGGTTCAGCGCCGCCCAGACCGCGAGATTGGCCGCGATGACGATGGGCAGCACGATGAAGAGAAAAAGAGCCTGGCGCACGAAGACGGAGTGCCGCCATGAGCGCGGGTTGGCCTGCGGGGTCTCGGGGGTGGGGTCGGGCTTGTCCATTTATCGTCCGTCATACGCAGCAAGCTGGGAAAACGGCTCACAATTGGACGGCCCAGCCCCGTCGTCCACGCGCCGGACACCCGGCAAGACCGTTTTCCAGGCAGGTGGAACCACCTGCCGGTTCGGAAAACGGTCCAGATTAATAGCGACGAGCAGATTTTCCCGATCGGAGGAAGCCGCAACGCGATTTCGTCCGATCGGGATCTGCTCCAGGCGCCCTTATTGGTCCGCCACCGTGACCAAATTAGGGCAACTTTCCCGATTACCCGGATGGTCCGGAAATCCCGTGTGCGTTGACTTCAATCAGTCCGCCGCAGCGGGAATCCGTGCACCTTCCGGCCGCTTTTGCGCCCCGCGCACCAGCTTGCCTTTCAACGCGCCTGTCGGCTCCCCGTTCCGGAACGAAACCGTTCCCGAAACGATGCTCGCCGTATAGCCGTCCGTCTTCTGGATCAGCCGTTTGCCGCCCGCCGGCAGGTCGTTGACGATATGGGGCGAATAGAGCGTCAGCTTGTCGAAGTCGATCACGTTTGCATCCGCCTTCATGCCGGGCGCGAGGATGCCCCGGTCGCCGAGCCCGACCAGCGCGGCGTTGCGGCCCGTCAGCCCGTGGATCAGCCATTCGAGCGGCAGCTTGCGCCCCCTTGTCCGGTCGCGGCCCCAATGGGTGAGCAGCGTCGTCGGGAAGCTCGCATCGCAGATGATGCCGCAATGCGCGCCGCCATCCGAAAGGCCGAAGGCCGTGTTCGGATGGGTGAGCATGGTCTCGACATCGGCGAGGCTGCCGTGAGTGTAGTTCATCAGCGGGAAATAGAGGAGCGCCCGTCCATCGCGCTCCAGCATCCAGTCGAGCACGACCTCGCGGGGGTTCTTGCCTGTGGCGTCGGCAACGGCCTTGGCGCTTTCCTCCGGCGCCGGTTCGTAGTTCGGCGTCTCGCCCAGCGAAAACATCTTGTGATAGGCGGTGCAGATCATCTCGATGATCTCGCCTGCCGGATATTGGGGCTCTTCGGCCAGCAGCTTCGCCCGGAACTCGGGGTCGCGCAGCGCCTTCAACTGCTGCTCAAGCGGCGCGCCCCAGATCTGCCGGAAGGTCTGGTGCATGATGAAGGGATTGAGCGAAGCGGTGAGCCCGAGCAGCAGCCCCGTCGCGCGCGGCGGCACCTGGCCGCGGATCGGCAGCCCGTCCGCATTGGCCGCCGCGATATTGTCGAGCACGCGCTTCCACACGGTCGGCCAGCGGTCGTCCTGCTCGATGGTGATCGACATGGGCCGGCCCGAAAGCTCCACCATGCCGCGCAGCATCGCAAATTCGGCGTCGGTATCCTTGAAGTCGGCGATGAGCTGCAGCACGCCCTTGCCCGCCTTGCCCATGGCGCGCGCAATGCCATGCAGCTCTTGCGCTTCGGCTTTCAGCGTCGGCGTCGCGCCGCCCTTCACGTCTTTATGTTTCACTGTGCGCGAGGTGGAAAAGCCGAGCGCGCCCGCTTCCAGTGCCTCGACGACGAGGCGGCCCATCTCCGCCGTCTCCGCTTCGGTGGCAGGCTCGAGCGCGGGCGCGCGTGTCCCCATCACATAGGCGCGCACGGCCGCATGCGGCACCTGCAATCCCACATCGAGCGCGAGCGGCGAGGCTTCGACCGCGTCCATATATTGCGCGAAGCTCTCCCAGTTCCACTTGATGCCTTCGGCAAGCGCCGTACCCGGAATATCTTCCACGCCTTCCATGAGCCCGAGCAGCCATTCGCGTTGCTCCGGCTTGCAGGGCGCGAAGCCGACGCCGCAATTGCCCATGATGGCGGTGGTCACGCCGTGAAAGGTCGACGGCTGGAGATAGGGGTCCCAGGTCACCTGCCCGTCATAATGCGTGTGCACATCGACAAAGCCCGGCGTCACGATCTGCCTGCGTGCGTCGATCTCCTCGCGGCCCGAGCCCGAAACCTTGCCCACCTCGGAGATGACGCCATTGTCGATGGCGACGTCCGCCTCAATGGGCGCCGCGCCCGTCCCGTCGAAAACGGTCCCGCCGCGGATCACGATGTCATGGCTGCTCATGGGTCTCCCTCCCGGAATGCGTCTCAATGGCGTTTGGAGGGGAGGATAGCGGAAATTTCTACTTTCCGGAAAATACATGTTGGCTGAAGTAGCCTGATACCAGTTCTTTCAGCAGAGCTTCGGCCCAAGAAGTGCCAGAATTTGAGAGGGGTTTTTTGAGAAGTAGTATTTTGCAAAGACTTCACAGACACTTTTTTCGACAGATTCTATTGATTGTGCCGTCACTTTTGAGATGTCGCTGCATAAGTTTTTGAAAATCTGTTTGGCTTTCTGTCTGCGCTCTTTTCCGGTCAACCCCGAGAAATTATTGAAAATGTTTTTATCAATAGAAATTTGGTTGTCAGAGAAATGAACGCGCAAGTCGACTTCTACATTGCAGTTTGGATCGCTTAGGTACTCGACTATTCCGACCTCAGGAGTCCACGGTAGGTAGTCAACCTGCCCCTTCACACTCTCGAGTTTTTGCAGTCGTTCATAGTTTTTGTTGTTTTCCCAGGCTGCGACAGATTCGGATTTTACATCGTTGTCCAGCAGAGCTTGTGCTTTGGTGCCTCCGGGTAGAACCGAAGTGTGCTGGCTAAGAAAGTTTATAACGGATTCAAATCCACCGATTGGTACGGTCTTCACCACCGGAAACAGACTATTGTTTTGATATTTTTTCTGTACGGTTAGTTTTACCAGCGGCTCTATAATTGATCGCGCTACTTCATCTTCAACATATAAAATAACGTCAGGTGCACGTTCCTCACCAAGGGTGATGTTGCCAAGGGCATACGTAGGAAAGCACGCTACGATTGGTGTTACGACTCCTTTGCTGCTGCGTTCCAGATAAATGATCTGACTTCTCGGTACAGTCTTGAGAAGCGTGACTGAATGGGTGGAGAAGATCACCGTTAGCTGTTTCTTGCCCGCCATCCTTCTGAGAAATTCGTATAGCTGGACCTGTGCCCTCGGATGTAGCGCTATTTCAAGTTCGTCAATTAACACCAGAGACTGGTGAGGACAGTCTTCTAGCTGCGCAATTAGCTTAAGAACGCATAACTCACCTAAGCTAAACTGCTTCTCTGAATGGTATTGCGCCGGGTTCTGCCCAACACGCAGGACAAACGCTCTGTTGCCGCCCCCTTTTTTTAGATTGACGATTCGAAGATCATCGAACTTCGTTGTCTCAAATATTTGGTTTGCAGCTGCAATGAGTGTTGCAGGAGCATTCTTAATACGCTTAGAAGAAAAATCTTCCGGGCGCGGCGTTATGCGATCGGCCGTTGCTCCAACATAGATAACGCTCGGGTAGCCAAATTGATCAAGTAAGCTACTATTTCGTCGTGGCCGTGGCGCCCACCTTTCGCCGCGATAGGCGTACTCAACTTCGTCATCATCAATACCGTAAACGATGCGTGCCTTACTGTAGTTGTCGAGATTCGTTGACTCTATTGAAGATGGAAAATGAATCGGAAACGCGTTGGAATGCCCAATACGTCGGAGACAGGCGAGAAGAGATGTCTTTCCGGCCCCATTTCCGGCTGTTAGAAGCCAGATTCCTCGATCGGGCAAATCAAAATTCAATTTTGAAATGTTGCGCAAATTTTCTATGTGTATAGAACCAGTCATAGCTCCCCCTGAAGGTTTTGCATCGACTAAGTTAAGTTATTTTTATTCAGCGAGGAACTGGATTACTTGAAGCATTGGCGCCATTCGCAACGACTTTCCTTGCTCGCCTTCTCCACCTCCCGCCCTAAATGACCCCGAAGGACTTATTCTTCGGAGCGGCTCGTGGCGGAGAAACAAGACAAGGGCAGCCTCACCCGCATCCGGCTTGCGCTCGGCATGGCGGGCTTTGGCACCGTCTTCGCGGGCGTGCTGCTGATGTCTTGGGAACACGCCCGCATGGAGAAGAAGGCCTAGCTCGTCTGCTCTTTCCCCCGGCTCTGAATCCCCGCGCGGCGTTCGGCGATGGCGTCCGGCGTCACCGCCTTGTTGGCGGCGTTCGAGACTTTCCGCTCCGTCTTCAAGCCCTCGCCGAAGCTTTCCGCAAAGCCGTCATCGATGAGCTTCTTGTAGGCGGGCAGGCATTCCGGGACCACGCTCAGCATGTCCTCTGCGAGCTTGCGCGCGACGGGCAGCAATTCTTCCGCCGTCACCACGCGATTGATCATGCCCCAGTCTTCCGCCTGTTGCGCGGAGAGGAAGTTGCCCGTGAGCGAGAGTTCCTTCGCGCGGTAGATGCCGATGGCGCGCGAGAGTTTCTGGCTCAGCCCCCAGCCCGGCAGGATGCCGACGCGCGCATGCGTATCGGCGAAGCGCGCATTCTCCGAACAGACGAGAACGTCGCAGGCGAGCGCCAGCTCGAAGCCACCCGTGATCGCAACGCCGTTGATCGCGCCGATGACCGGGCCGGAAAACCGGCCGATGGAGGTCACCGGGTCCTTGTCGCCGACGGTCGCGTTGACGCCGCCCTTATCGCTCCCGAGTTCCTTCAGGTCGAGCCCCGCGCAGAAGGCCATGCCCGCGCCGGTCAGGATCGCGACGCGAATGTCGGCGTCCGCCTCCAGCGCCTCGAAGGTTTCGGCAATCGCGAGCCGCAGGTCGCGCGACAGCGCATTCATCGCGCCCGGCCGGTTGAGCGTCACGGTCGCGATGGCGCCTGATTTTTCGACAAGGATGACGGGCTCGGACATGGGGTCTCTCCGGGAAAGTGCGAATTTGATTTCGGCTGTTCTATCGGGATTGGGGAGAGGGGGCAAACTCATCGCCCTTATCTTAAATCGTCATGACCCGCTTTATGCGGGTCATCCACGTCTTTCTTTTGTAGCCAAAGGCGTGGATGGCCCGCCAATAAAGTCAAAGAAGGGCCGGGCCATGACGCGGAAGGAGAAAAGGTTCACCCCAGCCACTGCGCCAGCGCCACCCCCGCGAAATTCGCCACCGCATAGCCGAGCACGCCGAGCATGACGCCGGGCGTCACCAGCGCGCGCCAGCGCCGCCCCGCCGCCATGGCCGCTGCCGTCGCCGGGCCGACCGCCACTGCATTCGAAATGACGAGCGCCTCGGCAAGGTCGATCCGGAAGAGCTTCGCGCCGGTGAGCACAACGGCGAGATGCACCGACGCCATGATGAAGACGAAGCCGAAGATCGGCAGCGCCGTCTGCACCATCAGCACGACGTCGGCCGCCGCGCCGATCACGCCGAAAAACACATACATGAAGAACATGCCGAGATCGAAGCCGCCATGCAGCCGCGCCATCTGCCGCGGGAAAAGATTGGCGACGAGAAGTGCCGCGATGGTGACGAAGAGCACGCCGAATTTCGGAATGCCGAGAAGCGCCGCCACCTCGAAGCCCGTGAAGCAGCAGGCGGCGGAAAGGAACAGCAGCAGCGCCAGCGCGCCCATGTCGAGCGTGGGCTTTTCCTCCTCGTCTTCATGCGCGTGATGTTCTTCTTCCGCTTCGATGATCGCGGAGGGAATAAAGCGCGTGAGGAGTTTCCATCCCGGCAGCACAAGCAGCAGCGCGATGAAGAAGGTCGCCATCACATTGTCGGCGGCCGCCGTCGCGGCGGTCAGCGCGCCGTTCTCGCTCAGCCCCGTCGCCTGGGAAACGGCGGCGAAGTTCATCGACCCGCCGATCCAGCTCGCGCCCAACGCTCCGGCGACGAGATGCCCCTGCGGCCCCATGTCGATCAGCGCGAAGCCAACGAGCACGCCCGCAATCGTGCCGATGACGGCAATGACGAAAGCGAGAAGCATCATGCCGCTTTCCGGCAGGATCTTTTTCAGGTCCGCCTTGAACAGCAGCAGCGGAATGGCGAGCGGCACCGCATAGCCCCACACCATGTCGTGGAAATCCGACGCGAAAGGCACGATGCGCAGATTGGCGGCGAGCGTGCCCGCGAGGATCGTCAGGATCACGCCGGATATCCATTGCCCGAGCCTTGTCCGCTCCGACCAGAAGCCGAAGGCCGCGAGCCCGAGAAACGCGAACAGGAGGCCGAATGTGTTGTCGGCGGAAATGAGCGGCAGGGTCATGTTTTTCTTGTTCCGCGTTGAAGGGCGATGGCGCCCATCATGCTGCGGAGCGGGGAGAACGCAAGCGGCTTTCCCGCCTCGCCCGGCGCGCGGATCAAAGCGCGAAGTTCACCGAGACCGAGCCGAACTGGTCGGGCTTTGCCTGCCCCTCGAATTCGCGGCTCCGGAAGACATGCGTGAAGGCGACGCGCGTATCCCACAGCACGAACACGGCGCCGAGCTTCGCGTCATAGACGAAGTGCTTCTTCTCGATGCTCGCGCTCTCGCGGAACGTGTTGCCGTCGAGGAAAATGTCGCGTGCCACGCCGCGCCCCTCGACGCCCGCGAAGAGATAGCAGTTGCAGCCCGCTGCCGACGGCTCGAACCACTCCGATCCGCCGACGCCCGGATAGATGCGCGTCGGGCCGAAATCGTCCGGCAGCGAGAAGCCGAGGCGCAACGTGCCGCCGAGCCCCGCATAGGTCTGCACGTTGCCGAGCGAGACGATCGTGTAGGGAATGAAATCCGTCTGCAGGCCGGCGAGTTTCGGCGTGTTGAAGGTCGAGCTCCGCCAGGCGCGCTCGAAACTCAGATTGACCCCCACCTCGTCCCTGATCTGGTTCCGCCATCCCTCCGCCTCTTCCGCGCCGATGAGGTCGTGCCAGTTGTTCTGCACGAACTCGCCCTGCGCGGCCGGGCCGACGACGCCGAGATCGAGCTTCCACTGGTCCTGCCAGGCCTCGCCTGTGATGCTGCTCGCGCGCACGCTCTGCAACGAGAAGGTCATGTGTGCCCACGCGGCATAGGGCCGGTCGTCCGGCTGGGGAAACGTGGTGCCGGTGTCGTCCGGCGTGAAGATCGCATGCCCGAGCGCAATGCCGATACGCTGGCTCTTCTTGTCGAAGTTTCCCGTTGGAAAGAGCAGCGAATAGACCGGCGGCGCTGAAAAATCGGCAAGCCAGGAGGGCAGCCCCGTCTGCGGCCGCGAAAGCCACGCCGCCTGCAGTCCGTTCGTGTAATGCCGGTCGGTGTTCGAGACGTTGGCGAAGAGGTCGTTCTCCACCTGCAAGGTGAGAAATTCCCTGTCGCCGCCGGCGAATTGCTGCGCCTGCGCATGTTGCGTCCAGCCGCATATCGTGAGGCCGAGCAGGAAGGCGGCCGCAAGTTGAAATCTCATTCGCCGGGGAATCCTTCGGGAAAATACGGACCAAGGCTACGCGAACAGCTTGACGCCGGGGAGCCCTCGCCTGTCCAATACCATGCCAAAATCATGAACGGAAATTGCGAACCAAAAAAGGCGCCAGCAAGGCGCGCACAAAAATCAACGGAGGGCGGAGGAATGTCGGTGGTGGATGAGGCGTGGACGCGCGAAGAGGCGGCGGCTGCCGGAATGGTGCTCGCCTGGCATGCGGCGCAGGCGCCGGATCGCCCGGCTGTCGTCTCGGAGGCGGGCAACCGCAGCTATGGCGAGTTGAATGCACAGGCGAACCGGCTGGTGCGGGCGCTGCGCCGCGCCGGTCTCAAGGCGGGCGACGCCGTCGCGCTCATGTGCTCCAACAGGCCCGAATTCGTGGAAACGATTGCCGCCTGTCAGCGCGGCGGCTTCCGCATGACGCCGGTCAACTGGCACCTCAAGGGATCGGAAGTCGGCTACATCGTCGAAAACTGCGAGGCGAAGGCCTTTGTCGCCGATGCGCGCTTCCGGTCGAGCGCCGCGGAGGCGGCGGCAATGGCGCCCGCGCTGATCGCGAAGCTTGCCGTCGGTGGGCCGATTGAGGGCTTCTCGTCCTATGATGAGGCGCTCGCGGCGGAGGAGGGAAGCAATCTCGCCGACCCCGTCCTCGGCACGCAGATGATGTACACCTCCGGCACGACGGGCCATCCCAAGGGCGTCTTCCGCAGGCAGGCGGCGCCCCTGTCGCCCCTCCTCGTGAAGCTCACCGAGACGGCGGCCTTCCGCGAGGGCGATCTCGCGCTCGTCACAGGGCCCCTCTATCACGCGGCGCCGCTGGCGCTGAACCTCTCCTTCCCGCTCAATGCGGGCGTCGGCTGCGTGCTCATGGACAAGTGGGACGCGGAGGAAACGCTCCGCCTCGTCGCCGAGCTTGGCATCACGCATACGCATGTCGTGCCCACCATGCTGCACCGGATGCTCCAGCTCCCCGACGAAACGAAAGCGAAATACGACACCTCTTCCTTGCGCTGGATTCTGCATGGCGCCGCGCCTTGCCCCGTTCATGTGAAGGAAGGGTCGATTGCCTGGTTCGGCCCCGTCGTCTTCGAATATTACGCGGCGACGGAAGGCGGCGGCATCTTCATCGACAGCCATGAGTTTCCGAAAAAGAAGGGCAGCGTCGGCAAGCCGCTGCCGGGCGTCGTCGTCGAAATCCATGACGAGGATGGCAAGCCGCTGCCGGCAAACGCCGTCGGCACCGTCTATTTCCAGGCGCCGGAGCAGGGCCGCTTCGAATATTACAAGGCCCCGGAGAAAACCGAGGGCGCCTATCGCGGCGATTTCTACACCATGGGCGACATGGGCTATATCGACGAGGACGGCTTCCTCTTCCTCACCGGCCGCAGCGCCGAAGTCATCATCTCCGGCGGCGTGAACATCTATCCCGCCGAGATCGATCAGGAAGTGCTGAAACATCCAGCCGTGGCGGACGCCGCCGCCGTCGGCGTACCCAACGAGGAATGGGGTGAGGAGGTGAAGCTCGTCGTCGAGCTGAACGAGGGCTACCGGCCGGACGAGGACATGGCGAAGGAACTCCTCGCCTTCGCCGCCGGCAACTTGCCGGGCTATCAGCGTCCGCGCTCCGTCGATTTCGTGACCGAGCTTCCGCGCATGCCGTCGGGCAAGGTGCTCCGCCGCACCATCCGCGATGCCTATTGGCAGGGTGACAAGAAGATCTGAAACGCGACTTCTCGCGGCTGACTGTCATTGCTCTTCCCACCCTCCCCTCGGGGAGGGTCAAACGGCTGCAAGCCGTTTGGGGCGGGGGTGGCTTTCCGGTCATGTCCCGCACCTCGGACGGATTCCGCGGCGCGGGACATGACGCATATAGGTTGCCTCTATTGTGAATGCATCGAACTCCCTCGCCGCCCGCATCCGCTTCATCGCCATCCTCGGCGCGCTGATCGCCTTCGCGCCTCTTTCCATCGACATGTATCTGCCGGCCTTCCCGGCCATCGCGGATCACTTCGGCGTCGCGCCGGGTGCGGTGCAGACGACGCTGGCCGTTTTCTTTGTAGGTCTTGCGGTGGGGCAGGGCGTGGTCGGGCCCATCACGGACCGCGTGGGCCGCATGCCGCCGCTTCTCGTCGGCATCTCGATGTATGTCGGCGCCTCCATATGGGCGGCTCTCGCTCCCGATATCGAAAGCCTCACCGCCGCGCGTCTCCTCCAGGCGCTGGGCGGCTGCGCGGGCATCGTCGTCTCGCGCGCCATGGTGCGCGATCTCTTCGACGAACGCAGCTCCGCGCAGGTCTATTCGCTGCTGATGCTGGTAATGGGCCTCGCACCCATTCTCGCGCCCATGATCGGCGGCTTCATCGTCGCGCATTACGAATGGCACATGATCTTCTGGGTGCTGGCGGCCTTCGGCTTGGCCTGCCTGCCCGCCGCGCTTTTCGGCCTCGGCGAAACATTGCCGCGCGAGAAACGCCATCGCAGCCTGAGCCTCGGCTCCGTCGCGGGTGCCTATCTCGCGCTCTGCGCGGACCGCCCCTTCATGGGCTTCGCG
The DNA here is from genome assembly GCA_002842875.1 of Alphaproteobacteria bacterium HGW-Alphaproteobacteria-3. Lineage (GTDB taxonomy): Bacteria > Pseudomonadota > Alphaproteobacteria > Parvibaculales > Parvibaculaceae > Parvibaculum. The sequence continues at coordinate 18,597 of PHEF01000036.1, read as the reverse complement.
CTTGCCAATGCCTTCGTCTCATCCGCGATGTTTGCTTACATCACCGGCTCGCCCTTCGTCTTCATCGAGCTGCATGGGCTTTCGCCCGATACATATGCGCTTTTGTTCGGCGTGAACGCGACCGGCCTCATTGCAGCCGCGCAGGTGAACGCCTTCCTGTTGCGCCGCCATTCGAGCCGCACGATCCTGAAACTCGCCATGGCCGTGCATCTCGCCGCCGCGCTCGCGCTCCTCGCCTTCACGCTTCTCATGCCCGGCGCCTTCTATCCGCTCGCCACCTGCCTCTTTCTGGCCGTGTCGAGCCTCGGCTTCATCGGGGCGAACGCCATTGCCGCCGCCATGGCGCGCGCCGGCGGTTATATCGGCGCCGCCTCCGCCCTCACCGGTATCCTGCAATTTGCGCTGGCGGCAGTCGCGGGCGGGCTCGTCGGCGCCTTCAACGACGGCACGGCGCTCCCCATGGCCCTCGTCATTGCCGGCGCGAGCATCGCGGGCACGCTCGCCCGTCTCTCCGCGCGCGGCGCCTGAAGGCAGTCGCAAAAGCAGCCCCAAAAGCAGCCCCGAAAGCAGAAGGGCCACTCCTTTCGGGATGGCCCTTCGCTCCTATCCGCGCCTGTTTTTGTTTTTGGACGCCGATCTCTTGATGTCTAGCCGAGCTTTGCGATCGCTTTTGCGACATGCTCCGTCTTTTCGAGCGTGATCATGTGCCCCGCCTCCGGAACCGACACGAGTTCCGCCTGTGCGATTGCCTTCTTCCACGCATGCGCATAGGCCGGCACGATCAGCTTGTCGCCGTCGCCCCAGACGAGAACCGTCTTCGCCTTCACGCGGTAGAGACGTTCCGATAGCCCGCGATCCGGCACGGGGAACAATATCTTCCCCGCCATGCCGAGCTGTCGCGCATTCTGCACGAGGAAGCCCTTCAGCCATTCCGGATCGTCGAGCGCCACGCCCGCCGTCATCAGCGCCGTGCCCGCCGCCACGTCATGAAACAGAACGGCGGGAAGCTCGTAAGGCAGCATCGCGAAAATATCGGGAATGGGATGCTCGTCGAGCCACAGCCCCGCCGGGCAGATGAGCCCGAGCCGCGACACGTCGTTCGGCGCGACGGCGGCCATCTCCGCCGCAATCATGCCGCCCATCGAATGACCCACAAGGATCGGGTCTTTCAGGCCCAGCGCGTCCACCACGTCCCATGTGTGGAGCGTGATGTCGAGCATGTCGCGCAACTCGCCGCATTCCTCCGAGTCGCCATAGCCCGGCAGCAGCGGCGCGTAGACGTGATGCGTCTCCGCGAGCTTCGCAAGGAACGGGTCTTGCGCCGTAACGCCGCCCGCCCCGTGCAGATAGACGAGAGGTTCGCCCTTTCCGCCTTCGAAATAGCGGACGGGAACGTGATGGGTTTGAAGCGTTTTCGTTTCCATCAGTCCTTCCCTCCCACCATCGCGGCGACTTCCTTGTCCGCCGGCAGGCTTCCGGGCGTCACCTGCTTTGCCAGCGGCTTGCACCAGAAGCGGTTGTCGTCCTTGTAGTCGGGGAACATGTTGCGCAGATGCGGCATGACCTTTTCGGCGAAGAGCTTGGTCGAGTGCATGCACTTGTCCATCGGCATGTTGCCCACATGCATGAGGCAGAAGATGTTGCCGACATTGAGTCCCTTGATGAGGTCCTCCATGCGCTGGCGCACGGTCTCGGGGCTTCCCGCGATCACATGGCCCTGTTCCGTCAGGTCCTTCCAGGTGAGTGCGGAATACCCGCCGATCGGCGGCGCATATTGCGACAGCGCGCCGGTCTGGATCGTCTTGATCGTGCGGTATCCCGGCGCGTCCGCGAAGCCGCCATAAACATGCAGGCAGCGATTGTAGAAATAGCTGACATGCTCCGAGTAAAGACGTTCGGCTTCCTCGTCCGTGTCGGCCACGCAGATCGTCTGCGCGAAGCCGGCGCGATAGGGGCTCTCGTCCGGCGCGTTTCTCTGCGCCACGCGGTCCCAATAGCCCTGCATCAGCGCCTTCGCCCGGATATATCCAGAAAAGGAGAGATAGGAATAGCTGTAGGTATTGTCGATGCAGAAATCGTAGGTCTCCACCGAGCCGCCGCCGGGAATATGGATCGGCGGCGGGTCCTGGATCGGCCGCGGCCAGATATTGACGTGGCGCAACTTGTTGTAGCGCCCGTTGAAGGCGAAGGGATCGGGGTCCGACCAGGCGCGGCGGATCAGATCGTGCGCTTCCTGGTATTTCTCGCGCGTCAGCGCCGGGATCTGTCCGTAGCAGTAATTCGTATCCATCGACGTGCCGACCGGGAAACCGGCGACGAGCCGCCCGCCCGAAATGCAATCGAGCATCGCAAACTCTTCGGCCACGCGCACCGGCGGATTGTAGAGAGCGATGGAATTGCCGAGCACCACGAGGCCGACATCCGATGTCCGCCGCGCCAGTCCCGCCGCAATGATGTTCGGCGACGGCATGATGCCATAGCCGTTCTGGTGATGCTCGTTGACGCCGATGCCGTCGAAGCCGAGCGTGCCCGCATATTCGAGCATGTCCATATAGGAGTTGTAGACCTCATGCGCCTTGGCGGGGTCGAACAGGCGCGAGTCGATATCGACCCAGACAGACCGATGCTTCTCCCGGAAATCGTCCGGCAGATAAGGCCACGGCATCAGGTTGAACCATGTGAATTTCATTTTTCCTCTCCCGGCGGGATTTTTGTTGCGCGCTTTTTGCGCGTCTTCCGCGTCCCGATTTAGGGTGTCCACCCTAGTCGCGGAGTCTATTCAGTTTGCCCCCCTCGCGCAAACGTTACGTCGCGGTCGCACGAACCCTTGGCCTCCGGTCCGGCGCTTGCCTAAGCTCTGACGAAATTCCGCACGGAGAAACCTCATGCGCATGAAGTCACTCGGCCGCTCCGGCCTCAAGGTTTCGGTCGTCGGCCTCGGCTGCAATAATTTCGGCATGAAGATCGACCAGGCGGAGACGGATCGCGTCGTCGCCAAGGCGCTCGATCTCGGCGTCACGCTGTTCGACACCGCCGACGCCTATGGCAACAAGGGCGGTTCGGAAACGATGCTCGGCAAGGCGCTGGGCACGCGCCGCAAGGATATCGTGCTGGCAACGAAATTCGGCCTGCCGATGGGCGAGGGCGACTACATGAAGGGCGGCTCCCGCCGCTACATCGTGAACGCCGTCGAGGCAAGCCTGAAGCGTCTCGGCACCGATTACATCGACCTCTACCAGTTGCACTTCCCCGATCCCGAAACGCCGATCGAGGAAACGCTTGCCGCGCTCGACGATCTCGTGCGCTCCGGCAAGGTCCGCTACATCGGCTCGTCCAACCTCGCCGGATGGCAGTTCGTGGAAGCCGCCTTCATCGCGAAGGAGCGGCGCCTCGCGCCCTTCGTCAGCGCGCAGAACCACTACAACCTGCTCGACCGCAAGATCGAACACGAACTTGTTCCCGCCGTGAAAAAATATGGCGGCAGCATCCTTCCCTACTTTCCGCTCGCAAGCGGCATGCTGACGGGAAAATACAAGCGCGGTCTCGATCTGCCGAATGACGGCCGCCTGACGCAATGGGGCGAGCGCGGCAAGGCGCTCCTGAGCGACGCGAATTTCGAAATGGTGGAGCAGGTCGCCGTCTTCGCCGAAAAGCGCGGCAAGACGGTGCTCGACGCGGCAATAGGCTGGCTCGCCTCGCAACCCCATGTCGCCAGCGTCATCGCCGGTGCGACGAAGCCCGAACAGGTCGAGGCGAATGTGGCGGCGGGATCATGGGAAATGAGCGCGGAAGAGCTCGACGAAATGAACCGCATCACGTTCCGGTTCTGACCGCACTGCAACATGGCCGCCGCGCTGCCCGTTTGGGTTCGCCGTTCGATCCGCGCTATCATGCCCTCAACAGGAATTCACGAGCTTGAGGAGGCAGTCATGACGCAGGTGGATCTCGTTGTCCGCGGCGGTACGGTCGTGGACGGATCGGGCGGCGCACCGCGCAAGGCCGATGTTGCAATCGACAAGGGCGTCATCGTCGCGCTCGGCGATGTGCCTCAGACGGGCCGCGAGGAAATCGACGCGGCGGGCCTTCTCGTCACGCCGGGCTGGGTCGACATCCACACCCATTATGACGGTCAGGTGACATGGGACAGCCGCATGACGCCGTCCTCCCTCCACGGCTCCACCACCGTCGTCATGGGCAATTGCGGCGTCGGCTTCGCGCCCGTCCGCAAGACCGATCACGACCGGCTGATCCGTCTCATGGAAGGTGTGGAGGATATTCCCGGCGCCGCGCTGCATGAAGGGCTCTCCTGGGAATGGGAAAGCTTCGGCGACTACATGGACGCCATCGAAAAGCGCCCGCACGACATCGACGTCGCCATGCAGGTGCCGCACGGCGCCGTCCGCGTCTACGTCATGGGCGAGCGCGGCGCAAAGCGCGAGGAGGCGACCGACGCCGAAGTCGCCGAAATGCGCGCCATCGTCCGCGAGGCCATCGAGGCGGGCGCCATCGGTTTCTCGACCTCGCGCACCGTCGCGCATCGCACCAGCGATGGCGACCTGACGCCGACCATCGGCGCCGCCGACAAGGAATTGATGGCGATTGCCGAAGGCCTGAAGGAAGCGGGCGCGGGCGTGCTGCAATGGGTGTCGGACTTCCGCGACATCGGCCATGAATTCTCGCTGGTGGAAAAGCTTGTCGAGATTTCGGGCAGGCCGCTCAGCTTCTCGCTCGTCCAGGCCGACGTGATGCCGGACCAGTGGCGCGACCTCATGTCCCGTCTCGATGCCGCGGCGGGCCGGGGCCTGCCCATCAGGGCGCAGGTGCAGGGCCGTCCCGTCGGCCTCATGCTGGGGCTTCAGGGTTCCGTTCACCCCTTCCTCACGCGTCCCTCCTACCGCGCCATCGCCGACAAGCCGCTCGAGGAGCGCGTCGCCATCATGCGCGACCCCGCTTTCCGCGCGCAGCTTCTCTCCGAGAGCCTCGAGCCCGGCCACCCCTTCCTCAATTCGCTGGCGGGCGCCTGGCACAAGATGTTCGAACTCGGCGATCCGCCGAACTACGAGCCCGCGCCCGAAGACAGCATCGGCGCGCGCGCCAGGCGCGACGGCGTCAGCCCCGACGAAATCGTCTACGACATTCTGACGGCGAATGGCGGGCGCAACTTCCTCTTCTTCCCGCTGCACAATTATTACGAGTTCAACCTCGAAAACGCGCTCGCCATGATCCGCAATCCGAACACGCTGTTCGGCCTCTCCGACGGCGGCGCGCATGTCGGCGTCATCTGCGATGTCAGCGTGCCGACCTACATGCTCACCCATTGGTGCCGCGACCGCACGCGCGGCGAGCGCCTCGACCTGCCTTTCGTGGTGAAGAGCCAGACGCGCGACACCGCCGAGGCCGTCGGCCTGCTCGACCGCGGGCTCATCGCGCCGGGCATGAAGGGCGACGTGAACGTGATCGACTTCAACCGGCTGCGTCTCCTGCCAGGTGATCTATCGCGACGGCCGGCCGACAGGCGCATTGCCGGGCAAGCTCGTGCGCGGCCACCGGCCCGCGCCCGTGGCGCGCGTCGCGGCGGAATAGGAGAGGCCGGGAATTCTAGCGGGCGGCGGCGAGTTCGCCTGCGAGCGCGCGGACTTGCGGCGAGAGGCTGCGCGCCATGTCGGCGGCTTCCGTCTCGAAGAACAGTGCTGCCCGTTCGGCAAGCCGCTCCCAGCCGGGCTCTGAAGGGAGCCAGTGGCCGCGATCGGCAACCGTTTCGAGGCGCGCCTTGCCTTCGTAGAACTCGGTCACGTGCCGGGTGAGCCAGAGCGGCGTCAGCCGGTCCTCCGCGCCGGTCAGGAAGAGCATCGGGCAGCACACATCGGCCGGATTGATCCAGGTCGTGCGCTGCCGGTCGAGAAACCACAAACCGATCTCGAGAAGCGTCCGGCCGGATTCCGGCACCAGCGTCGTGTAGAGGTCTTCGGCCTCCGCGTTGCTCATGCGGTTCAGCGCACCGAAGCGCATCGCCTCGAATGAGGGCAGTTGGGGCTTGCGCCAGAACCCCCATGAGCTGAATTCCCGCCGGAATATCCATGTCGTGCGAAGATCGTAATTGAAAGCCCCGGCAATCTGCGCGGGCGCGAGGCCGACCACGGCGCGGGCAAGCCCGCGTGCTGCCAGAAGCTGTGCGATCAGCCCGCCCATCGAATGACCGATGACGAGCGGCTTGCGGCCGAGCTTGCCGATCTCGCGCGCGATGTCGGACACATAGTCGGCAACGCTCGTCGTCGCGAGGCCGGGATGCGGGCGGCCATCGGCGGAGACGGCGTGATGCCGCAGCGTCGGAACGATCACCTTGTAGCCGCGATCCTCGAAATAGGCGCGAAAGCCGTCCCAGACATGCGGACGGCTCCACATGCCGTGAATGAGCATGACGGCAGGCGCGTCGTCATGCGCCGCCGGCTGTGGCATTCCAGTCGTTTCGAGCGCGGTCATCTTGTCTCGTTGCGTATACGGATGTCCCCCGAAAGGCGCTGCCGCGTCTTTCGATTCATGCGCAGATTAAATCCGCAGGTCTTACGAAATTGCGAACGGCGCGGGGCGGCGCCCGCGCACCCCTTGAATCGCTCCGATATTCGCGTCACTCTGATTTGTCGGCGCCTTCGTGCGCCCGAGGCCCAAATCAAATCGAGGCAATCGATCATGAGCGATACGCGCAGGAAGCGTGGGACGGCAGCGAGCCGCAAACCCGCCTCCAAGAGCAAGACGGCGTCGCGCCGGGCGGGCACGGTCCCCGCAGCCGATGTGACGCCCCCGGCGGGCGGAGCCGCCGCCGCGGCTCCCGCGAAGCCCGCCGCAAGGAAGACCGCTGCGAAGAAGCCTGCAGCAAAGAAGCCTGCGGCGAAGAAGACCGCAGCGAAGAAGACCGCTGCGAAGAAGCCCGCGGCCAAAAAGAAACCTTCGAAGAAGAAGCTGTCGCCGGAAAGGGCGAAGCTGAAACAGCAGCTTGAAAAGCAGGTCGCCAAACTGTCGAAGGAAGTCGACAAGGCCGAGAAGGAAGCGAAGAAGGCGCTGAAGGACACGGAGAAGCGCTACTCGAAAGTCCTCAAGCAACTCAAGGCCGACAGGTCCCGGCTGCGCGCCCGCGTTGGCGAACTCGCCAGGCAGGGCGAGGGCGCTTTCGACGAAATCAAGACCGGCGTCGAGGGCGCCTACAAGGAGCTCTCCGAAGCGGTGCTGCGCGCCTACGGCCATTTCCGCTGAGGTTCATCGTCACCTGATTTTCGATCAACTCCCTGATTTTCGATCAACTCAAAGTGAGGCGCGGGGGCCATGTTCCCGCGCCTTTTCCTTTGCCGCGCGCTTGCGAACCGCGCGCGCCTGAGGCCTACTTCCGGCCAACGAAATTCCTTTTGGCTGGAGGGCCGACCATGAACCGCGTACTCGCCCACACGGGCGCGAAATATCCGATCGTCCAGGCGCCGATGGGCTGGATTGCCCGCTCGCAACTCGCCTCCGCCGTCTGCAAGGCGGGCGGCCTCGGCATCATCGAGACCTCGTCGGGCGAGACCGAAAACTGCAAGGCCGAGATCCTGAAGATGCGCGAACTGACGGATGCGCCCTTCGGCGTCAACCTGCCGATCCGCTTCCTGAAGGACGACGCCATGCTGCGTTTCGTCTGCGATGCGGGTGTGAAATTCGTCACCACCTCGGCGGGCAGCCCGGCGAAGTTCATTGCGCCGCTCCACGATGCGGGCATCACCGTCTATCACGCCGTCCCCACCGTCGATGCGGCGATGAAATGCGTCGAGGCGGGCATCGACGGCCTCGTCGTGGAAGGTGCCGAAGGCGGTGGCTTCAAGAATCCGGAAGAGGTCGGCACGCTCGTCCTCCTCCAGGCGATCCGCGCGAAGTCGGATATCCCCATGATCGCGGCCGGCGGCATCTGCGACGGCAAGGGCATGGCGGCCGCCTTCGCGCTCGGCGCCGAAGCCGTGCAGATGGGCACGCGCTTCGTGAGCTGCGCCGAAAGCCCGGTCCATGCGAACTACAAGCAGGCGATTGTCGATGCGAAGGAAACCGGCACCTACGTTCTGAACAAGAAGGCGACGCCCTGCATCCGCGCCCTGAAGACGGCGCGCACGGCGGCCATCCACGAGGAAGGCCTGATGCCGCCCGACACCTTTGCGCGCATCCTCGATCTCTATTTCGGCGGCGACATGGAAGCCGCCGTCGGCCTTGCCGGCGAGACGGCGGGCCTCATCACCGGAGTGAAGACGGCGAAGGAAATCATCGACGATACGATTGCCGAATTCTTCGCCATCGTCTCGCGCATGGGGGCACTCGGCTCGGCCCGCAGCTTCGGCTGATCCCTTAATGCAGAATGCGCGGCATCGCTTCCGGAAAGGGCGATGCCGGCGCATGCGCGTTTCCGAGCGTGAGCCCGGCAGCCGAAAGCGCCAGCGCAAATCTTTGCGCGGGCGCCCAGACCGGCGAAGCCCCGCAGGGCGCCGCCACCCATGACGGATCGAGCGCCGCGCGCGGGCTTGCGCCGTGGTGCTGAAGCGCCGCGATGAAGTTGAGCACGCGCACTTCGTCGCCCGTCAGCACGCGCCAGCGCGGGCAGGCGATTGTGAGCGGCCGCCGTACCGCTCGCGTCAGCGCCCCGGCAAGCTCCGCCACCAGCGCCGTGCCCCCCGGCAGGTCGAGCGCGTCGAAGGCCCGCTGCAGCAGCACCGATCGTTCCTTGCCTTCCTCCGGCATCCGCCATTGAACGCGCAGGCACCAGACGACGAACTGTTCGGCAAAGCCGAGTTCGGCCAGCGGCTGATCGGGCTGGAACCGGGATTGTGGGCTAGATTTCGGGAAGGGGCGGTATTTGGCTGGCCTCATCGCGTTCCTCCTTGGTGAATGGAGGGACAGTAACGCAAATGATAATCATTCGCAAATTAAATAAGAGCAATGCAATGCCCTATGAGGAGGACGGGGTGAAGGCTAGTCTGCTCGCGCGTCGATCTGGCCGGAACAAGAAGGAAAACCATGCGGATGCTTTCGATCCTCCTCGCCAGCGCATTGCTTTTTGCAGGTGGCGTTGCCGGTCTGGTCGCTTTCAGCGCGCCGAAACCGCCATCCGTGATGGTTTCCGTCGCGCACTCAATGGAGGCGGTGACTTTCAGCGACCTTCCACCTATCGGCCATTTCACCGCACGTGACGGAACGGAACTTTCCTATCGTGCCTATTCAGGTGAATCGGAGACCGTCGCCATCCTGGTGCATGGGTCGTCGGGTACGTCGGCGAGTATGCATGCGCTTGCGAAGAGGCTGCACGGGGAAGGGGCCACCGTATACGCGCTCGCCATGAGAGGTCACGATCAGACGGGCCGCGGAGGCGACATAGACTATGTCGGGCAACTGGACGACGATCTCGCTGACTTCGTGAACGCGCTCGGGCCCCGCGAGCTTGGTGAGCGGCGCATTCTTCTTGGTTTTTCATCGGGCGGCGGCTTTGTCTTGCGCATCGCGGGCGGCGGCTATGGAAAGCTTTTCGACCGCTTTGTGCTGGTGGCACCTTTTCTGAGATATGACGCGCCGACGGTGCGGCCTGGCGGCGGCGGATGGACGAACGTGGCCGTCGGCAGAATCATAGGGCTTTCCATGCTTGATCGCCTTGGGTTGCACTGGTTTGAAAGCCTCCCCGTCATCGCCTTTGCGGTCGCGCCGGAAATGAAAGATGTGCTGACGCCGTTTTATTCTTACCGGATGCTGCGCAACTTTGGCCCTCACGACGACTATCTTGCAGACCTCGCTCATGCGCCCTCGTCGGTCGTCTTGCTGGCCGGAGAGCAGGACGAAATATTCAAGGCTGGCGAATTTGCGCCGTTGCTTGAACCCGTGCGCCCGGACCTCGCCGTGACGATAGTGCCCGGCATCAACCACATGGGCATGATCGTGGAACCCGCCGCAACGGAAGCTGTCGCCATTGCTGCATTGGCGAAGGGCTGACCGAGATTCATTCCGCCCCGATTGCGCGGTGTCATATTGTGACATTCGGCGGAATCCCTAGGTTTCCATTGACATGAATATTGCGGCGCACTAAACAGCGCATAAGAACGCAATCGCACGTGCCTCAGGTCATCTGGTATCGGTAACGACGTACGCGTCTCTTTTTGAAAGTTGGGCGGCGCTCTTTGGCGCGGCAGCTAGGTTTCTGAGGAGAATGCATATGCCGGACTACAGTTTTAGGGGCTAACGCCCCGGATGAAGTCGAACCGCACCGGCCGCTATGCGATGGTCGGGCAAGCCGAGCGAGATCGCTCCGCATTCGACACCCTCTCGAAAATCAAAAGTTGATCGCGAGCCAGTCTCGCAACGGCTTTCCAGTGCTCTGCACGTTGTCCATCACGGGCACCAAGCGGGGACGTTAGTTTTATCTCCAAGTTGGGGAGTGGCAAAAATGCCTGAGACAAATGCCCTCTTTCAATCGGGAAGCGATCTGAATCAGAATTCAGCGAAAGCCCAGGCGGAAGTTCTCGAGTTTCCCGTTCACCACGCTGCGGAGCGCTGCACCACGTCCGATGAAAGAAAGGACTTCTTCATCGAGCGCGACGGCAAGCGTTTCGCGGGCACGCACCTGATCATAGATCTGATCGGCGCGAGCCGCCTGGACGATCTCGCTCATATCGAGGCGGCGCTGCGCCGTTGCGTCGAGGTGTCGAAGGCAACGCTCCTGCACATCCACCTCCATCACTTCACGCCCAATGGCGGTGTGTCGGGCGTGGCGGTGCTGTCGGAGAGCCACATCTCGATCCATAGCTGGCCCGAGGCCGATTATGCGGCGCTCGACGTCTTCATGTGCGGCGAGGCCGAACCGCACAACGCGATCGAGGTTCTGCGCGAGGCGTTCAAGCCGTCCGAAATCCGCGTCGGCGAGCATCGGCGCGGCGAGGGCATGGTCTGATGACGGATGGAGCGGCCCCGCGAACGGGTAAAGGGCGCTGGGTGGTCGAATCTCTCTACGAGAAAGAGGGGTTCACCTGCGCCTTCCGCGCCGACCGCGTGCTCTATGAGGAAGAGACCGGCCAGCAGCATCTCGTGATCTTCGAAAACGGTCTCTTCGGCCGGATGATGACGCTCGACGGCATCACCCAGGTGACCGAGCGCGACGAGTTCATCTATCACGAGATGATGACCCATGTGCCGATCCTCGCGCATGGGGCGGCGAAGCGCGTGCTCATTATCGGCGGCGGCGATGGCGGCATCCTGCGCGAGGTCCTGCGCCACGAAAGCGTCGAGCATGTCACCATGGTCGAGATCGATCCGGCGGTGACGGATTTCTGCAAGGCGCAGTTGCCGCGGATATCCGCCGGCGCCTTCGACGACCCGCGCCTCGATCTCGTCTTCGCCGACGGTGCGAAATTCGTGGAGGAAACGCCCGCGAGCTACGACGTCGTTATCGTCGATTCAACCGACCCCGTCGGCCCCGGCGAAGTGCTCTTCCGCGAGGAATTCTACCGCGCGGCAAAGGCAAGGCTGACGCCGGGCGGCGTCATCGTCACGCAGAACGGCGTGCCCTTCATGCAGGGCGATGAGCTTGCCGCCACGATGGAAAAGTTCCGCCGCCTCTTCAAGGTCGCCTCCTGCTATCTCGCCACCATCCCGACCTATGTCGGCGGGCCGATGGCGATGGGCTGGGGCACGGATGACGAGACGCTGAAATCCATATCCCTCGAAGAGCTGGAGAAGCGCTTCGAGAAGGCTGGCCTCGTCACGCGCTACTACACGCCGGAAGTCCACAAGGCGGCCTTCGCGTTGCCGCGCTACGTGCGGGATTGCATCGAGCCGTAACGTCAATGCAGCCTGCGGTTGCGCGGCGTTGTCGTTCACGAGAGCGTGTTGTGCTATTCCATGTCATTCGATTGACACGAATCGCTTGCGGCTTTTAGCTGGCTGCAAGTCATTTTTTGTCTCGTTCGGTGAATTGCTGCACGGGGCATTGGGTGGGAGGAGCTGGGATGACTGATCTGGAGGGGGATTTCCGGAGCGTGGGTGTGCGCCGCGTCCCCGGTATCTCGGATCTGAATATGCAGGCGATGAATGCAGCCGACGACATCGGGAAGCCGGGCATCGGCGACGTGCTGCTCGTCGCATCGGGCGGCATTCTTTCAATGGCGATTGCCGGCCTCGGCGTCTGGAAGCTGGTCGAACTCGTCGTCTGAGGCGCGAACCGCGTCAGTCGAGCTTTCCGGCCGAAACGACGATGCCGTCCGCATCGGCGTAAAGCCACTCGCCGGGTTCGATCGTGAGCCCTGCAAAATTCACCGCGACATCTTTCTCGCCGAGGCCGCGCTTGTCGCTGCGCCTGGGATGCGCCGCCAGCGCCTTGACGCCGATGTCGCAGGCCGCGAGTTCCGCCGTGTCGCGCACGCAGCCGTAAACCACCACGCCCGCCCAGCCGTTCTTTTCCGCGAGCTTGCCGAGATTGCCGCCGAACAGCGCATAACCCATCGCGCCGCCGCCATCGACGACGAGCACGCGGCCATGGCCCGGCGTTTCCACCGCCTCGCGCACCTTGCTGTTGTCGTCCGGCACCTTGAGGGTCGCCGCCGGCCCGCAAAAACCGCTGCGGCCGCCATAGTCGCGGAACACAGGTTCCGCATGGCGGACGAGGTCGGGATGCGCGTCGGAAAGATCGGTCGTGGCGGGTGCGGTCGTTTTTGTCATTTGAAGTTTCCCCAGCGGTAACACCGTTCCTTTAGCGCGCGCCGCGCCTTTTGTCTCCCCCCTGCCGGGGCGTTGCGATCCCGTCTCATCGTGGAAATCTGCTCGTCGCTTGTAGTCTGGTCCGTTTTCCGAACCGGCAGGTGTTTCCACCTGCCTGGAAAACGGTCTAGGCTTTTGGCATCGGTATCCGGAATTTGAAGCCGGATTGCCTTGTCTTGAGGGAGGCGGGCAGACCGGCAGGAGGGAACAGCAATGGCACTGGCATATGATGCGTCGGCACGTCCCGATGCGGCTGAGGGTCCAAGCGTGGCCATTCTCGGCGCGGGCGTTGCAGGCATCTGCACCGCAATCAAGCTGAAGGCAAAAGGCTTCACCAACTTCACGATCTATGAGAAGGCGGCCGAGATCGGCGGCACCTGGCGCGAGAACACCTATCCGGGATGTTCCTGCGATGTGCCGCTGCACATGTATCAGTTCTCGTTCGACATGCGGCCGGACTGGACGAAGAAGTTCGTTTCCTCCGCCGACATCAAGGCCTATCTCGAATCCGTCGTCGACAAATACGGTCTGCGCAGCCACATCCGCTTCAACACCGAGATCGACGATGCGCGCTTCGACGAGCAGACGGGGCTCTGGACGCTGAAGTCCGGCGGCGAGACGTTCGAGGCGAATGTCGTTGCGGCGGGCACCGGCCAGCTTCACCGTCCGGTCTGGCCGAATATCAAGGGCCGCGACAGTTTCGCGGGCGATCACTGGCACTCCGCGCAGTGGAACCATTCGGTCGATCTGAAGGGCAAGCGCATCGCCGTGATCGGCAATGGCGCGAGCGCCATCCAGTTCGTGCCGGAGATCGCAAAGGAAGCGGCGAGCGTCACCATCTTCCAGCGTTCGGCAAGCTGGGTGCTGCCGCGCCCGCAGCGCGAGTTCTACGGCTGGGAACGCGCGCTCTACAAGGCGCTTCCCTGGACCATGAACATCCAGCGCTGGAAGATCTACTGGTTCGGCGAGCTCCTGTTCCGCACCTTCCACACCTCGGGCGACGCGCTGAAAAAAATGGGCATCGACGAGATGGAGCTCTATGTCTCCGACCCCGAAAAGAAGCGCAAGCTCACGCCGGATTACGAACCGGGCTGCAAGCGCGTGCTCTTCGCGAACGACTGGTGGCCCGCCATGGGCATGGAACATGTCGACGTCGTGACGGAGGGCATCGAGGAAATCGTGCCCACGGGCATTCGTACCGTGGACGGAAAGTCGCGCGACTTCGACATCGTCGTCTATGGCACCGGCTTCGACACGACGCATTTCCTCGGACCCATGAACCTGAAGGGGCTCGCCGGCCGTGACCTCAAGGACGCCTGGAAGACGGGCGCCGAAGCGCATCACGGCATGACGGTCTCGGGCTTCCCGAACTTCTTCATGCTCTACGGGCCCAACACCAATCTCGGCCATAACTCGATCATCTTCATGATCGAGTGTCAGGCGAACTACATCGCGCAATGCGTGGAGAAATTGAAGAAGGACAATCTCCTCTACATGGATGTGAAGCCCGAGGCGCAGCGCGCCTCCAACGAAGCCGTGCAGGCGGACAATGCCAACTCCGTTTTCGCCTCCGGCTGCACGAGCTGGTACAAGACCGAGAGCGGCAAGGTCACCAACAACTGGGCAAACTACACCTTCAAATACTGGTGGCGGACCCGCCGCCCGGACTTCGCGGAGTTCAATCTTCGCGCGCGGACGGCAAGCGCGCAGGGTGCGGGTGCGAGCGGAATGCAGGTGGCCGCCGCCCAGTAGCGGTAAAAGCGGGGATAGTTTTTCTCTATCCCCGCCTCCTTCACCAAAATGGACAGGGGGCGGTTCATCGCTGAACGGCCCCTTATCTTTTTGACAGTTCGATGACATTTCGATGACAGTCGGCGCGATTCCGGGCCTTTTATCCCCGCCTAGGCGCCCTCCGCCAGCCGCCGCACAGTCTCCGCGGTGAAGACGTCGCCCGGCATGAAGGACTCGATGACAAGCTCCGAAAAGGTGATGTCGACAGCCGTTCCGAAGACCGTCGTCGTCGTGAAAAACGACAGCGTTCCCGCATCCGTCTTCAGTTTCAACGGAACGATCAATCCTCCGTACTCGGACTTATAACCTTCCGAAGGCTTCTTGCCGCCGGGATAGGATTCGAGTTCCTTCACGAGTGCGGCGAGCCCCTCGTCGTTCGTGATCTCGATCTGCTGTTGCAGCCTGTCGAAAATATGCGCCCGCCACTCGCCGAGATTTTCGATGAGGCCTCCAAGCCCTTCTGGATGAAGGCTCAGTCGCAACACGTTCACCGGCGGTTGAAGAAGTTCGTCCGGAATGCCCGCAAGGAAAAGCGACAGTGCGGCGTTCCCGGCAACGAGGTTCCAGTGCCGGTCCACGGCCAGAGCGGGGAAGGGTTCGTAGGAAGCAAGCACGAGATCGACCGCGCGCCGCGCCGCTGCCGCATCCGGACTGTCGAGCCGCGTCTCGGAATAGACGGGCGCGAAACCTGCTGCCAGAAGCAGGGCGTTCCGTTCACGGAAGGGCATTTCGAGGCGCTCCGCCAGATGAAGTAGCATGTCGCGGCTTGGGCGCGAGCGTCCCGTTTCGAGGAAGCTCAGATGCCGTGCGGAAATTTCGGCATCGCAGGCAAAGGCGAGCTGGCTCAGCCGTCGCCGCTGGCGCCACGACCTCAACATCTCGCCCACGGGTTGTGTGTGCATGTTCATGGACAAACGCTATCGCGAAGCGGGAAGGACAACAATTACCTCTCGCGTAATCGACGCGCGGCCGCTCCCTCCCCAACTATGCCGGACAGCAGTGGTCCGCAACAAATGAAGGAGAGAGAACATGGCAATCGCCGCAATCGCAAACTCGGTTTCGCTTCGTCAATCCGTCCTGGGCGACGGGATCATGAGCGGCGTTTTCGGCGTCGCTCTGATCGTGGGCGCCGCACCGCTTTCGCCTCTTCTCGGCATACCGGCTGCCTTCCTGTTCTGGCTTGGCGTTGCGCTCCTGCCGTGGATGGCGTCGCTCATCGTCATCGGCGGGCAGGAGAGACCAAAGACCGGCGCGGTCGAAACGGTTGTCGCGGTCAACGCACTCTGGGTGCTCGGCAGCATCGCCTTCGCGATCTGGAATCCCTTTGGCATGACCGCCTTCGGCTTCGCTTTCGTCGCCGCGCAGGGCATTGCCGTCGCGCTCATCGCGGAGCTTCAATTCTCCGCCCTGCGCCGCGAAGCGTGATCCACAAACAAAAACCGCCGGGGTTGCCCCCGGCGGTTCTGCATGTCGTCCGTAGAAGGAAGAGCTTAGTGGGCGCTGGCCTTCTTGAACTGGTCGGCTTCGGTCGAGTCGCCGAGCGCCGTGGTGGAGCTTTCGCCGCCGGCCGCCGCGATGGAGACCATGTCGAAATAGCCCGTGCCGACTTCGCGCTGGTGGCGGGTCGCCGTGTAGCCCTTCGACTCCGAAGCGAACTCGGCCTGCTGCAGTTCGGAATAGGCCGCCATGCCGCGGTCGCGGTAGCCCGACGCGAGTTCGAACATGCCGTGGTTGAGCTGGTGGAAACCGGCCAGCGTGACGAACTGGTACTTGTAACCCATCGCCGCGATTTCCTTCTGGAAGGTCGCGATGGTCGACTTGTCGAGGTTCGCTTCCCAGTTGAAGGAGGGCGAGCAGTTATAGGCGAGAAGCTGGTCCGGATATTCCTTCTTCACCGCTTCGGCGAAACGCTTCGCGTCGTCGAGATTCGGCTTCGAGGTTTCCCACCACAGCAGGTCGGCATAGGGCGCGAAGGAGAGGCCGCGCTTGATGCAATGATCGACGCCCGTGCCCGGCTTCAGGCGATAGAAGCCTTCGATGGTGCGGCCCTTGTCGAAATCGATGAACTCGTGATCGCGCTCGTCGATATCGGACGTGATGAGGTTCGCGGATTCCGCGTCCGTGCGCGCCATGATGAGGGTCGGCGTACCCGAAACGTCGGCGGCGAGACGCGCGGCGTTGAGGTTACGCTCATGGGCGCGGCTCGGGATCAGGACCTTGCCGCCGAGATGGCCGCACTTCTTTTCCGACGCGAGCTGGTCTTCGTAGTGGACGCCGGCGGCACCGGCTTCGATGTAAGCCTTCATGATCTCGAAGCAGTTGAGCGGGCCGCCGAAACCGGCTTCCGCGTCGGCGACGATCGGCAGGAACCAGTCGCGCTTCGCGCCGCCTTCCGAATGCTCGATCTCGTCGGCGCGCTTCAGCGCGCGGTTGATCTTCTTCGCGAGTTCCGGACCGGCATTCGCGGGGTAGAGCGACTGGTCGGGATACATCGCACCGGCCGTGTTCGCATCGGCGGCAACCTGCCAGCCCGAGAGGTAGATCGCCTTCAGGCCCGCGCGCGCCATCTGCATGGCCTGATTGCCCGAGAAGTTCCCAGAGCTTGTTCGCACCGCGCGTGGCGAGCGTGTACTCGATCGGGAAGGAGCCGCGCAGCTTCTCAACGTCTTCGACGCTGTAGTTGCGCTTCACATTGTCGAAGCGGCCCTTGGGCGCGCTCGGAACGATATCGTAGAAGGTCTTGCTCATGGGATACTCCTCGGGTCCGGAGGTGGTTTCGGTCAGGCTTCGTTTTCGAGAATGAGGCGGTAGGCCGGCAGCGTCAGGAACTCCTCGCATTCCTGTGCCTTGGTCATTTCCGAGAAGAGGCTCACCGCCTGCTCGAAGTGACCTGAAGTCCAGCGCTCTTCGCCAAGCGTTTCGCGCAAGGTCTTCATTTCGTCGGCGAGCACTTCATCGAAGAGCTCCGGCGTCACCTTGCGGCCGTCGCTGAGCGTCGCGCCGTGATAGATCCACTGCCATATCTGCGTGCGGCTGATTTCGGCGGTGGCTGCGTCTTCCATCAGATTGTAGAGCGGCACAGCGCCGCGGCCGCCGAGCCAGGCTTCGATATACTGCACGCCGACGCGGCAGCATTCGCGCATGCCATGTTCGGTGCGCTCGCCCTTGTGCGGCTCGATGAGTTCCTTCTGGCCGACATTCACGTCCTGGCGCTGGCGGGCGAGCTGGTTCGGGCCTTCGAGCTTGCCGAAGACTTCCATCGCCACCTTCACGAGGTCGGGGTGGGCAACCCAGGTGCCGTCATGGCCGTTATTGGCTTCGCGTTCCTTGTCGGCGCGCACCTTGTTGAATGCGGCTTCGTTCGCCGCCTCGTCGCCCTTCACGGGAATCTGTGCCGCCATGCCGCCCATCGCGAAGGCGCCGCGTTCATGGCACGTCTTCACGAGAAGAAGCGAATAGGCATTGAGGAACGCACTGCCCATTACGACTTGCGCGCGATCCGGCAGAATGAAGTTCGGATTCTTTCCGAGCCGCTTGATGTAGCTGAAGATGTAATCCCAGCGGCCGCAATTGAGGCCGACGATGTGATCCTTCAACTCATAGAGAATTTCGTGCATCTCGAAGGCGGCGGGCAGCGTCTCGATGAGGACGGTCGCCTTGATGGTGCCGTTCTTGACGCCGAGCACTTTCTGCGCGTGAACGAAGACATCGTTCCAGAGCCGCGCTTCCTTGTGGCTCTCCATCTTCGGCAGATAGAAGTAGGGGCCGGAGCCGGAAGCGATCTGGCGCTTCGCATTGTGGAAGAAGTAGAGACCGAAATCGAACAGGCCGCCCGACATCGGCTGGCCGTCGATCTCGACATGGGCTTCCTCGAGATGCCAGCCGCGCGGACGGACGATAAGCGTCGCAGGCTTTTCGATCACATCGTAGCGCTTGCCGTTCGTCTCGTCGGTGAAGCCGATCGCCTTGTCCCAATAGGCCATCATGTTGATCTGGCCGCCGATCATGTTGTCCCATGTCGGCGCCGCCGCGTCCTCGAAGTCCGTCATGTAGGACTGCGCG
>PHEF01000131.1 GCA_002842875.1 Alphaproteobacteria bacterium HGW-Alphaproteobacteria-3 | reverse complement strand
GGAAGCTGTGGCGGCTGCGTTCGAGGCGGGCGAGTTTGCCATGATGGTGGTTCCTGCGCGCGTGGGCGAGATCGCCGGGGTGCAATATACCATGTGGCACCTTGGCAATCATCACGACGCGATGGTGAGCGGCCTTAGCGCGCTCGCCGAAGCGATCAGCGAACCGGAACTCAAAGAGAAGGCGGCGGGCCTTGCGCGTATGGCCCGCATTGCTGCGCAATGGCATGGCGAGGTTCTCGCGTTTCTGCGCCGGGCCGAGTTCGTCGGCAGGACTCAGAAAGGGCCGCTGCAATGAGCGCCGCGAAGCCCGAAGACCCGGCGCCCGAAGACTATCGCGTGAAGGCGGCGCGCGAGGGCCGGGCGTTCTATGTGCCCGGCCGCTCGGTCGAGGAAGTGCGGGCGATCATCGCGGCCGAGCGAGCGGCGGCGGATGCCAAGGTGGCGCCGATCCGCTTCACGGCCGAGGAGGTGACCCGCTACACGCGAGCGCTCAGCGACGTTTCGATCCGCATGAGCGAGGCGGAAAACGTCTTCGCGTTGCTGGCGCGCATCATTCGCCGCGAAAGCCCTTGGCGCCGTGGGCGAGCACGAACTTGAAGATCTTGAACACCTCAACGCGCAGCTGCGCGACCTGGCATGAAGGGAAACGACATGGGCCTTTCAAAACGACAGATCGCTCTCTTGCACGTCGCCAGGGTCAAGCTCGGCATCGCCGATGCCAACTGGCGCTCGATCCTCACGCAGATCGCGGGCGTCACCAGCTCGACCGAGCTTGACGCGGCGGACTTCAACCTGGTGATGGGCTTTCTCGAATACGCCGGGTTCAAGCCGTTGACCGCGCAAGGGCCGAACTTCGGCGCGCGGCCGGGCATGGCGTCGTTTGCGCAGATCGAGCTGATCCGGGTGCTGTGGAGCGAATACACCCACGGCGCCAGCGATGAAGACGGGCTGAACAAATGGCTTGAACGCTGCTTCAAGGTCTCGAACCTGCGCTTCCTGCGCGCCGATGCGGCGGCGAAGGTCATCACCGCCCTGAAGGCGATGAAAACGCGCGGGGCCTGAGACAGGCGCGGCAACCGGGTCGGGCGGCGCGGGCAATCGCGCCGCCCGACCTATTTCAAGAGAGCGCTTAGGAAGACCGCTGAGGGGCCATGTCGGGTTTCGGCCCCTCGGATACCTGAAACGGCCTGACCCCGTTTAATTTTGCCTGAAACCCGTTTAATCTCGCAAGTGCGGGGCGTCACCTCGACGGGCTTGACGACACTGTGCGGAAAGGGGCATTTTGGGGCGTCCGCCCGACACTAGCGCCCTTGGTCGGCAAGGGTTCGTTTCGGACGTTGATGCGACGGAAGGGCGGGCACCCTGCGCGCGCCCCTGCATATCCCCCGCAAGGGTGTGGGGATGGTTTCGCTTGCGGCGATTTTCTACGTTTGCCGAAGAAACAACCCGCAGGGACTTGCCCCATGATCATCAACAGCCAAAATCTCGACCTCGCCTTCAAGGGGTTCAAGACCGTTTTTAACGGCGCCTTCGATGCCGCCCCGGCCTTCGCCGACAAGATCGCGATGACCGTGCCGAGCGAGTCGCGCGACGAAACCTACGGCTGGATGGGCCTGTTCCCGCGGTTGCGCGAGTGGATCGGCCCGCGCCATGTGAACAACCTCACCGCGCACGCCTACACGATTGCCAACCGCAAGTTCGAGGCGACGGTTTCGGTCGGGCGCACCGAGATTGCCGACGACCGCCTGGGCATCTTCAAGCCGGTGTTTTCGGAAATGGGCCGCGATGCGCGGCGCCACCCCGAAGAGCTGATCTTTGCGCTTCTGAAAGCGGGCTTCGATCTGCCCTGCTATGACGGGCAGAACTTCTTCGATACCGACCACCCGGTGGAGATGGAACAGGGCGCGGCGCCGGTCAGCGTCTCGAACATGCAGGCGGGCGCAGGCGCGCCGTGGTTCCTGCTCGATACCTCGCGCGAAGTGCGCCCGGTCGTCTGGCAGGTGCGTGAAGGCTACGAGTTCCAGGCGATCACGCAATCGAGCGATCACCATGTTTTTCTGAATGACGAATACATCTACGGCGTGCGGGCGCGGGTGAACGCGGGCTTCGGCCTTTGGCAGCTCGCCTTCGGTTCCAAGGCAACGCTCGACGCCACCAACTACGCCGCCGCGCGTGCGGCGATGATGGGCTTCAAGAGCGATGGCGGCCGCGTGCTGGGCGTCACCCCGACCACGCTGGTCGTTCCGCCGTCGCTCGAAAGCGCGGCGCGCAAGCTGCTGAATTCGGAATTCGCCGCTGGCGGTGAGACCAACGAATGGAAGGGCACGGCCGAGCTGATCGTCACGCCCTACCTGGCCTGATCCGATGCGCGGGCTGGTATCGGGCACCTGCGACCGTGCGCTCGCCCCTGGTGGCGATGCGCCGGAATGGGTGCATCTTTTCCCAGAAGGCCCGATGACGGGCCGCGACGGGCGCGAGTTCGACCTTGCGGACCCCGGCGCGTTGCTGCTGGCGTTTCAGTCGGGCGGCGTTGATCTGCCGATCGACTATGAGCACCAGAACGACCGGCCCGAGGCACGCGGCAATGGCCCGGTGCCTGCCGCAGGCTGGATCAAAGAACTGAAGCTTGCCGCAGGCGGGCTTTGGGGCCGCGTCGAATGGACCGCGACGGCGCGCGAGCTGATCGGCAACCGCGAATATCGCTACATCAGCCCGAGCTTTCTCTACCACCCGAAAACCAAGGCAATCGTCAAGCTGAAGGGCGCGGGCCTGGTGCACAACCCGAACCTGCACCTGACCGCCCTTGCCAATGAGGAAACCGACATGGCCGACGCGCCGAAGACCACGCCAGATGCGCCGAAAACCGCGCCCGATGCCAAGCTTCCCCTGGCGCAGCGGCTTGCCAAGTTGCTCGGCCTCGCGCCGGATGCCGACGAGGCCGATGTTGCGGCGGCGATTGCCGCGTTGCTCAGCGAGAAAGACAATCCCGATCCGGCCAAATTCGTGCCGGTTGAAGCGATGCAAGACCTCTTGTGCGACCGTAACGCCAAGCTCGCCACGATGAGCGAACGCGCGGTTTCGGGCACGGTTGAAGACGCGCTTAAGCGCGGCTTCATCACCCCCGCCATGCGCCCCTGGGCGACGGCGCTTTGCGCGCAAGACCCCGAGAGCTTCGAGCGGTTTCTGGCCTCGTCGGTTCCGGCTTTTGCACACCTGGGGCGCGAGCTCTTGCCCGCCGCCTTCGCATCGCAGACCACCGTCCGGGGCTCCGCCGAGGCCGAAGCAATCTGCCGTCAACTCGGCCTGCCCGCCGGCACGCTGAAAGACTGACCATCGGGCCGGGCTTCGCGGAGTTGACCGGCCTGAAACGACGAAGGTGCCAGTCCCCACCTTCGCCGGACACCGCGCGCCCTGGTTCCTGATCCGGGGCGCGCGGTGGAACCGCAAAGAGGTGTGGGCGGTGGGGCCCCGCTGCCCGGATGAACCGGCTACCCCACATGACGCTCCGGTCCGAAGACCGTGCTACGGCCGCGAGAATATTACCGTGTCACGCCCACCGCAAGATTTTAGCATGAACGATCACCGCCTGCCAATCCCGCAGCCCCCGGCGCAGATCGCGCCTTTTGTCCAGGTGCTCGGGCTCGAACTTACCGTGGCCTTCCTGCTGCGCTTCGGTGGCGCCGAACTGCACCTGTCGGAAGACCCGCGCGCAAACTCGCAGCTGGTGGCGCTGGTCGGGCTGGAAAACGC
>PHEF01000130.1 GCA_002842875.1 Alphaproteobacteria bacterium HGW-Alphaproteobacteria-3 | reverse complement strand
CCGGCATGCGCGGCCTCGACGAAGGTCAGGCGATTGCCTACGACCTCGAGACCGACCAGCGCAGCGGCAAGGTTTCGGCCGGCAATCTTCGCTCGGCCTAAGGAACTCGAAGGGGCGCTTCGGCGCCCCTTCTGCTTTTTGGGAGCAGGAAATGGCGCGCAAAAAGCCCATGGATGGCGAGTTCATCGCCTTCAACATCATCTATGAGGACGGCTCGCTGAGCTCCAACCGGAAGGTGCCGACCTCGGCGCTGGACGGGCTTGCCGATACGGCCGGCGCGAAGGCCGTCATCGAGGCGCAAGACCGCGATATTGCCGAACGATCCGGCAGGCCGCGCGGCCGCGTGAAATCCCTCGAACGCGTCAAGCGCAAGTGAGCCCATGGCTTTCAAACCGAACTACCGTCACGAGCGTTCCGAGCGCGCCCGCAGCAAGGCAGCCAAGGCGCAGCAGAAGCTGAAGGACCGCGAGGAAAAAGCCGCGCTCCGCAAGACCGCCGACCCCGAAGACGGCACGGTGCCCGAAGATGGCGCGATGCCCGAAGACGGCGAGAACGACGAGGGGACACCCGAGGATTGATCATGCAGAAGCACAAATACGATATTGGCGAGACGGTGGAGTTCACCGCCGGAGGCTCCTATCCGCCCACCGCGCGCGGCCACTATACCGTTGTGCGCCAGCTTCCCGCCGAGGGCGACGGCTACCAGTACCGCATCAAGAGCCTCTCCGACGGCCATGAACGCATGGTCCGCGAAGGCCAGCTCGGCTGACACCCCGGCCTGGCGGTTCGCCGCCAGATGGGCGCCTGAAGGTGCTTGTCACCCCGGCTCGCGACAGGGCTGGAAACCGGGCGCTTCATGCGCTACAACCCGCCGCGACCGGCCTGGCCGCTTTCATGGCGGCTGAGGCTCTTTTTCGTTCAAATTCCGGATTCGGGCGGCCCTCATGGCGACCATCATTCTGATCATTCATCTGATGCTCGCGGTGGCGCTTGTCGCGACCGTTCTGCTGCAGCGTTCCGAGGGCGGTGCTCTCGGTATCGGCGGCGGCGGAGACGGCTTCATGAGCGGCCGTGGCGCAGGCAATGCGCTGACCCGCGCGACGGCGATTCTCGCCGGCCTTTTCATGACGACGAGCCTTGCGCTCGGCATCATCGCGGCGCGCGGCGGCTCGGCCGACAGCGTGCTCGACGGGGTGGTGCCGCCGGCCCAGACGGAAGACGCGGGCGATGTGAGCGTTCCGGCCCCGATCGGCTCGGATTTCAGCACGCCCGACGCGATCCCGCCGGCCAGCCCGGAAGGCGCGGCCGCGCCCGAACCCGCCGAACCGAGCGTCCCGCGCGCTCAATAACGAGATTTTCCGGCCGGACCCGGCTCTGGGGGCGGGGTTTTGCCGGACGGACTATTTTTGCCCATCACCGGCGGCGTGGTTTCCTCCCTCGGTAAGGGTCTCGCATCCGCAGCGCTCGGCGCGCTCCTGCAGGCGCGTGGCTATTCCGTGCGGCTTCGGAAGCTCGATCCGTATCTCAATGTGGACCCGGGGACCATGTCCCCGATCCAGCATGGCGAGGTCTACGTGACCGACGACGGGGCGGAGACCGATCTCGACCTCGGCCATTACGAGCGCTTCACGGGCGTGCCCGCGACCCGCGCCGACAACATCACCACCGGACGCATCTATCAGGAGATCATCACGCGCGAACGCCGCGGCGATTATCTCGGTGGCACGGTGCAGGTGATCCCGCATGTGACCGATGCAATCAAGGAATTCGTCCTGTCGGGCAATGCCGATGTCGACTTCGTGCTCTGCGAGATCGGCGGCACGGTGGGCGACATCGAGGGCCTGCCTTTCTTCGAGGCGATCCGCCAGCTCGGCAACGAACTGGAGCGCGGTCAGACCTGCTACATCCACCTGACGCTGATGCCCTTCATTCCGTCTGCGGGCGAAATGAAGACGAAGCCGACGCAACACTCCGTGAAGGAGCTGCGCTCCATCGGCATCCAGCCCGACGTGCTGATGTGCCGCTGCGACCGGCCGATCCCGAAGGACGAGCGGCGCAAGATCGCACTCTTCTGCAATGTGCGCGAAAGCGCTGTGATCCAGGCGATGGACGTCGACACGATCTACGACGTGCCGAACGCTTATCACCGCGAAGGGCTGGACGAGGAAGTGCTCTCCGTCTTCGGCATCAAGGATGCGCGGGAGCCGAACCTCGCGAGCTGGCAGACGATCACGCACAATATCCGCGAGCCGGAAGGCGACGTGACCATCGCGATCGTCGGCAAGTACACCGGGCTGAAGGACGCCTACAAGTCGCTCTCCGAGGCGCTCGTTCATGGCGGCATCGCGAACAAGGTTCGCGTCAACGTGAAATGGGTGGAGTCGGAGATATTCGACACCGAGGATACGGCGTTCTATCTCGAGGATGTCGACGGCATTCTCGTGCCGGGCGGTTTCGGCGAACGCGGCAGCCAGGGCAAGATCAGGGCAGCGGAATTCGCGCGCACGCGCAACGTGCCCTATTTCGGCATCTGCTTCGGCATGCAGATGGCCGTGATCGAAGCGCTGCGGAATATCGGTGGCCTTGCGGGCGCAAGCTCGACGGAGTTCGGACCGACGGGCGAACCGGTCGTCGGCCTGATGACCGAATGGATGCGCGAGAACGAACTCGTGACGCGCGCGGCCAATGGCGATCTCGGCGGCACCATGCGTCTCGGCGCCTATGACGCGGTGCTGAAGGAAGGAAGCCGCGTCGCGCAGATTTACGGATCGACGCGCATCAACGAGCGCCACCGCCACCGCTACGAAGTGAACATGACCTACCGCGAGCAGATCGAGAAGGCGGGCCTCGTCATGTCCGGCGTCTCGCCCGACGGGTTGCTGCCGGAGATCGTCGAGCTGCCGGACCATCCCTGGTTCATCGGCGTGCAGTATCACCCGGAACTGAAGTCGAAGCCTTTCGAGCCGCATCCGCTGTTCCGCTCCTTTGTGGAAGCGGCGGTGGAGCAGAGCCGGCTGGTTTAGGGTAGAGCCTCATTGGGATTCCTCTGCGAAGCCGTCGCATTGGAGATTGCCGGGTATGAGGGTCGATGTTTTGTTCGATGTTGCCCCTGTTATTGCGGCTCGATCTTGTGCGTTGCGCCGGGCGCGCTTCTGCCAGCGCGGCAGTCGGGCATGTATCTGAGCCTGCGATGCATGATGCGATCCTTGATGCCGGCCGCTCTGAGGCGGTCGCGCCGCGCCTTCTTCGCAAATCGCGCAAGACGTGACCAGTCGATCAATGCCCCCCCCGGGTCAAGCCCGGGGGCAGGCTCCTCCCCGAGGGAAGAGGGGCGTGCGGGTGTTTTAGTCTTCCGATTTCACCAGCACATATGACCCCGGTGCATCCTCCAGCACCTTGAGTTTGCCGCTGCCGGGTTTGCGCGCTTCGACCATGGGGCCTGATTTTTCGGAGAGCCATTGTTCCCAGTCGGGCCACCAGGAGCCCTTGTGGTCGGTGGCGCCGGCGAACCATTCGCCGGGCGTGGCGGGGAGGTTTTCGTTTGTCCAGTGGTTGTATTTGCCGCTGGAGGGCGGATTGATGACGCCGGCAATGTGGCCCGAGCCCGCGCAGATGAAGCGCACGGGGCCGCCGAAGAGACGGGTTGCTTTGTACACGGAGTTATAGGGCGAGATGTGGTCCTCGCGGCTCGACTGGAGGTAGACGGGCACCTTCACGTCGCCGAGATGCAGCTCCTCGCCGCCCAGTTCCATGCGGCCTTCGGCGAGTTTGTTTTCGAGATAACATTCGCGCAGGTAGAAGACGTGCATGGCGGAGGGAAGCCGCGTCGCATCCGAATTCCAGAACAGGATGTCGAAGGGCATCGGCTCGCGGCCGAGCAGGTAGTTGTTGACGACATAGTTCCAGATGAGGTCGTTGGAGCGCAGCATGTTGAAGGTGGAGGCCATGGTGGACCCCTTCAGATAGCCGCCCTTGTCGTGCATCTGCTTTTCGATGTCGGATATCTGTTCCTCGTCGATGAAGACTTTCAGTTCGCCCGCCTCGGTGAAATCCACCTGCGTGACAAGGAAGGTCGCCGACTTGATGCGGGTGTCCTTGCGCGCGGCCATATGCGCGAGCGAGGAAGCGAGCAGCGTGCCGCCGATGCAATAGCCGACGGCGTTCACTTCCTTTTCGCCGGTCGCCTTTTCGACCGCGTCGAGCGCGGCATAGACGCCTTCGAACATGTAGTCCTCGAAGGTCTTGAGGGCGAGGCGCGCATCGGGGTTGACCCAGCTTGCGACGAAGACGGTGTAGCCCCTGTCGAGGCACCACTTCACCAGCGACTTATCGGGCGTAAGATCGAGGATGTAATATTTGTTGATCCAGGGCGGGAAGATGACGAGCGGGCGCTTGTGGACCTTCTCCGTGGTGGGCTCGTACTGGATCAACTGCATCAGGTCGTTCTGGTAGACGACCTTGCCGGGCGTCGTCGCGACGTTCTCGCCGAGGCGGAAGGCGGACATATCCGTCTGCTGGATCTGGAGGTGGCCGTGGCCGCGCTCGATATCCTCCAGCAAATGTTCCATGCCGGAGACGAGGTTCTCGCCATTGGTGGCAAGCGTG
>PHEF01000129.1 GCA_002842875.1 Alphaproteobacteria bacterium HGW-Alphaproteobacteria-3 | reverse complement strand
CTGAAATCGCTGCCAGCCGATGAAACCATCTGTCTCGACCTCGAGGCCGGGATGAAGTCGGTGCAGGACTGGCGCGGGGCCTCGATCCCGGTGCGCAGCTTCACCGATTTCCGCGATCTGGTGGTGCTGATCGGCGGACCCGACCCGGCGCAGCATCCGCAGTCCTGGTACGGCACCGAACGCCACGCCTGGCTGCAGGCCCAGCACCGCGACAGCGGCATCGAAGCCTTCCTCGCTGCGCGCCGCATCGTGTTTGTCGACTCGATCACCGACTTGACGCGACAGGTCATGGCCTATGCCCGCCAGCAGCCAGAGGCGTTTTCGGATCGGACCGGCAAACCGGATGTGCGTGGGGCCTATGGTTTGCTGGGGCGCGAGGTGATCCAGGCGCTGAAGCATCTGCAGCATGCGCGCGGCAAGACCGTGGTCTTCGTCGGCGTGCTGGAAAAGGTCACCGACGATTTCGGGACGGTCACTTGGCAGTCGCAGATGGAAGGCAGCAAGGCCGGACGGGAATTGCCCGGCATCGTGGACCAGGTGGTCTCGATGCAGCTGTTCGCCCGCGACGCCGAAGGCAGCTGGGTGCTGGACGAGACTGCCACCGAACGTCGCCTCGTCTGCAAATCCGGCAACCCCTGGGGCCTTCCGGCCAAGGACCGCTCCGGCCGTCTGGATATGACCGAACCGCCTGATTTGGGCGCGCTGCTCGCCCGCATCGACGGCCGCACCAACGCCTATCCCGCCTTCTCCTCCTGATCCTGAAAGGACACATGTCATGAGCTACGATCTGAACGACGCCCAGCCGCAGATGGCCCCCATCGGCGAACTGATCCCCGACGGCACCTTTGCCAAGGTGCGCCTGACCATTCGCCCCGGCGGCGTGAACGGCGCGACCCCGGCGGATGCCGGGCTGCTGAAGGCATCGCAATCCAGCGATGCGCGCATGCTCGATTGCGAATTCACCGTGGTCGATGGCCCCCATGCCCGGCGCAAGTTCTGGCAGAGTTTCACCGTGGCGGGTGGCAAGCTGGACGAGAAAGGCCAGTCCATCGGCTGGAAAATCTCGAAATCCACCTTTCGCGCCATCGTCGACAGCGCCCTTGGCCTTGATCCCAGGGACGAAAGCCTCGGCGCCAAGGCCAAGCGGGTTCTGCCTGGTCTGCGGCATCTGGAAGGCATCATTTTCGCCGCCCGCATCATGGTCGAGCCTGCCTCCAACCCGCAGTACCGTGACCAGAACCGCATCGCGAACGTCGTTCTGCCCGACGAGCCGCAACATGCCGCGATCATGCGCGGTGAAACCGTCCCGCCAGATCCCGTCAACGCCCCGCCGCGCAAAGCCCCGAGCGTCGCGGCACCGGGCTGGCAAGCCCCGGCACCGGCATGGGGTGCGGCGCAACCGTCGCCCGCAGCTCCGAACTGGGGCGCGGCACCGCAGCCCGCCGCCGCACCCGCGCCCGCCTGGGGGGCGCAGACTGCCCCCGCAGCCCCGCCCGCACCGCAGGCACCTGCGCCCGCTTCACCGGGAGCACCCGCAATGCCCGCGTGGCTCAATGGCTGAGGCACGACGGACGCGACGGTCAGGTGGGTCGGCACGATCACCAACCGTCGAACCAGGTGAGGCTGGGCCGGGAAACCGGCCCATGACCCCGGATGAATGGCAGGCGCATATGACGCGCGCCGCCGCACTGGAGATCGGAAAATGGCTCGAGGCCCGAGGAAAACTGCACCAACCCATCGCAAGCCTTACCCTCGGCGACCTCGAGGCGATGGCGGTCAACGCCATCTCGCGCTGGATCGTCCTGCAGTCGGAACGCCTGCACCGGGAGGACTGGCCGCAAGAGGACAGGGTCGCCATGCTCTTGCTTGGGTGAGCGGCGTCTCGGAAACGCTCCGGGGAAGCGTTTCAGCCGCGAACGGGCGGAGCCCCGGGAGCACGATCTGCGCTGTCTGCGCGCGGGAAGCCCGCGGCTTCGGCTACGTCCACCGGCTTCAGCACGACCGCTTTCCCTATCACCGCTTCTGCTCGCTCCGCTGTCAGGACGCAGGCAGCGCAATTGCCCAAAGGAACAATGGCATGATCGACAAGACCGCCCGCGAAGGCCGTGCGATCCGCGACGCGCGGATGCTCTTCGCCGAGGCCCTGACCGACCTAGGGCTGATGGAGCCCTTCTTTCACCGCACCGCCGCCGACATCGACCGCCTGATCGAGGCGGCGGTGACCGGCTACGTCGACAGCATGCTGGCGCAGGGGGCGATCAGGGAGCGCACCGGCACGGTCCTCGACGATCCTCTGCCATTCTAGTCGGAGGGCGAAATGACCAACGGTGAAATCTGGAGAACCGTCCCAAGTGTCCCCGACGTGCTGGTGAGCAGCGAGGGGCGCGTGATGCTCGCGCCCTATCGCGGTCCGATGCCCAAGGGCGGCGAGCGATCCTACGGGGGCACGCCGACCTTCGGCGTGTGGAACAAGCAGGATGCCCGCTTCATCATCGTGGTGCGCGGAACGACCTACAAGGTCGCCAGGCTCGTCGCGGAAGCCTTCCACGGACCCGCGCCATTCGACGGCGCCGTCGTCATGCATCTCGACGAAAACGCCGCGAACAATCGCGCCGACAACCTCGCTTGGGGCACGCAGCGCGAGAATCTGAATGCGCCCGGTTTCCTCGAATATTGCCGCGGGAGGACCGGAGACCGTCATCCCGTCGCCGTCGGCAAGCGTCGGAGGGCACGGTCATGATCGACCTGAACGACGACAGCGTGTCCTCCAGCTGGAAACCTCTGCTCGAGGCGGCCACCGAGAACGCCGTCACCGACTTCGAGATCGAGTTCTGCGACAGCCTCCGCGAGAAGCTCGCGCGGTTCGGCGACAGCGCCCGGCTGACGGACGCCCAGTTTCACAAGCTGACCTGCATCGCGCAGGCCGGTGGGTTCTGGGAGCGCGACAAATGATCGACCTGAATCATGGCTCAGGCTGCCTCTATGACCACGCCACGCCGCCAGCCACCATCGCCTCAGCCGTCTCGGCCGCCATCGACCTAGCCCTTGTCGCCCGCAACCGCAGCGAACGACCACGCACCTATGTCAGTTCCTCAGGTCTTGGGCGCGATTGTCTGCGCCAGATCCAGTATGACTTTCTGGCGGTCCCAAAAGACGAGGATCAGGAGTTCGCCCCGAAAACCCTGCGCATCTTCGAGGCGGGGCACCGGGGCGAGGACATCGTCGCTGGCTGGCT
>PHEF01000035.1 GCA_002842875.1 Alphaproteobacteria bacterium HGW-Alphaproteobacteria-3 | reverse complement strand
GACGCTGTCGAACTGGTCGCCATGGATGACGAGGAACTGCCGCCCGTCCGCCGTCTCGTGGATCGCTTCGCCGATCACGTCGACGCCGCCGAAGTTGAGTCCGGTATAGTCGCGCAGCGCCTCGTCGTGGTTGCCGGGCACATAGATGATGGCCGCGCCCTTGCGCGCCTTGCGCAGCAGTTCCTGCACGACGGCATTGTGTGCCGCGTTCCAGTACCAGGAGCGCTTGATGCGCCAGCCGTCGATGATGTCGCCGACAAGGTAGAAAGTCTCGGCGTCGTTATGGCGCAAGAAGTCGAGCAGGAGTTCGGCCTTGCAGCCGGGCGTGCCCAGATGAATGTCGGAAAGGAAGAGCGTCCTGTGCTGCCGGCGGTGCTTCGGGCGGGGCCCCAGCAATCTCTCGTCGAGCCCGTTCCGCCTCGCCTTGGCGCGGGCGGCTTCCTTGCGGGCCTTCTTCGCGGCCCTGGCGGGCCTCTCTTCCGCCGGGGCGCGGGCGTTGTCGAACAAGCTCGTATCGAACAGTGTCATGTGCCCGATCTTTCATCGCGCCGCTCGCGAGCGGCGCGGGTTCTGCGAATCGTTTTCCGGTCTTCTGTCACGCCGGAAATATGGGTGCGCTGCAACAAGGTATCGTGACGTTACGATGACACTTATGTGACAATGCCCGCCGGGGCTCTGCGGCGTTCCGTCCGCTAAGTCCTTGTGTGGGCGGTTCTTTTCCTGTGATAGATTGATCGCATGCGTATTCTGATCGTCGAGGATAACCGCCGCCTCGCGGCACTGGTCGCCAGGGGCTGCGAAAAGGCAGGCTTTGCCGCCGACATCTGCCATGACCTCGAAGGGGCGCAGGCGGCGCTCGGTGCCGCGCGCTACGACATCGTCATTCTCGATCTCGGCCTGCCCGACGGAGACGGGCTTGAGTTTCTCGCCGCGCAGCGGCGGGCGGGAAGCGAGTTGCCTGTCCTCGTGCTGACGGCGCGCGACGCGCTCGAAGCCCGTGTCGAAGGCCTCAATGCGGGTGCGGACGATTATCTTCTCAAGCCCTTCGCGATGGAGGAACTCGTCGCGCGGCTCCGCGCCCTTCTGCGGCGTCCGGGCCAGGCGCTCGGCCGCATGCTCGTGGCCGGCAATGTCGAATTCGATACCGTCGCGCGCGAGGTTTCGGTCGGTGGCGCGCCCACTTCCTTTTCCCGGCGCGAAACGGACCTCCTCGAAATCCTGCTTCGCCGTCAGGGGCGCGTCGTGCCGAAGGATGCAATTGAGGAAAGCCTCTATGCCTTCGGCGACGATGTGTCGTCCAACTCCATCGAGGTCGCGGTTCATCGCCTGCGCAAACGCCTCGGCGATGCGGGGGCCGATGTCGAGGTCCATACGCTGCGCGGCATCGGCTATCTGTTGAGTGCCGCCGCATGAAGCGCCTCCGCTACCTCGCCTCGCGCTCGCTCGCGGCGCGCCTCACGCGGCGCATGCTCGCGATCGTGGCAGCGAGTTTTCTGCTGCTGTTTGCGATTCTGGAGGTCCAGTATCTGTTCGAGCGGGATTCGCTGCGCGACCGGGCGCTCGCGGCGCAGGCCGCCGATCTTGCCGCCCATACGAGCATCGGAGCGGATGGCCGCCCCCGCATCGACCTGCCCGATGCGCTGGAGGAAGGCTACAGCCGCCCCGACCGCCAATATGTCTATCTCATCCTCGACGCGGAAAGCCGCGTGCTTGCCGGCTCGCACGACATCGGCGCGCCGCTCGCACCGGTTCCTGCGGCGGGCGAGGATCCCTATTTCAGCCAGATCCATTTCTCGGGACGCGGTTCCTATTATGGCATCACCGTGCGGCTCGCGGGCGCGCAGCCGCCGCTCTATCTCCAGGTCGCGCAGGGCTCGGTCCATCCCGATGTGCTTGCCGACTCGCTCGTCGAGGAGTTCCTCGAACAATCCTGGGCCTTTCTGCTGGTGCTCGTCCTTGGCATCGTCGCCGTCACGGTCTGGACGGTTCGTCAGTCGCTGGCGCCCGTCCGGCGGCTCTCATTCCTGGCGCGAAACATCGGGCCAACGTCGCTCGACCGGCGATTGCCGGAAGAAGACATTCCCTCCGAGATCGTGCCGCTCGTGCAGGCGGTGAACGGCTCGCTCCAGCGCATCGAGGCGGGCTACCGGCGCGAACGCGAGTTCACGGCCAATGCCGCGCATGAACTCAGGACGCCGCTCGCCGTGCTCAAGGCGAATATCGAAACGCTTGCGAGCCTCGATGAAGTCCCGCAACTGATCGAGGAGCTTGGCGATATCGAGCGCCTCGTCTCGCAGCTTCTCCGCCTCGCGCAGGTCGACAATCTGGCATTGCGGCCGGGCGAGGAGGCGGACCTGCACGGCGTTGCCCTTGCCGTCGCGCAGCAGCTTGGGCCGGCGGCGCTCGCGGCGGGCAAGTCCATCGAACTCACGGGCGAGGGCGGTTCCGTCCCTGTCCGCGGGAACGGTGACTTCCTGGCGCTCGCGCTTCGCAATCTGGTCGAAAACGCGCTTGCCCACACGCCTCGCGGCTCGAGCGTCGAAATCAGGGTGGGGGCGGATGCGAGCCTTGCCGTCGTCGACAGCGGCCCGGGTGTCGCTCCCGCCGATGCGTCGCGCATCTTCGACCGTTTCGTGCGCGTCAAGCCGGGCGCCTATAATGGTGCGGGCCTTGGACTTTCCATAGCGCAGCGCATTGCCGCCGTTCATGGCGGCGGCATCGACGTCGGGCGGGAGCCCGGCCGAGGCGCCGTGTTTACCCTTCGCCTGCCTGAAAATGTCGCACCCCCCTCTCCGTAAGGTTGATGTAAGCCGGCTCCGGTGAATTCCACGGACCGGGCTGGGGAACAGAGCCCGGCCATGCGCATGAAACGCCGTCGCGCGTGAACTGCCGTCAGGAATCCGGATGCCCTTTTTGAATCTTCTCAAGACCCTTCTGCAGCGGTTCGGCTCGTTGCGGCTGCCATCCATGCATCCGCTGGCCTTGACCTTCGCCGTCTCGGCGCTGCTCGTGGTCTTCTATAACGAACAGATGTGGTCGGCGGTGCTCGGCTGGTGGCCGGGCCGCTCGCTGCACGATCTTGCCTTCCTGGCATCGGTCGGCCTGTTCCTCGCCATCGCCTTCAATCTGGTCCTTCAGCCCTTCGCCTTTCCGCGTGTCCTGAAACCCGTCCTCGTTCTCGCCGTTGTCACGGCTGCTGCCGTGTCCTGCTTTGCCGCCGCCTACGGTACGCTGATGGACAGGAACATGATCGCCAATGTGATCGAGACGGATACGCGCGAAATCGGCGATCTGATGAACGTCCACTTTCTGGTTCACATGGCCTTTTTCGGCGTCCTCCCGGCACTCGCCATCGCCGCCGTTCCGCTTCGCCTGTCGAGCTGGCGGCGCGAGGCTCTCTTCCGCGGGGGCACGGTCCTCGGCAGCCTTGCCCTTGTCGGCCTCGTCGCGGCTTCCTTCTTCCAGGATTATGCGGTTCTGGTGCGCGGGCACCGCGAAGTGCGCTTCATGATCAATCCTTCCGCCGCCATCTACGCTTCCGTGCGTTATGCGACAGCCATTCCCGAGGGGATAGCGGTACCGTTCGAGCGCATCGCGGCGCGGGTGGATCGCGGGCCGATACCGATAAGCACGGATAGCAAGAAGACCGTCCTGGTGTTTGTCGTCGGCGAGACGGCGCGCGCCGATCACTTCTCGCTTAATGGCTATGAGCGCGATACCAATCCCGAACTCGCAAAGCGCGGCGTGGTAAGCTTCGGCGAAGTTCGTTCCTGCGGCACGTCGACGGCCGAATCCGTGCCCTGCATGTTTTCCGACCTCGACCGGTCGCATTATTCGGTGACGAAGGCGCAATCGCGCGAGAACCTGCTCGACATCCTCGTCCGCGCCGATGTCGACGTGCTCTGGCTCGAAAACAATTCAAGCTGCAAGGGCGTTTGCGCGCGCGTGCCGACCGAGACCACCTGGAGCCTCAACGACAAGCAGTACTGCGACGGCGGAGATTGTCTGGACGATCTTCTGGTCGAACAGCTTCGGGGCGCGCTCGCGGCAAACGACCGCGACCTTGTCGTCGTGCTGCACCAGATCGGCAGTCACGGTCCTTCCTATTTCAAGCGCTATACCGACGACTACCGCGTCTTCAAGCCGACTTGCGACACGAACCAGCTTCAGTCCTGCTCGCGCGAGGAGATCGTCAACGCCTATGACGATTCGATCCTTTATACGGACCGCATCCTGTCGGAAGCGATCGACGTCCTCGCGGAGGCGTCGGATCGCTTCGACACCGCCTTGCTCTACGCCTCGGATCATGGCGAGTCGCTCGGCGAGGGCGGCATGTATCTCCATGGCATGCCCTACACATTCGCGCCCGACACACAAAAGCATGTGCCCATGCTGTTCTGGACCTCGCGCGGATACCGCGCGGCATCCGCGCTCGACATGGCTTGCGTGCGCGATGGGGCGGACGCGGAATACAGCCACGACAATCTTTTCCATTCCGTGCTTGGGATGTTCGGTGTCCGCACCGACGTCTATCAGGCCGATCTCGATGTGTTCGCGTCCTGCCGTACAGGCGCGACCATGGCTCACGCGGCGGGCTCACACCTCCCAGCCCCCATGGCCCGCCCGTGAGCACCATTCTTGCCGGGGCCTCGCACCGCAATTTCCTGCGGTCGCCAGAGGTCGTCTTCTCGATTGCCGCCATTGCGATCCTGGCGCTCTGGCCGCCGGTGCATGCGCTCGATTTCCGCCTCGCGGCGCTCTTTTTCGACGCGGAAACGGGCTCGTGGTTTTTCCCGCCCGAAGACAGGGGCGCGGCGTACTGGCTTCTCTATCGCGGTCCGAAGATACTTCTCGTCGCGGCGAGTGCGGTTTCGGTCCTTTGGCTCGCGTGGCGCGGCGTCGCGAAGCGCTGGCGGCCTTTCGACACGCGTCTCCTGACGGGTCTTCTCGTTCTCGGGTTCACGGCGCTTCTCGTCGGCCTCGTCAAGAAGTCGACCGGCGTTTCGTGTCCGGTGCAGGAAACCGTCTTCGCCGGTCCTTATGCGCATGTCGCGATCTGGGATCGTCTCTTCGCTCTCGTTCCGTCCAATGAGCATCTGCGCTGCTGGCCGGCGGGACATGCCTCGGCCGGATTCGGCCTTCTCGGTATTCGTGTCATGGCACCCCTCCATGCGCGCCTCTCCTGGCGTTATCTGATGCCGGGCCTCGCGGGCGGATGGGTGCTCGGCCTCTATCAAATGGCCCGGGGACAACATTATTTTTCGCATACCGTCGTCACCATGGCGATTGCGTTCATCCTCTCGGCCGCAGCCATCGCGATTCTCGACCGGATCGAGGATCGCGGTTGACCGGGGATTACTTTTCTCGGCTAATCGGTCGTCGCAGCCGCTGAGGTATGTGACGTTTCGATGACATTCGTGTGACAACAGCCTCCGGATATCCCCGCTTTGGCGCTTCGCCGCTTCATTCACATCATTCTCAATCCGACCGCCGGCAAGCGTAAGCGTCACCTGCTGGATGACGTCGTCGGGCGCCTGCGCGCTGCCGGTGCAGATGTGACGATCGAGCTCACCGAGGCTGCGGGTCATGCGACGCAGCTCGCTCGCGCTGCCGCCCGCGCGGGCCATGCGGATGTCATTGTGGCCGCAGGCGGCGATGGCACGATCAACGAAGTCGCGCGCGGATTGCTCGGGCAGGGCGTGCCGCTCGGCATCGTGCCGCTTGGTACGGCGAATGTTCTGGCCATCGAGATCGGACTTCCTCTGAGGGCGGAGGATGTGGCGTCGATGCTGCTCGGAGGCCCGGCGGAACTCATCGGAACGGGTCTCGTCCAGAACGAGATTTTTCTCATGATGGCCGGTATCGGTTTCGATGGCGAGATCGTCCACGGCATCGATCCGAAGCTGAAGCGTCTATGGGGCAAGGGCGCTTTCATCTGGTCGGGCGTCAGGACATGGATGCGCGGGCCCGCGCACGACATTCGTCTCGTCGTCGACGGTCGCGAGAAGCGCGCCGCCTGGGCCATCGTCACCAATGGCCGCCACTATGCGGGGCCTTTCGTGCTCGCGCCCGATGCCGACATAACGCATCCGGGCCTCACGCTCTTCTTGTTCAAGAAGCCTTCGCGCCTCGCCTTTGCGGTTTATCTCGCCGCGCTGGGGCTCGGGATCGTGCAGCGCCTGGCGAGCGTCGAGGTTCTGCCGGCGCGCCGCATCGATGTTCCGGGGCCGGAGGGACTTGCCGTCGAGGTCGATGGCGACGACCGGGGTTTCCTGCCGCAGACGATCGAGCGCGGCACGCAGTTCCTCAGGATGGTCGTTCCGGGATAGGCGGCCGGCGATCTCGTGCCGTCGCGATCCGCGTCAGGCGACGTCGGCCTTTCCCTGGAAGCGCGGGCGTCCGATGCCGTTTTGCGACGGCAACTCCGAAATCGCGTTCCATCGTGCGTAATAGTCGGCGAGCGACAGGGACACGCCTTCCGGTCCCATGATACGGGCATGCGTGCGCTTCAGCTTGCGCGGTTCCGTCACGCCGCAAGAATGCGCGATGACGCAGACCTCCTGCTTCACGCGTTCGGCATAGCGGCGCACGCGTTCTGCCTTGTCGGTCACGTCGAGCCCGCGCTGCAAGCGCTTGTTGTGTGTGGTGATGCCCGTCGGGCAGGTGTTCTTGTTGCACTGAAGCGCCTGGATGCAGCCGAGTGCGAACATGTATCCGCGTGCGGAGCATATGAAGTCCGCGCCGACGCAGAGCGCCCATGCGACTTCCGCCGGTGTGATGAGCTTGCCGCTTGCATTGACGCGGATGCGGGATTTCAGCTTGTGACGCTCCAGCGTATCGCACAGCATCGGCAGGCTTTCCCAGATTGGCAATCCCACATAGTCGATGAGGGGCATGGGCGCCGCGCCGGTGCCGCCATCCGCGCTGTCCACCGTGATGAAATCCGGCGCGTGCTCGATCCCGCGCGCGTTGATTTCCTCGCAGAGATCGTCGAGCCAGCCGTAAGCGCCGAGGACGAGCTTGAAGCCGACGGGCTTTCCCGTCACCTCACGCACATGGCTCACGAAGTCGAGCAGGTCGGAAATGTCGTCTACTTCGGGATGACGGTTGGGGCTGATCGAATCCGAGCCTTCCGGAATGCCGCGAATGCTTGCGATTTCGCGCGTCACTTTCGCGCCGGGCAGGATGCCGCCCTTGCCTGGCTTTGCACCCTGGCTGAGTTTGATTTCGAACATGCGGATCTGTTCGATGGCGGCGAGTGCCTTGAGCTTGTCATCCGAGAGGGCGCCGGTCTCGTCGCGGCAACCGTATTTCGCAGTGCCGATCTGGAAGACGATGTCGGCGCCGCCTTCGAGATGGAAAGGAGAAAGTCCGCCTTCGCCGGTGTTGAGCCAGACGCCGGCCATGCGCGCGCCGTTGGAGAGGGCAAGCACGGCGGGCTTCGAGATTGCGCCGAAGCTCATGCCGGAAATGTTGTAGATCGATGCGGTGCGATAAGGCATGCGCGCATAGGGTCCGATTTCGACAATCGCCGTGTCGGTGGCGTTTTCGTCGAGCGTGGGGAAGGGGCAGTTTGCGAAGATGACCGTTCCCGCCGGGCGCAGGTCGCGCGTCGAGCCGAATGCGACCGTGGTGTCGACACCTTTCGCCGCGCGATAGACCCAGGCGCGCTGCGCGCGATTGAAGGGAAGCTCTTCGCGATCCATCGCAAAGAAGTACTGCCGGAAATATTCGCCGAGCGCTTCGAATATGTAACGGAAGCGGCCGATCACCGGATAGTTGCGGCGCACGGCATGTTTTGTCTGGATGCTGTCGACGACATAAAGCGCGGCGATGGCGAGCACCACGCAGCCGATGCCCACGATGAAGAGGGCGGAGAGAATGTCGACGATCTGCCAGAGGGCTGAACCGTTGAGCGCCTCAGCAAGGTCCTTCAATGTCGTGCCGAACATCCGTGTCCCCCGCTTTGGTGCTCTTCATTCGCCCGATCCTACGCGCCGGGCAGCGACGCTTCCGCGACAAGTGTCGGGCTGACCGAAGCGGGCAGCGGCTCGAGCACGCGCGGCGCCGGGCGTCCGGTCGCGGCGACTTCCGTTTCCACGTCGCCTTCGGCGATCGAAAGCCTGAGGCCGACGGCCGCGCTCGCCGTTTCGCGAACGCCTTGTTCCGGCATGGCATCGAGCACCTTGGGCGCTGGCCGGTATGCGACTGCCGCCACGGTCTCTTCTCGCACAGGAACGATCCTGACGCCATGGCCGATGGCGGGTTTCAGGACGCCGGTCAGGTCGATCCGGGGCTGGAGTGCTGCGATGGAGCGGTTTACGACGCGCTCGCGTTCGTTCTGCCAGATGCGGATCACGCGGGCGAAATAGCGGTCGCCGCGCGCTTCGGTCTGGGAATGATAATGCGCGACAGCTTCCGGCCACGAGCCCGAGCGGTCGTAGAGGCGCGTCAGGAAGTCGGCACCATACGCGACATTCGTCATCGGATCGAAGCCGTCTTCAAGGCTGGCGAACGCGTCGGGGTGATAGCGCAGGTTCACCTGCATGCAGCCGACATCGATCGAGCGCATGCCGGTGGCGAGGAGGCGCCGTGTCGTTGCGACGGCTTCGGCCTTCGTCTTGAAATAATAGGCGCGGCCCTCTGCGTTGATCGTCCAGGGCCAGGCGCGGGCCTGGCGCGTCTTGCGGTCGTAGCGGCCGGATTCGGCCATGGCAACGGCGGCCAGAAGGGCGCGGGGCAGGCCGTTCATATGCTCGTGGTGGATCGCCGCGTCCTCGCAGAGCGTCGAGGGATCGGCGTTGCCGGCCGCAACCGGTTCGGGGCTCTGCGCGGCATAGGCGCCGGTCGCCAGCGCCAGCATGCCGCAAGCCGCAGCGCCGAGAATGAAGCGCCGTGCCGCCGGTGAGCGATCGTCGCGATACTTAGCCATAAACCCCGTTCCCGCAGTCGATAACGGGACCATCTTCGCGGCAAGACCTTAAAAAACCTTTTGGGTGCCGGGCGCCGATTTGCGGCGGCCGCCGCGGGGTTTGGGGCCGGGCGTGTTCAAAGGGCTTCGGAGGGCGCGGTGTTGCGCCGCACATTTCAGCAGGTCGAGCCCTGCTTTTGTCTAAAAAAATCGCGATATGCCAATAAGTTAGGCTGAAAAACTTTTTGCTGCGCTGCGCAAAAAAATTCCGGATACGGCCTTGATTTGTGTGCAGCGCAATGTCATCTTGTGCATCGCGGCATTGGTTGAGACTTTCTCCCTCTGCCGCAGCCCTTCCTGGGCGTTTCCTCCCTAAACTTGGGCCCTGGTTCGCCAGGGCCCCTTTTTTTGCCTGCCCGGAAAAGCGGCCGGAGGATCAGGCTTTTCAGAACGCCGCGCCGCGCATGCCGGCTCCGAGGCCAGACCAGTCACGCTCGGCCATCCCGGCCGCGAATGCCGCCATATCGTCCTGCACCCGCGAGAAATTCCTGGAGCGTTCAAGCCGCAACTCGTCCATGTAGAGCGCGCGGTTGAGTTCGATCTGCAGGGCGTGGAGCCCTTGCGCGGGGTGGCCATAATGCTCGGTGTTGAAGCCGCCCGCGTAAGGGTTGTTGCGGACAACGCTATAACCGAGGCGGTTCAGGATGCGCTCGGCCTCGGCCGTGACCGCGGCGGCGCAGGACGTGCCATAGCGGTCCCCGAGCACGATGTCGGGCCGGTCGAAGCCGTTGTCTTCATCCGCGGGGCCGCCGACAGACGGCATGGAGTGGCAGTCGATCAGCACTGCGCAACCGAAGGTCTTGAGCGTCCGCTCCAGCAGTTCCCTGAGCGCTTCGTGAAACGGCATGTAGAGGTGCGCAATGCGCCGCTCGGCGACGGCATAGGCGAGGGGCTCACGGTAAATCTCCGCCGAATCGGCGACCACGCGCGCGATGGTGCCGAGGCCGCCGGCGACGCGGAGCGAGCGGGTGTTCACATGTGGCGGCAGCGGCTCCGCGAACATGGTGGGATCGAGTTCATAGGGCTCGCGATTCGCGTCGAGAAAGGCGCGGGGGAATCGCGCCTGCAGGAGTGGGGCGCCCAGCGCCACGGCACCGCCGAATATTTCCTCGACGAAGCAATCCTCCGAGCGGCGCAGCGTAACCGGGTCAAGATTTGAGCCCTTCACGAAGGATTCCGGATAGCAGCGACCGCTATGCGGCGAACTGAAAACGAAGGGAATCCGCTGCGTGACGGGGCGTTCAACGATGATTGGCTGTTCGAAAAGGCCGGCTTCATCGTCCCCGAAAGCCGCGCTGCCGGGCGTCGTGTCGTCTGCGGTTGTCTCGGGGGCCAGATCCATCGGACGGGGTCGCTGCCTGCCTTGTCGCCATTTACCTGCCAGCGCTGGAGCGCACACAAAAACATAGCACGCTTGAGGCGCGGGGAGCGACAGGACGGAGAGTCG
This sequence comes from Alphaproteobacteria bacterium HGW-Alphaproteobacteria-3, assembly GCA_002842875.1. Taxonomy (GTDB): domain Bacteria; phylum Pseudomonadota; class Alphaproteobacteria; order Parvibaculales; family Parvibaculaceae; genus Parvibaculum. The sequence continues at coordinate 29,929 of PHEF01000035.1, read as the reverse complement.
ACGATGCCCGGCCCCGCCCCCGCAGGGCGCGCCGGACCTGCACCCATGGAGACAGGGCCGAAATGTGCGTCATTCCACTCGCGCTTCACATCCTGTTTACTCTTCGCGTCCTAATGTTCCTTCACGGATTCGCGGGCGGCCGGGGCCGCCGTGAAACCGCAGAAAACGGGCAAATACAACGATTATCGGGCTGGGCAAATGGCACGAATTCTCCTTGCGGAAGACGATGAATCCATGCGCCGGTTTCTGGCCAAGGCGCTTGAGAACGCAGGGCATGAGGTCGTGCCCTGCGGCAAGGGCGACGAGGCCCATGACTGCCTGAAGGAAGATGTTTTCGACATTCTGCTGACGGACATCGTGATGCCGGAAATGGACGGGATTGAACTTGCCCGGCTGGCGGCGGAGCTCGATCCGACGCTCAAGATCATGTTCATCACCGGCTTTGCCGCTGTCGCGCTCAATCCCGAGGTTGCCACCCCCCGCGAGGCGAAGGTGCTTTCCAAGCCCTTTCACCTGCGCGAGCTTGTGGCCGAGGTCGACCGGCTGATGGCCGCGGCTTGAGAGCCTCTCTCTCCCGTTCCAGGCCGCTGTTTCCGGCTTGTCTTTGCGGTTCATCCTAGATATACGAACGGCCTCCGGCCGCTTGCGTCCGGCGGGCGCCCGAGGCGTCCGGACCCTCCCAAAGGCAATGGGCGTGTAGCTCAGCGGGAGAGCACTTCGTTGACATCGAAGGGGTCACAGGTTCAATCCCTGTCACGCCCACCATTGCCACCCATTTCCCATCACGCGGAGTTGTTCCGCTGCGACCGATTTTTGCCGCATCCTTAGGGACATGCTCGCAAATTGCCATTTTCGCTGTGCGCTAAATGGCCTATTTCAGATCATCCACGCCGCCGATCCCCTCCCTCGCGCCCGGCGCCGGCCGGCAGGCGCATGGACCGTCCGGCAGGCTGCAGACCCAAGAGCGATATTCATGAAGTTCGATATCCAGTCCCTGAAGACGCTTTCGCCCCGCACCATGATGATCGTTCTCGGCGCCGTTCTTCTGGCGGCGTTCGCGGCGCTTTTCGTCTACCGGCTTTATGGAGTCGTGATGGGGCAGGGGCAGCAGGATAACCGGCCGATGCCTGTGGTCGAAGCGGTCGAGGCGCAGAAGAAGGACGTGGACATCCAGGTCTCCGCGCTCGGCACGCTGCAGGCCGACCAGGCAATCACCGTTCGTCCGGAGATCACCGGCATTGTCACGCGCATCGATTTCGAGGATGGCGAACGCGTCGAAAAGGACGATCTCATCATCGCGCTCGACGACAAGGATCTGAAGGCGCGCCTCATGCAGGCCGAGGCGCGGCTGACGCTGACGCGTGCGAATTATCAACGTGCGGAACGGCTGTTGAAGCAAGGTTCGGGCACGGCGCGCGCGCGCGATGAAGCGCTCAACGACTTCAGGTCGGCGGAGGCGGAAGTCGCGGCGGCGGAAACGGCTCTGCAAAAGGCAACCATCACGGCGCCTTTCAGCGGAATCATCGGGCTGCGGCAGGTCAGCCTCGGCGAATACATAACCGCCGGACATGCGATCACAACGCTGGCCGACGTGGACAATCTTCGCATCGACTTTCGCGTCTCCGAGGTCTTTCTGACCGAAGTTGGAAAGGGACAGGAAGTGAACATCGTCTTCGATGCGTTGCCCGGGCAGTACTACAAGGGTGTTATCAGCGCTCTCGATCCCGTGGTGAGTGTCGAGGGGCGGGCGCTCAGCGTTCGGGCGGTCCTTCAGAACGTCGATGGAAAACTCCGGCCCGGTCTTTTCGGCCGTGTCGAGATCGTCACCGAAACGCGCAGCTCGATCATGCTGCCGGAAGCTTCGATCGTGACCACGCCGACCGGCGAGAAGGCTGTCTTCGTCGTTGTCGACGGCCACGCGAAGATGAGCCCCGTGACGATCGGGACGCGCGTGCCGGGTGAAGTCGAAATCCTGTCGGGCGTCGAGGATGGCGACAGGGTTATTGTGAGCGGCCAGCTCAAGGTTCAGAACGGTGCACCGGTCGAAATCGCGAATGGCGATGCCGCGGCTGAATAGGCAGGGAAAAGGGACGTGAATATTTCCGAGCTCTTCATCCGCCGTCCTGTTTTCGCGACGGTCGTCAGCCTCATTCTGATGCTGATCGGTCTTGTCGCGTATGACCGGCTGTCGGTGCGCGAATATCCCGAGATCGACGAACCGGTCGTGACGGTGACGACCACCTATCGCGGCGCGAGCGCTTCCGTCATCGAACGAGAGGTGACCCAGCCGCTCGAAGATTCGATGGCAGGTATCGAGGGCATCGAGGTTCTCTCCTCCACGAGCCGCGCCGAGGAGAGCCAGGTGACGGCTCGCTTCACGCTCGAAACCGATCCCGATGTTGCGGCGAGCGACGTGCGAGACCGGGTCGGCCGCGCGCGCGGGTTTTTGCCGGACGAGATCGAAGAACCCATCATTGCCAAGGTCGAGGCGGACGCGCAGCCGATCATGTACATCGCCTTCAAGAGCGATCGCATGTCGGGTCTCGAGATCACCGACTATCTCGACCGGATCGTCACCGACCGGCTGCAAAACCAGCCAGGCGTTGCGCAGGTGACGATTTTCGGCGGGCGCGAATATTCGATGCGTATCTGGATTGACCGTGAGCGGCTGGCTGCCTACAGCCTCACCGTACAGGATGTCGAGGATGCGGTGCGGGCACAGAACGCGGAAATTCCCTCGGGCCGCATCGAGAGCTTCGACCGCGAATTCACGGTGCTGGCGAAGACGGCGCTCCAGACGCCGGCGGAGTTCGGCAATATCGTCGTCAAGGAGACGGACGGTTTCCAGGTGCGTCTCAGTCAGGTGGCGCGCGTCGAGGTGGCGGCGGCGAGCGAACGCCGGGCGGCGACCTACAACGGCGAGACCTCGATCTCGCTTGGCGTGATCAAACAGGCGACGGCCAACCCGCTGGAAGTCGCGGCGAATGTGCGAAAGGCGCTCGATGAGCTTGCGCCGACGCTGCCCATCGGCATGGCGTCCTTCATCGGCTTCGATACATCGATCTTTATCGCGGAGTCGATCGACTCCGTCTACGAGACGATCTTCGAAGCGGTCATCCTCGTCGTGCTTGTGATCTTCGTCTTCCTGCGGACGCTCAGGGCCTCGTTCATTCCCGTCGTCACGATTCCGATCTCGCTCATCACAAGCTTCGCCATCATGCTGGTGCTCGGCTTCAGCATCAACACGCTGACCTTGCTGGCGATGGTGCTGGCGATCGGCCTCGTCGTGGACGATGCGATCGTGATGCTGGAGAATATCTATCGCCATATCGAAGAGGGGAAGGCGCCCTTCCAGGCCGCGATCGACGGTTCGAAGCAGATCACCTTCGCGGTCATCGCGATGACGCTCACGCTTGCCGCGGTCTACGCGCCTGTTGGTTTCGCCGAGGGACGGACGGGCAAGCTCTTCCTGGAGTTCGCCCTCACGCTTGCCGGGACCGTGGTTGTGTCGGGCTTCATCGCGCTGACACTGACGCCGATGCTCTGTTCGAAGCTGCTTCGCCACGAGACGAAGGAAAGCCGCCTTCAGCGCTGGCTGCGCGAACGTCTGGACGCAGTCGACGCTGGCTACAAGAACATGCTTGGCCGGGCGCTCGGCCGCCGCAAGCTGATCGTCGGCATTGCCGTCGTGCTGGCGCTTTCCTGCGCCGGTCTCTTCTCGATGTTGCGGCAGGAGCTGGCGCCGTTCGAGGATCGTGGCACGTTGCTTATTGTCGGGCAGGCGCCGCAAGGGGCGACCCTTGAGTTTTCGCGACGTTATGCGAAGCAGATCGAGACGCTCCTTGTCGATATTCCCGAGGTGACCGGATACCTCGTCGTTTCGGGATTTCCGCAGATCACCGACCTTGTCTCCTTCTCCCGCCTCGTGCACTGGGGGGAGCGCAGCCGTTCGCAGCAAGAAATTGTGGCCGAGCTGCAGCCGAAGCTCGGGAGAATACCGGGCATCATGGCCTTCGCCGTCAATCCGCCGTCGCTCGGCCAGAGCGGCCGGTCTCAGCCGATCGAATACGTCATCCAGGCCTCGGGCACCTACGAAGAACTCGAGAGCTACGTGAATGCAATGATGGACGAGGTTCGGCAGCACTCCGGCTTCGTCAATCCGGATACGAACCTCAAGCTGCAGAAGCCGCAGCTCGACATCAGGGTCAATCGCGACAAGGTGGTGGACCTGGGGATCAGCGTTGCGACCGTCGGGCGCACGCTTGAGACGCTGCTTGGCGGGCGGCAAGTGACACGTTACGAGCAAGGCGGCAAGCAATATGACGTCATCGTCCAGGTGGCCGACGACGAACGCCAGACGCCGACAGATATTCGCGACATTTACGTGAGCGGCGGCAAGGGCGAAATGGTTCAACTGTCGAACCTCATCGAGGTGAGGGAGACGGTCGCGCCGAATTCGCTCAATCATTTCAACCAGCTTCGCTCCGCGACTATTTCGGCGTCGCTCGCCCCCGGCTATTCGATGGGTGAAGCGCTTGCGTTCCTGGACGATACGGCGCAGCGGCTTCTGCCGGCGACCGCGCAAACCGATCTCACCGGGCAGCTTCGCGAGTTTGTGAAATCGTCCGGGACCATTGCGGTCACATTCGCCCTCGCACTGCTCTTCATCTATCTCGTTCTTGCGGCGCAGTTCGAGAGCTTCGTCGATCCGATCATCATTCTCGTCAGTGTGCCGCTGTCGATCGCCGGCGCGCTGATGCTGCTGTTCCTCACGAACACGACCCTCAACATCTACAGTCAGGTTGGGCTGATCACGCTGGTGGGACTTATCAGCAAGCACGGTATCCTGATCGTCGAATTCTCCAATCAGCTCCGCGAGAAGGGCGTGCCGATCTACGACGCCGTTGTCGAAGCGTCGAGCCTTCGCCTGCGTCCCATCCTCATGACAACGGGCGCCATGGTGCTCGGCGCCGTGCCGCTGGCGCTTGCCTCGGGAGCGGGTGCGGAGAGCCGCCGGTCGATCGGCTACGTCATCGTCGGCGGTATCAGCTTCGGGACGCTGCTCACGCTTTTCGTGGTTCCAACCGTCTATCTCATCGTCGCAGGGTGGCGCGAGCGGCGACTTGACGCGGCAGCGGCGCGCCACGCGAAGGTGCCTGCGGAATAAGGCTGGATGTAACGCCCGATCCGGGAGAAAGAGCGGCTATCCGGCATTGACGCTGGCGAGCCGCCTCTGCCGCAAATCGCTGATCACAGGTCCCAGCATTTCCTCGTGAAAGCGGTCGCAACCGATGCAGAGGTTTGCGTAGGGTTTCCCTTGCGGCGTCGCCGTGTGCGAGGCGGCGATGAAATCGTCATCCGTCCAGCCCATGCTCGCGCCCATATGCAACGGGTCGCCCGCGTTCAGCGCTTCGAAGACGGGATGACCCTTCAGGCTCTCAAGAATATCGACGAGCCGTTCCTCGACGAGATTGCCGATGGGCAGTTTTGTTTTCAGGCAGCAGGGAAAGACATCGCCGTTCGGCTCGATTGCAACCTCCGAACCCGCTACCCCGTGATTGAGAAAGTTCTTCGCGCCGGACCAGCGCGAACAGAAATTCGTGTCCATCGTCGCGGTCGACAGACCGTTCTCCCAAGCGCGGCCGCGTGGCCAGAGTTCGGATATCCATTTGCCCGGCTGCGCGCCGAAGAACACATAAAAGGGGCCGTCTTCCGTCAGGTGATCGCGCCCGCTCGAGGGATCGGGCACGGACGAGAATCCGGCGCTCTCGAACATATGCGTCAGCTTTTCGACGAAAGGCTCGCGCTTCGTTCCCTCCATGCCGACATGGTAGTCGTCGAGGCTTGCCACGGCGATCATCCAGACGCCGCGCTCGCGAAGCTCGTCGAGAATTTTCGGCGTTACGACGTCGCCCGTCGTCTGCATGCTGATCCGGGCACCGCGGGCGCCATACTTCTCGCGTATGGCTTCCATCGCGGGGTAAAAAAGCGCCTCGCGTACAGGGTCGATCAGCAGTTCGCCGCCCGCCATGATGATCCGGCCGATACGCTCCGACGGCGTGCCGTCGGCGTTCGGATGCGCGGGATCGAGATAGGTCATGGTATCGGGCAGGTTCGCGATGATGCGGCGATAATTGCCGATGCCTTCGCCGACGACCGCTTTCAGCTCGTCCCGGACATAAGGCCGAAAGCGTGTGTCGTAGCAGTGCCTGCATTTGCGATGGCAAGCATAGGTGAGGACGTAGTAGATGGATTCCATTACCGGGAACTCCGCGCTCTGTTCGCCGTCATCATAGCGGATCGCGACTCCCGCCTGGCCTCAAATCCACGCGAATGTCTCAGAAAGGCCGGTCGCCGTTCACCGTCACGCGCTCCATGTGGCGGCGGTGGCCGTGATAATCGTTCAGGGCGAAGTGCTGCGCAGCGCGGTTGTCCCAGAAGGCGATGGCGCTTTTTGTCCAGCGGAAACGGCAGGTGAACTGTTCCTGCGTGCAGTGCTCGAAGAGAAAATCGAGAAGAGGACGGCTTTCCCGTTTCGTCATTCCCACAAACTTCTCGGTGAAGGCGGGATTGACGTAGAGGGCCTTGCGGCCCGTCTCGGGATGGGTGCGCAGGACGGGATGTTCGAAGGAGGGCGTATCGTCGCCCGCGACCGTCACGTTCATCGATTTGCGCCGCTGGGCGGAGGCGCCGCGCTCGCTGTATTCTCCCTTTGCCGTGTGGATGGCCTTCAGGCCTTCCAGCATCTTCTTCATGCCGTCCGAGAGCGTTTCGTAAGCGAGATACTGGTTCGCCCAGAGCGTGTCGCCGCCATAGGGAGGCACTTCCTTCGCATAGAGGATCGAGCCGAGCGCCGGCTCCTCCAGAAACGACATGTCGGAATGCCAGCCGCCGCCGAAGTTGATGCGGTCTTCCGGCTCCTTCACGATCTGCATGATTTCGCGATGCCCGTCCATGCCCTTCACGTAAGGGTGGATGTTGAGCGAGCCGAAGCGGCGGCCGAACGCCTTGTGCTGTTCGTGGCCGATGTGCTGGTCGCGGAAGAAGATCACGACATGGTCGAGGAAGGCCTGGTGAATGTCGTCGAAGGTTTCGTTGGAAAGCTCCTTCGACAGGTCAACACCCTCGATTTCGGCGCCAAGTGCGCCGGAAACCGGCTTCACATCGATTGTCTTGTATCCCATGAAAGCCTCCCTCGTTCCCTGTTCAGGCCGTCGCCTTCTGGAAGGCGGGGCGTTCGGCGAGCCGGGCGAAATAAGCGGCTGCATTGGGGTATTCGCCGGTCAGCAGGCCGAACATCTTGCCGAGCAGCAGCGAGTAGCCGAGCATGATGTCGGCGGCGGTGAAATCGCTGCCGCAGATGAACGCCTTGCCCGCGAGCTCCTTGTCGAGAATGCCGAGCATCTTCTTTGCGCTTTCGACCGCCTCGGCGGCGACTTGCGGAATGCGCTTGTCTTCGGGCCGGATGAACGAATGCTGGGCGATGTTGCCGAGGGGAACCATGAAGCTCGCCTCCGCGAAATGGAACCAGTGCAGGTACTTCCCGTGTTCCGCGGTGCCGGGCCTGGGCTCGAGGCGGCCTTTCCCGTGCTTTGCGAGGAGGTACTGCGCGATGGCGCCGGACTCGTTCAGAATGAGCCCATCATCGTCGATGGACGGCACCTTGCCGAGCGGATGGACCGCCAGATAGGCGTCGGACTGAAGGTCTTCGGGCGAGAAATTGAGCGTCTTCAGTTCATAGGGGATACCGAGCTCCTCGCAGAGCCAGACGATGCGGATGGAGCGCGTATTTTTCGCGTGATAGATCTTGAGCATGTTCTCTCCCTGGGCGGCGCCTCTTGCGGGCACCTTCGCCGGTTGCCGTTCTGTGCAGTCTAGCGCAGCGGGGGAGTGTTGTCAGTCCAGCGTGCCGACGAGCGAAGCGCGCTGCGACATCTCGATCCAGTTGCCGTCCGGGTCGAGGATGAAGGAGATGCGCGCGACCTTGCCAAGCGTCATCGGTGCGCGGCCCTCGCGGCCGCCGCGGGAGAGGATGCGTTCGTGTTCCTCGTCCACGTCGCGGATCTGGATCGTGATGTAGCGCCAGCCCGGTCCCTCCATGAGGGGGTCGGGCTGTGCGTCATCCGCCTTCTCGAAAAGAATGACGCTGTCGCCGCAGAGAAAGCTGTCGCCCCCCTGTTCGGGCACATCCGGCAGGCCGAGCGACACGGCGTAGAAGCGCCGGTGGGCGTTCACGTCGCGCACACCGAGGCGGATGCCGATCCGCTCGATCCCGTAAGCGCCCGGCGGCACCAGCGTCACGCGGTTGCCGTCCGGATCGGCGAGCCGTTTCGGGCCGGGTAATCCTTCGCGGGCGATCAGCAATTCGCGATAACCGGAAGGCGGCGCGACCGGCAGTTCGTTTCGCGAATGGTTGATCTTGAGCACCGAACCCAGAAGGTCGTGGCGGTGCTGCCGCATGCCGCCGCCCAGCGGCAGCATGTGGTCGAAGGGCAGTCCGATCTCGTTCTGCCAGAAGTCGAGCATGGGCTCGAGATTGGTCGTGAAGAGGCCGACATCGATCCTGGGTTTGGCAAGGTCCATGCCGGCCTCCTTCGGTTCAGAGTGCTTCGTTCGAGAAGACGATGGTGCCGGATGCGGCGAACATGCCGCCGACGCCATGCGCGATGGAGATTTTCGCTCCCGGCACCTGCGCGGGCGCAGTGCCCCTCATCTGACGCACGCTCTCCTGCAACGCATACATGCCGTACATGCCCGAATGCATGTAGGAGAGGCCGCCGCCATTGGTGTTGAGCGGCAGTCTGCCACCCGGCCGCGTATTGCCCTCGCGGATGAAGGCGGCGCCTTCGCCCCGCTCGCAGAAGCCGAGGTCTTCGAGCCCGTAGACCGGCAGATGCGCGAAGGCATCGTAGATCATCAGGTGGTCGACGTCGGCGTGCTTGATGCCTGCCTCGTCGAAAGCCTTCTTGCCCGAGACGCGGAAGGCCCTGGAGGTGGTGAAATCCGCCATCTGGCTGATCATCGGCGTCTCGCAGCTCTCGCCCGTGCCGAGAATGTAGACGGGCTTCTGCGGGAAGTCCTTCGCGAGTTGAGGACGTCGTCCACCGTGATCGGATCGCGGAAGGAGGCGCGCGGGTTCATCGCCGCCCATTCGCGCTGCACCACGGCGACATTGGCGATGTCCTCTTCCGTGACGCCATATTGCTTCATGTAGCGAAGCGCCGGAATGGTGAACATGGTCGGCGGGTTGGTGATGCCGTAGGGCACTTCGAACTGGCCCTGCTGGCTTGCCGGATCGCGGCTGAAGCGTCGTGCGCCGACGCGCGAGCGGCCCGATTCCGCGTGGGTGATGAGCACCGTGTTGCAGAGACCTTCGTTGATCGCCGCCGCCGCATGGCGGACATGCAGCATGAAGGAACAACCGCCAACGCTGGTGCCGTCGACCCATGTCGGCGTGATGCCGAGATAGTGTGCAACCTCGACCGGGCTGTCGCCCGCCGTCGCGATGCCGTCGATGTCCTTCGCGGCGAGGCCCGCATCCCTCATTGCGTTCAAGGCGGCGTCCGCATGCAGCATCAGCTGCGAGGTGTTCGGGATCTTGCCCATTTCCGTCGTTTCGGCGGCGCCGACGACGGCCACTGTTTTCTGCTTCATCGGCTCAGCCTTTCGCGGGACGGAACTTGGGGAGGCTGATCTCGTCATTCGCCTTCTCGAAGGTCACTTCGAGGGGCATGTCGAGGACGAGGGCTTCCGGCGTCTGAGGGCAATCGACGATGTTCGTCATCATGCGCGGCCCTTCGGCGAGTTCGACGACCGCGATCGAATGCGGCTTGTCGCCGAAGTCGGGACGCGGGCGGTGATTGATGATGTAGCTGTAAAGCGTTGCCTTGCCGCTGGCCCTGTAGACCTCGACCTCGCGTGAGCTGCAGGCCGGGCAGAAGGGGCGGGGTGGGAAATAGCTTTCCTTGCAACTCGTGCAGCGTTGCAGTCTCAGTTCTCCCTCGCGGCAGCCGGCCCAGAAATGCTGGGTCTCGGGCGTCGGCAAGGGAAGCGGGCGATTATATTCCGCCATGTCGTGCTCCCTGACTTTTTGTCGGTTTCTTGTGGCGGGGAGGATAGCCGCGACGGGGATTTTGGCAAACTCCCGGAATCCCGCGGATTTGCGGCGTTGAACTGGCCCCTATCCCGACCTATGTTTCAATATGAAACAGTGACGGGGTTGTCATGGGCGCGCGTCTTTTCATTCTGGCCGGGTTTCTGGCTTGCCTTGCGGGGCCGGCGGCGGCGGAAGAAGTGCGCTGGATCGATCCCTGGGCGCCCGAAGAGCTGGCGGGCGGGGCAGGCCCTCACTGGATCGACCCGTGGGCGGGCGAGGATTGCGCCTGCGCCCCGGAAACGGCCGGTCTCGCGGGCCCGCTGGAGCTTGCCGGGTTCACCGGCGGCGTCGGCAACCGGCAGACCATCGTTGTGATCCAGAACGGCTTCAATTTCCATCGCTCGCTTCCGGCGGGCCAGGCCGTGATGACCGGCGCCCGCGCCGCGCCGGTCCATCCGCTTGGCCGCCTGCGCTTCTGAACCTTTTCACGCAAATCCGTGAAACGTCGCGAAGCTTTCCAGCGGTTCGCGCTCGGCGACGAGCGTGTTCACAGCCTGCGTTTCATCCGCATAGCCGAGCGACATGCCGCAGACGATGTATTCATCGCCGGGCACGTTCAGAACGCGCCGTGTCACGGTCCAGAAATTGTTCCAGGCGCCTTGCGAGCAGGTGTCGAGCCCGCGCGATTTCGCCGCCAGCATGATCGACTGCATGAAGATGCCGATGTCGAGGAAACTCATGGCATCGAGATCCTTGTCGATCGTGAAGATGAGACCGACCGGCGCGTCGAAGAACCGGTAGTTGCGGCCCCATTGGTGCCAGTTCGCGGCTTCGTCGCCCTTCGGAATGCCGAGCAGGCCATACATCGCCTTGCCGAGCGTGCGCATGCGCGTGGTGTAGGGCTCCTTGCGCTTGGACGTGCGCGGAAATTCGGCGCTCGCATCGGCCGGCCGCGTTTCGCGATGCGCGAGCACTTCTTCTTCGAGGCGGCGGCGCGTCTCGCCCGCCACAACATGCACTTTCCAGGGCTGGATATTGGTGCCGGAGGGCGAGAGCCGGGCGAGTTCGAGGATTTCCCTTACGAGGTCGAGCGGCACAGGATCGGGCCTGAAGGCGCGCACGGATTTCCGCGCCTTCAGCGCTTCGTCGAGGTTCATGGGGCAAGCTCCGGAAAATCGGTTTCGATGCCGGATTGTTAGCAGGCCGATCGCGCCCCGCAAGGTCATTCCGCCGCGCTTGATGTTATTGCAGTTAAAGTGCCATAAAGAAGCTTGCTGCCGCCCCGGAGGGAAAATGAAACTCGCACATGTTCTGGCGCTTGCCGCCGCACTTCTTGCGTTGCCGGGGCTTCCGGCAGAGGCGCAGGACGCACGGCCCAACATCGTGCTCATCCTCATCGACGATGTCGGCTTCAGCGACCTGGGCGCCTATGGCAGCGAGATCGCAACGCCCAACATCGATGCGCTGGCGGCGCGCGGCGCCCTGTTTTCGAATTTCCACGCCTCGCCCATCTGCGCGCCGTCGCGCGCCATGCTGATGACGGGTGTCGACAGTCATCTGGCCGGCGTCGGCAACCTGCCGGAATCCCTGCCCCGCGAGCATCGCGGCGAACCTGGCTATCTCGGTCATCTCGCGGACGATGTCGTTACCGTGGCGAGCCGTCTTCAGGCGGCGGGTTACCGCACGACGATGGCGGGCAAGTGGCATCTCGGCCATGAAGAGCCGAACATGCTGCCACCCGCACATGGCTTCGACCGCTCCTTCGCGCTCGATGCGTCGGGTGCGGATAATTGGGAGAAGCGGCCCTATCTGCCGATCTACGACGATGCGCCCTGGTTCGAGGATGGCGCGCCCGCCGATCTGCCGGAGGACTTCTATTCTTCGAAGTTCATCGTCGACAAGACGATCGAATATCTCGACGGGAGCGAGGCAGACGATCGCCCCTTCTTCTCCTATCTCGCCTTCCAGGCAAATCACATTCCGGTGCAGGCGCCGCGCGCGTTCGTCGACAAATATATCGGCGTCTACGACAAGGGTTGGCATGCGCTGCGGCAATCGCGGTTCGAGGGCGTGGTGGAGCGCGGCCTCGTGCCGGGGAATACCGCGCTCGGTCCCATGCCCGAGGGGCGCGAGGAATGGGATGCGCTGACGGCTAAGGAGAGGGAAATCCGCGCGATGAATATGGCCGTTCATGCGGGCATGCTCGAAGCGATGGATCATCATGTCGGGCGCTTCGTGGAACATCTGAAGCAGACCGGCGACTACGGCAACACGATCTTCTTTGTTCTTTCGGACAATGGTCCGGAGCCGAACGATCCGCTGGCGACGCCGGGTTTCGCGCAATGGCTCTGGTGGGCCGGCTACAGCCGCGATCTCGACAGGCTGGGCGAGAAGGGTACCTTCGCGTTCATCGGTCCGGAATTCGCGAATGCCAATGGCGCGCCCGGCTCCTTCTTCAAGCTCTATGCGGGCGAGGGCGGCGTTCGTGTGCCGTTCATCGTCGCGGGCGAGGGCGTTCCGGCCGCCACGCGTCACGGCTTCAGCTTCATCACCGACATCGCGCCGACGATCCTCGACCTTGCGGGCGTTTCGCCTGCGCGTGAGTTCGCGGGCAGGCAGGTGAAGGAGATGACGGGGCGTTCGCTTCTGCCGGTGCTGCGCGGCGATGTTGCGTCCCCCTATTCGGACGAGGATGCGGTCGGCATGGAGGCGGCGGGCAATGTCGCGCTCTTCCGAGACGGCTACAAACTCATGCGCAACCTGCCGCCCTATGGCGATACCGAATGGTATCTTTACAACCTTACAGACGATCCGGGCGAGACGAAGGATATGAAGGAAGCCGAGCCCGAGCGTTTCGCCGCGATGATGCGGGAATACGAAGCCTACGCCGCGTCGGTGGGCGCGCTTGAAGTTCCGGCGGGCTATGAACAGATGAAACAGCTCACCGTCAACCGGCTGCACGGCATGCGAGCGCAGCTCGTTGCCGCTGTGCTCGTCGCGGCAGGTATTCTCGGCGGTCTCGTCTGGCTTTCGCTCCTCGGCATCCGCAGGCTGCGCCGCGGCTAGAGCCCGAGCACGGCCTTTGCCATGATGTTGCGCTGGATTTCGTTCGTGCCCGCATAGATCGAGCCCGCGCGGTCGTTGAGATATTTCGGTGTCACGGGCCAGGAATAATCCGGCCCGACCGGCGTCTCGTTCGGCGTGACGGAAGGTGCGTCCGGCACTGGCCCGCCAGGCGCCGTCGCGTGCGGCTGGAACGGCAGCGCGTAATGCGCCACGGCTTCCAGCGCGAGCTCCGTCAGGCGCTGGCTCAGTTCCGTGCCGCGCGTTTTCAGGAGCGAACTTTCCGCGCCCGGCGCGTCGCCATGGCTCAACGCCGACATGATGCGGTGCTCGGTATATTCGAGCGCGGTGATTTCGGCGGCGGCTTCGGCGATCTTGCGCGCGAAGCTCTCGTCGCCGATCAGGCGTCCGTTGCCGTCGCCTGACTCCATGCCGGCCATGCGGCGGATGCGGTCGAGCCGCGTATGCAGCCCCGGCGCATAGGCGTGACCGCCGCGCTCGAACTGCATGAGATATTTCGCGACCGTCCAGCCTTCGCCGACCTTGCCGACGACGTTGCTCTTCGGCACGCGCACGTCGGTGAAGAATATCTGGTTCTGGATGTGCTCGCCGGACAGCATGATGAGCGGTTCAACCTTCACGCCGGGCGTATCCATGTCGATCAGGATGAATGTGATGCCGCGCTGGGGAATATCCTCTTTCGAGGTTCGCACGAGATTGAAGATGCGGTTCGCGTAATTCGCATGCGTCGTCCAGATCTTCTGGCCGTTACAGATGAAGTCGCCGCCGTCTTCTCGCGCGCTCATCTGCAGGCTCGCAAGGTCGGAGCCCGAGCCCGGTTCCGAATATCCCTGACACCAGAAATCCTCGCCGGAGAGGATGCGCGGCAGGTAGTGAGCCTTCTGTTCGGGCGTGCCATAGCCGATCAGCACCGGACCGCACATGCCGAGTCCCATCGGCGACAGCGAGGGGGCCCCCGCCGCTGCAAGTTCGCTCGAAAAGATGTAGTGCTGGATCACGCTCCAGTCGCAGCCGCCATGTTCGACCGGCCAGGCAGGCGCCACCCAGCCCTTTTCGTACAGTGCCTTGTGCCAGGCCAATGTCGTTTCGTAATCGGCATAGACGCTTGTCATGCGACGGCCGGTGGCGCGCAGCTCCGGCGTCAGCTTTTCGTCGAGAAAGGTCCGCACCTCGTCGCGAAAGGCGGCGTCGGCCGCACCGAATGCGAGTTCCACGTTTTTCTCCCGGTATTCGTTTTCAATATCGTTTCGAGGAGTAGGCCGCTGGCGCACCCGCCCTGTCAAATGCCACCTCTTTCGATGAGTATTTCGTTAGGTCATTCTGGATAAGCCGGTAGCATAATGGGCACTCAGCCCGGAGGTCGGACCATGAGCGATGGCAGCGAACGGCTCGAACTGCATCAGTTTCCCTATTCGCACTACAACGAGAAGGTGCGCTGGGCGCTTGACTTCAAGGGCGTGCCGCACAGGCGCATTTCCTATCTGCCGGGCCCGCACATGACGGCGATGCGGAAGCTGGCAGGCGCGTCGGCGACGCCGGTACTGCGGATCGGCGGTGTTGTGGTCGCGGGCTCCGCCGAAATCATCAATGTTCTGGAGGGGCAGTATCCCGAGCCGCCGCTCTATCCGGCCGATGCCGCGCAGCGCCGGGCTGCGCTCGATCTCCAGGCTTTTTTCGACGAAGAGGTTGCACCCGCCGTCCGCCGCGCGCTTTTTGCGGAACTGCTGCTGGAACCGGCCTATCTCTGCCGTCTTTTCGCATCGGAAAAGCCGCTCCTCACGCGGCTTGCCTATCGCGCGATGCAGCCGCTCATCCGTCCGGCGATGCGCCAGATGATGAAAATCGACAGCGCGCATCTCGGTACTGCCCGGCATACGATACGCGCCGCCCTCGACCGGGTTGCCGCTCAGGCGGGGGGCGGCGGTTATCTCATCGGCGAGCATTTCAGCATTGCCGACCTCGCGGCCGCGGCGCTCCTCGCGCCGGCCTGCGGCCCGTCCCATCCCGATATGGAACTGCCCGCGCCGCGTCCAGCGCGGGTGGAGGCCTGGTTCGCCGAATGGGCGGATCATCCGGGCACCCTGTGGGTCCGGTCGATCTATGCGAAGCATCGTCCGCGCCGCGTGCTGCCCTTGCGGGTGGCAGCCGACTAGAATTCTGCGAGGGACCGGCTGGAAAGCGCCGTTCGTTTCACGTAAAGGAGGGGCAGTTCCCGCAAGAGGGACCGATTCCGGGAAGGCGCCTCATTCCATGCCCGCCGACGACGACACACGCCCAGCGGCAAGAGCTGCGCCGGTGCAGGCCCCGCCGCCCGCGCCGGAGGAATCTCCGCGCCGGACGACCCCGGAGGAGCGCAAGCGCGCCTTTCTCATTCTCTTCGTCTGCCTTTTGTCGGTCGGCATGGGCCAGACGCTCGTCTTCGCGGTGCTGCCGCCCATTGCCGCCGATCTCGGCATGAGCGAGTTCGAGACGACGATGATCTTCTCGCTCTCCGCCGCGCTCTGGGTGCTCACCAGCACCTTCTGGGGCAGGCGTAGCGACGTGATGGGACGAAAGCCCGTCATCCTCATCGGGGTTTTCGGGTTTGCGATTTCGACCTCGCTCGTCGGCGTCGTGCTGCTTGCCGGATACCAGCAGTGGATTTCGGTCGCGTTGATGTTTCCGCTCGTCATGGGGGCGCGGGCGATCTTCGGCATTTTCGGCTCGGGCTCCATGCCCGCCTCCCAGGCCTATGTCGCCGACCGCACGACGCGGGCCGAACGCGCGGGGTCGATCGCGCAGATCGGCGCCGCCTTCGGTCTCGGCACGGTGGTGGGGCCGGGCGTTGCCGCCGCCTTTGCGGAAATCCATATCCTCGCGCCGTTCTTTGCGGTCGGGCTTCTTGCCTTCGTCAGTGGCGTGGCGATCTGGATTCTATTGCCGGAGCGCACGCGGCCGAAAAAACTTCTCAGCGAAAAGCAGGAACAGCGCGCCGCGCTCAACTGGCGCGCGCCGAACGTGCTGCCATGGCTCGTCATCGGCGTGGTGCTCAGTCTCAGCCAGTCGATCATGATGCAGCTCTTCGCCTTCTACCTGATGGCCGAACTCGGCATGCAAGGTTCGGAGGCGACGCAGCTCGTCAGTGTCGGCATGATGGCGATGGCCATGGCGACCCTCGTCGCCCAGCTCGGCCTTATCCAGCGCTTCGATCTGCCGGTGCAGTTCCTGCTCCGCTGGGGGGCGATCACGATGATCGTTTCCTTCGCCATGCTGGTCTTTGGCGGGTCTTATGGCGTGCTCGTTTCGGCGCTGGCGTTGGCGGGCCTCGGCTTCGGCTTCCTGCGCTCGGGCCTTTCAGCGGGCGCCTCGCTCTCGGTCTCGCTGAAGGACCAGGGCGCGGTCGCCGGTCTCATCGGCTCCACGGCGGCGACGGGGCATATTCTCAATCCCGCGATCGGCATTCCGCTTTTCTATGTGCTGCATGCCGCCCCGTTCATGCTCGGCATGGCGCTCATGGTGCTGATCCTCGCCTTCGCGATCTTCCATCCGGTGCTGAAAACGCTGCGCGGCGCCGATGCCAGCATGGTCGAGGAAGACGACGAAGAGATCGGGCTGCACTAGGCAGCCGCCGTTCTGCCGACAGTTCAAAAGAAACGGTTCAGGCCTGCGCATGTATCGGGTTCAGCTAGCGGCCGGTATGGACGCCCATCAGGTTCACGAGGTGAACGAGCATCACGATCGCGACGAGGATCGCCAGGAAAATGAGAGGCGTCGTCGGCAGCAGTCTCACTTTGCCGGGCTCCGGCGGGCGGCGTTCGAGCCAGGTCAGGAATCCCGCCGCCGCGAGGCTTGCCGCCAGCAAGGTCAGCGTGACGGCAAGCGTCACCCGAGTGCCCCTTCGGCATACCACTGCGCCATGACAGCGCCTACCGCCGCGGCGAAGGCATGCGGCTGGTCCAGCATGATGTGGTGCTGGGCGCCCGGAATCGTGAAGGCCGGTTTTTCCGGCGCAAGCTGGCGCAGGAAGGCGAGCTTTTCCGGTTCGTAATCCTTGCTCTCGACGCCGAACATCGTCGCCCCCTTGCAGGCAAGGTTCGCATAAATGTCGGCGTGGTCGCTGCCCATGCGTAGGCCGTTGAAAATCGAATGGTCGAATTTCCAGGTCCAGCCGCTTTCCTCGAAGGTCCGCTTGCCGCGCGTCTCGCCCTTCGTCACCTCGCGCAGGCTCAAGGGGCCGATATAATCGAGAATGAAGCCGTTGGCGCAAGGCTGCAGCGGCGCAAGGCGGAAGCGCGACTTCGCTTCGTCGAAACTCTTGTAGATTTTCGTTGCCCGCCGCTCGGGGCCGTTCAGGAACCACTCATGCGCGTCGTCGGCGGGACGCACCGTGAAATCGCAGAGGATGAGCCCGCCGAGTTGCTCGCCATAGTGTTTTGCTGCGATCAGGGACACGAAGGCGCCGAAGGAATGGCCGACGATCACGGGCTTCGGGCCGAGCCCCGCCGCAAGCGCCACTTCGCCGATCTCGCGGGCAAAAGTGTCGCGCGAATAGTCCATGCGCCAGTCGCTGTCGCCCATGCCGCCGAGGTCCATCGAGGCGACGTTGTAGTGCTGGGCAAGCAGCGGCGCGATGAAGGAGAACCAGTGCGCATGCGCGCCGTTGCCGTGGACGAAGAGGAGACCCGGCCGGTTCGTTTCGCCGTTCCCCCAATAGAGATAGTGAATGCTCATGCCGTCCACGGTCAGGCGGCGGCTCTCATGGGGTGCCGCCAAAGCCTCGCGGAACCATTGCGGCCGGTGGCGGATCACATCCTCGCCGGGGATCGTCCGCACGGCCGGCTCGGTCAGGTAATTCTCTTCGGGCTTCTCATACGCCATGTCGCACGCCATCGGGTTTTTCTTGGCCGGGCCTTGCCGGAAATGCCAGGTTTTCTGCAGAATCGGGAACAAAAATGACGCCTGCGCCATTTTTGTTCCGGGGCATGGTCTATCCCGATTTCGGCTTCCGGAAAAGAGCCGCGTTCATGCCTCCGGCTGCGGTACATAGAGGGGCTGGAATCCGCCGTTCGCGGGGCATTCCCGGTTGACAGGGCCGGGGGCGCCCCTTAGGTTCCGCGCCAACATTCAAGGGCGTTCCGGCATCAAGCCGGGGCGGGGCGCGTTTATCGCGCCGATCCGCGGGAGCCCGAGCCGAGGTTGAACCATGAAGATCCGTAACTCGTTGAAATCGCTGCGTGGCCGGCATCGGGACAACCGCCTTGTCCGCCGCAAGGGCCGCATTTACATCATCAACAAGACCAACCCGCGCTTCAAGGCCCGCCAGGGCTGAACGCGCCGGCACCTCGTGTGCGTCAGGTTGAGAAAATTTTGGCCGCTGCCTCCGGGTAGCGGCCTTTTTCATGCCCGGAGGGACCGATGAACAAGCCGCGCGCTGTCATATTCGACATGGGCAATGTCCTGATCGGATGGGACCCCCATGAAGCCTACCGGCACCATCTGCCCGATGCGGGCGAGAGGCTGGCATTCTTGGCGCACTATTTTCGGCTCATGTACGACGCTGTCCACGACGATCCTCGACCGATGAGTGAATGTCTCGCGCCTCTCAAGGAGGAATATCCCGAACTCCGTCATCTGATCGAGGTATATGAGCGGCAATGGCACCTCTTCCTGCGAGGGCCGATTGAGGAGAGCGTTGTGCTCGTTGATCGGCTTTATGAGCGCGGCGTACCCCTTTACGGGCTTACCAACTGGCCCCATCAGGTCTGGCCGCCCCATGACGTCGCCGGCATTGCTGATCCGGCAGCCTACGGATTTCTCGACAAGTTCCAGGACATCGTGGTCTCCGGCCGGGAGCGGATGCGCAAACCCGAGCCACAAATCTACGATTTGGCGCTTCTTCGCTTCAGCCTTGAGCCGCATGAGGCCGTCTTTGTCGACGATCTGCCGGAGAATGTGGAGGCAGCGAAGGCACATGGACTCCATGGTATTCACTTCACCGATGCAGCAGCCCTTGAGGCCGAGCTTGTGGGCTTCGGATTGCTTTGAGGATGCAGAGGAACTCGACCACCACCGCCTCCTCTGACGTTCATGGCATTTGCCTTCGTCCTTGCTCCCGGGGTTAATATGCGTTCCGCCCGCCCGGCTCCCGGGAAGGGGCCGGACCGGCCGATCTCAGCGAAAGGGATGCCATGAGCGACCGCTTCATGATCTACGGGGCCACGGGGTACACGGGCAAGCTCATCGCCCGCACCGCGAAGGCACAGGGGCTGAACCCGCTGCTTGCGGGGCGCAACGAGGCCCGGCTCAAATCGATTGCCGCCCAGCATGCCTTCGAGTACCAGGCGATTTCGCTCGACGATCCCGACGCGCTCGATGCGGGCCTCGCGCAGGTCGATGCCGTGCTCCACATCGCCGGGCCCTTCTCGCAGACCTCGAAACCGATGGTCGATGCCTGCCTGCGCACCGGCACGCATTATCTCGACATCACCGGCGAGATCGACGTCTTCGAGGCATGTGCCGCGCGCGACGAGGAGGCGAAAAGGGCAGGTGTCATGCTCATGCCCGGCGTCGGCTTCGACGTGGTGCCGAGCGATTGTCTTGCCGCCCACATGAAGGCGCGGCTGCCGGACGCGAGCGAACTCACCCTCGGTATTTCAGGCCTCGGCCAGATGTCGCATGGCACGGCGAAGACAGGCATCGAGAGCATCGGCAAGGGCACGCGCATCCGTCGCGACGGGCGCATCGTCAGCGCGCGCAAGACGCCGCGGCGCGAGATCGATTTTGGCGAGGGCGCGAAGCCCGCCATCGCGATCGGTTGGGGCGATGTATCGACCGCCTGGCATTCGACGCATATTCCCGACATCACGGTCTATTTCGAAGCCAGTCCCCAGCTCGAACAAATGGCGAAGATGGGCGGTGTCATGCGCTGGCTGCTGAGCCTCGGCCCGGCGCAACGCGCGCTCAAGAAGCGCGTCGAGCAACAGCCCGAGGGTCCGAGCGATGCCGAGCGCCGTCAGGGGTATTCGGTTCTCTATGGCGAGGCCGTCAACGCGCAGGGCGAGCGTGTGCAGTCGCGCCTGTCGACGCCCGAGGGCTACACGCTCACCGCGATGACGAGCCTCGAGATCGTGGGGCGCGTGCTCGCCGGAGAGGCAAAGCCCGGCTACCAGACGCCGTCTTCCGTTTTCGGACCCGATTTCATCGCGGCTTTCGAGGGCTGTGCCTATCGGGATCTGAACGGATGAAAGCGTGCCGTCATTTGGTTCCCCGCCTGACAGGCTCTATCATTCGCTCATGATCATACGCGCCTTTCTTTGTCTTCTGCTTCTGGCGACGGCGGTTCGCGCCGCACCGCCTGGCGCTGAACTGCCGTCGTCGGGGACGCCCCTCTTGTCCGAAGGGCAGGCGGAGGCACGCCGGGCCCTTCTCGACAAACTCTACGGCGAACTTGCCGGGGCGCGCGACGAAGTGGCGGGCCGTGCGCTCGAAAGCGCGATCCAGAGCGTCTGGCTCGAAAGCGGCAGCCCGAGCATCGATCTCCTGATGAGCCGCGGCCTCAATGCGCTGCGCGAGGATGATTTCGACCGCGCCTATTTCTATTTCGACGAGGTGGTGACGTTGGCGCCGGGTTTTGCGGAAGGCTGGAACAAGCGCGCCACCATCCACTACATCCGCGACGATTATGCGCGCGCGTTGCGCGACGTCGAGCATGCGCTGCGTCTCGAGCCGCGCCACTTCGAGGCGCTGGCGGGGCTTGGCGTCATTCTGGAGGAGCTTGGTGACAAGAAGGGCGCGCTCGATGCCTATCGCAAGGCGGTCGCGATCAACCCGCAGCTCCTGAACGGCAAGGAGCGCATCGCGCCGCTCGAACTCGAAGTGGAGGGGCGGGGCATTTGACGGCCTTCATCCTTCTCGTCCTTTTCTTCGGCTCGCTCCTCGTCTATTCGGCGCGCGCGACGGCATGGGCGCGCGCGACATGGCCGCCATCCGGCGACTTCATCGAACTCGACGGGGAGTTCAAAGGGCTCCGGCTCCACTATCTTGCCTGCGGCGAGACACGCGAGGGCATCGCACCCGTCGTCCTCATCCACGGGGCGAGCGGCAATCTGCGCGACATGGCGGAGGGTCTTGCGGGACCGCTCTCGCGCGAGACGCGCGTCGTCGTCTTCGACCGGCCGGGGCATGGCTGGAGCGAACGCGGAAACCATCCCGATATCGCCGATCCCGCCGTGCAGGCGCGCGCCATTGCACAGGCCGCGGCAAGGCTCGGCATCGAAAGGCCGGTCGTGGCCGGGCATAGCTGGGGTGCTTCCGTCGCCGCCGCCTGGGCGCTTGCCGATCCGCAGGGCATCGCCGGCCTGCTGCCGCTTTCCGGCGCGCTCTATCCCTGGCCGGGCGGCATTGCCTGGTATCATTCGGTCGTGCGCACGCCGCTCATCGGTGCCGTTTTCCTCCGTACCATGATCGTTCCGGGCGGGCGGGTGCTGATGCCGAAGGGCGTGGCGGCGAACTTTCATCCCGACACCGCGCCGGAAGGATATGCGGAGGCGATCGCGCTGCCGCTTCTCTTCCGTCCATCCGAGTTCCGCGCCAACAGCGAAGATACGGCGAACCTCAAGGGGCATCTCGCCCGGCAGAGCATGCGCTATGGCGAGATTTCCGTGCCGACCATCGTCGTCACCGGCAATGCGGACCATACCGTCTCGCCGAAGCTTCACTCCTATGCGTTTCACGGTGCGGTCGCGGGCTCGGAACTCGTCAAGCTCAGGGGTACGGGGCACATGCCGCATTATGCGCGGCGCGACGCGGTCGTGGACGCCGTTCTCCGCCTCGCGCGCGGCGAGCGTCCCCGCGCAGGGCAGACGACGATCCACGAAGACGGTCGCGTCGAGAGGCCGGAAGCGGCGGCGTAGCGCCTATTCCTCGTGCCTGCCCACGAATGCCACGCGCAGCATGTTCGTCGCGCCCGGCGTGCCGAGCGGCACGCCCGCCGTCACGACGATGCGCTTGCCGGGCTGGGCGAAGCCTTCGCGATAGGCAATGCGGCAGGCGCGCTCCGCGAGGTCTTCGAGATCGGTCGCGTCCTCCGTCAGCACGCAATGCAACCCCCAGACGAGGGCGAGGCGGCGCGCCGTCGCCTTGATGGGCGTCAGCACGACGATCGGAAAGAGCGGGCGTTCGCGGGCGACGCGAAGGCCCGTCGAGCCGGAATTCGTCCAGCAGACGATGGCCGCCGCGTTCAGCGTGTCGGCGACGGAATGCGCCGCTGCCGCAATCGCGTCGGCGCCCGTCGCTTCCGGCTCCGTGCGCTGCGAATAGATGATGCCGGGATAGGTCGGATCGCCTTCGACCGATTGCGCAACACGGTCCATCATCGCTACCGCCTCGATCGGGAATTCGCCCGCTGCCGATTCGGCCGAAAGCATGATCGCATCGGCGCCCTCGAAGACGGCGGTTGCGACGTCGGACACTTCGGCGCGCGTCGGTGTCGGCGAGGAGATCATGCTTTCGAGCATCTGCGTGGCGACGACCACGGGCTTGCCCGTCCGGCGCGCCGCGCGCGTCAGCCGCTTCTGCCAGCCCGGCACCTGTTCGAGCGGAAGCTCCACGCCGAGATCGCCGCGGGCGACCATGATCGCGTCCGATATTTCGAGAATACCTTCCAGATGTTCGAGCGCCTGCGGCTTCTCGATCTTGGCGAGAACGGCCGCGCGGCCGCGCGCGATCTTGCGCACTTCGGCGACGTCGTCCGGGCGCTGCACGAAGGAAAGCGCTACCCAGTCGACGCCCAGTTCGAGCGCCGCATCGAGGTCGTTGCGGTCCTTTTCCGTCAGCGCCGTCAGGGGCAGCAGCGTGTCGGGAAGGCTCACGCCCTTGCGGCTCGAAAGCTTGCCGCCCACCACGACTTCCGTGTCGATATGGTCGGGGCCCTTGCCCTTCACGGCGAGGCGGATCTTGCCGTCGTCGAGAAGAAGCGTCTGCCCGGCGCTCACCGCGTCGAAGATCACCGGATGGGGGAGGTAGGCGCGCGAGGCGTCGCCCGCCTTCTGCGACGTGTCGAGGCGGAAGCGCGCGCCCCTGTCGAGCATGGCGCTGCCGTCCTTCATCTCGCCGATCCGGAGCTTCGGCCCCTGCAGGTCGGCGAGAATGCCGATCGGCCGCTCCACCTCGCGCTCCACCTGCCGCACGGCGGCATGTACGCGTTTCAGGTTCTTGTGGTCGAGATGGCTCATGTTGAGCCGGAAGACGTCCGCGCCCGCCTCGAAGAGCTTGCGGATCATGTCGGGATTGTCGGAGGCGGGCCCCAACGTGGCGATGATCTTGACGTTGCGGCGGCGGGTCAAAGGGGGGAGCGAAATCGTTCACATTCGTGTAACTCGGGCCCGTTCTCACCAGGTCGCCGAGCCCGGCGAAGAAGGTGCCGGAATCGTGGCGGTCGAGAAAGGCTTGCGCGTCGAGGCCCTTCTCTCTGCCACGGGCAAGCGTCGACGGCGTGACGATGGCGCCCGCCGGATCGTCGGCCGCGCCGGAGCCGCCGTCGATGCCGTCCGTGTCGGCGGCAAGCGCGGAAATGTCCGCTGCGCCCTGGAGCGCGATGGCGAGCGCCAGCGCATATTCCTGGTTCGGCCCGCCTTTTCCAGGCTCGCCTTCGCCGAAGGTCACGGCTGCTTCGCCGCCCGAAATGATGGCGGCCTTGCGCCCCTCGGCGCGTGCGGCAAGGGCGAGGCTTGCATGCGTCTGCGCGAGGGCGCGCGCTTCGCCCTCGATCGCGCAGCCGAGCGCCACGGGCGCGTATCCTTCCTCGCGCGCGATGGCCGCCGCCGCGCCGAGCGATCCCGTGCCGCTCGCGACCAGCGCGTAGGTTGCATGGGTGAATATTTCCGCGCCGGGTTTCGGCGTTTCGGGAAGCGCGGCGATCCGCTCGCGCAGGCCGGCCGGGATGGGCGGCCGCAGGCTGTCGAGCACGGCCATCACACGGGCTTTCGCCGTCGTATCGGGCACGGTAGGGCCGGAGGCGATGGTGCTCGGATTGTCGCCCGCCACGTCGGAAATCGCCAGCGTCACCGAGCGCGCGGGATGGATCGTCTCGGCGAGCCTGCCGCCCTTGATGCGCGAGATGTGCTTGCGCACGCAATTGATGTCGCCGATGGGCTTGCCGGATGCGAGCAGCGCGCGGGTGAGAAAAATTTCGTCGTCGAGCGTGAGCCCGCGCATCGGCTGCACGGTGAGCGCCGAGCCGCCGCCCGACAGGAGCACCAGCGCGAGGTCTTCAGGCCCCACCCATTCGGCAAGCCTGAGCAGCCGCTTCGAGGCCGCCTCGCCCGCCGCGTCGGGGATCGGGTGGCCCGCCTCCAGCACTTCCACATGCCGCGTCGGGCGGCCATGGCCATAGCGCGTCAGCGCCAGCCCCTCGATATGCGTGCCCGGATGGTGGCGGTCGTACCAGTCCTCCGCCGCCGCCGCCATGGAAGCGGCGGCCTTGCCGATGGCGAAGATGACGAGCCGTCCCTGCTCCGGCGCGGGCGGCACGGGCAGGTGCGGCGGCAGGCAATGTTCGGGCATGGCGTCGCGCACCGCCGCTTCGTAGAGACGCCTCAGTATCGCCCTTGATTCGGGGTCGTTCCCTGCCATGCCTCAGGTATAGTGCGCCGATGCACGATATGCCAAACCCCGCATCCGGCGAACTTTTGCCTTTCGAGCTTGTCGATCCGCAAGCGCGGGCGGATTTCATCGTCGTTTGCGACCATGCCTCGAACGCCTTGCCGCCCGAATACGGCACGCTCGGCCTGCCCGCGCGGGAGTTCGAGCGTCATATCGCCTGGGACATCGGCGCCGCCGGTGTCGCCCGCCGTCTCGCGGCGGCCCTTGCCGCACCCGCCGTGCTCGGCCGCTTCTCGCGGCTCCTGATCGACCTCAACCGCGGCGAGGACGATCCGACCATCGTCATGAAACTCTCGGACGGCGCCGTCGTTCCCGGCAACAGGGACGTCGATGCGCGCCGGAACCCGCAGGAGTTCGCGCGCCGCATTGCCCGCTTTCACGCGCCCTATCATGGCGAGATCGAAAGACTGGTCGCCCGCGCGCGGGAACAAGGCATCGTGCCCGTCATCGTCTCGGTTCACAGCTTCACGCCGCGCTGGCGCTCTTTCGTGCGGCCCTGGGAGACGGGTCTCCTGTGGGACCGCGACGACCGTCTCGTCCGGCCGCTGCTGGCCGCATTGCGTGCCGAGGGGTTTACCGCAGGCGACAACGAGCCCTATACGGGCCGCCTCAGGAACGACTGCATGTACGCCCACGCCACCGTTCACGGGCTTCCGCATGTGCTCATCGAAATCCGCCAGGACCTGATCGAGAGCGAAGAGGGGCAGGCCGAATGGGCATCGCGCTACGCCCGTCATCTCGCCGGCGCCGCATCGCTGCCGGGGCTTCGCGACATCCGCTTCTTCGGCTCGCATGCCGATCCCTCGCTCCCCATATCGCCATGAACAGCCTCGTCATTGCTTTGGCCTGCGGCCTCGCAATGACGGATGAGGGAATTTGGAATTATATTTTGTGCATGACAGACCTCGGGTAACGTCCCGGAGACCTTTGAAGTGAGAGTGGAGGTTCAGATGGACAAGACCACGCAGACCGAACTCGAGGCCGCGGCCTTTCGCCGTCTCACCGGCCATTTGCGCGCCCGCACCGACGTTCAGAACATCGACCTGATGATCCTTGCCGGCTTCTGCCGCAACTGCCTCGCGGACTGGTACGCGGAAGCGGCGGAAGAAAAAGGCATCGCGGTCTCGAAGGACGAGGCGCGGGCTCACGTTTATGGCGAACCTTTCGCCGAGTGGAAGAAGAAGCATCAGGCGGAAGCCACGCCCGCGCAGATGGCGGCTTTCGAGGCGGCGCAGAAGAAAAGCCACGGCTGACCCGGAACCGTCCACCGTTCATCCACATCTCTATCCACAGCTTTCTTGCCCCTCGCATATTGCCGGGCCGGGCGCGCGCCTCTATCGTCGCGCGCCTCACGGCAATTTTCAGTAAGTGGAGTGGCGCAACATGGCGGACGGCAATACGCCTGCGAATACGGGTGGCGTCGCACAGGACCAGCTCAGGTCCGTCGTCGAGCGCATCGAGCGCCTCGAGGAAGAAAAAGCGGCCATCGCGAACGACATCAAGGAAGTCTACGCGGAAGCGAAGGGCAACGGCTTCGACACCAAGACGCTTCGTCAGGTGATCCGCCTGCGCAAGCAGGACAAGGCCGAACGCCAGGAGCAGGAAGCGATCCTCGATCTCTACATGAGCGCGCTCGGCATGATCTGAGGACGGCATCAATTCCGCCGATTGCTGTTTTCCCTGTGTCCCATCCGTCCTAACATCGCTGCGGCCCGCGCGAGCGCCGGGTGCCGTTTGCGAGGGGTTGGGTGTGTCCGGGCCGGGTTCAGGTATTGACGACGAGACGCGCGCGGGCGGTGCCGCGCACGACGAGCCGTCCCGCCCCGATCTCGCGGTCGCGCTCGACGCGATCTATGGCTATGCCACCGATCCCGAAAACTGGGAGGAGATGAATTCCCTCCTCGACGAGATCGGCGCGGGCGCCGACATCGCGCCGCTCGCGGACGGCATGCGCGCGCATCTCTCCCGCGCGCAGGATATTGCGATGCGCCTGCGCGACACGCGGCCAGAGCCGGATGCCGGGCCCGCCTGGTGCCACATGATCGTCGGGCGCGACTTCCGCCTTCTCGACATCTCGCCGGCTGCTGCCGGAATGTTGGCGCCCTTCTGCCGGTCGCTCGCTCCGGGCAGTCTTCTCGCCTTTACCGATCCTGAAAACGCCGCGCGGTTCCGTTCGCTCGCTTCCTCCGTTGCGGCGGGCGGGGGCGGCCCCGTGCTGCTCCGGCTGGTGCTCGAAGATGGCGAGGAGGCTGTCTTCGGTTATCTCGTTGCGGAAGAAAGCCTGCCGGATGTGCTTCGCCGCCGTCTCGATCTTCCTGCTTCCGTGCGGCGCGGCGCCGTCGCCTTCGTCGCGCCGTCCCGCGAGGCGGACGGCGATGCGACGCGCATGTATCGCGACACGTTCGGCCTCACGCCGGCGGAAGCGCGGCTTGCGGCTGCGCTGCGGGACGGGCTCTCGCTCAAGGAAGCGGCGGCGAAGCTCAACATCTCTGTCAACACGGCGCGCAACCAGATCAAGAGCGTCTTCGAAAAGCTCGGGGTCAACCGGCAGGGCGATTTGATCCGTCATCTGACGGAACTTTCGCAACTCGCCGCCTATATGCGCGCTCCGGAAGATACGAGCGAGAGTTCCGCTTCCACCGTGGCGGGCGAGGTGCCGCTGTCCTTTGCCGATCTGCCGGACGGACGGCGTCTTGCGTATCGCGACTATGGCCTGCGCGGCGGCGTTCCCGTCATTCTCCTGCCAAGTTCCGTCAGCAGTTCCTGGCTCTGGCCGCCCGAAGCGGAAGCGGCGAAGCGCGCCGGGCTTCGCTATATCGTGGTCGAACGGCCGGGCACGGGGTCTTCCACCGCCGATCCGGACCTCACCTTCGAAAGTTTCGCGCGCGACCTCGAGCACTTCGCCGATGCGCTCGGGCTCGATCGTTTCCGGCTCACCGCGCGTTCTTCCGCATCTTGCCTCGGCGCGTCTCGGCGTTCCGGAAGACGCCCGGAAAAATGCGAGGAAGCCGGTCGGCATGCTCGGCGCCTTCTTCAACAATCTCAAACGCTATCCCTGGCTGCTCGACTCGACGCTCTTCATCCTGCGCGCGAAGATGTCGCGCAATTTCATCCGGCCGCTCGTCTACAAATTCTTCGAGCCGTCGCCCGCCGATGTCGCGCTCATCCGCGCAACACCGTCGCTCGAAGCGGCGATGATCCGCAGCACTATGGAAACCGTGGCGCATACCTATGCGGGGCTCTTGCGCGAGTCGCAGCTCTATCTCGATGGCGTCTCGCTCGACCTCACCGGCGTTACGGCGCCCGTCCTCGTCTGGCATGGCGAGGAGGATGGCGTCGTGCCGCTCGGCGAGATGAAGCGCCGCCTTGCCGAAGTCGGCATCGAACCAGCCGAAATCCGAGCCTTTCCCGGCGACGGGCATTGCTTCGTCAACAAGCGTCACGAGGAAATTTTCGCGCGCCTGCGCGAAGGCTGACGCGTCTTCCGCCCCGTCTCACCTTTGGTCCATTTGCACTATTCTGGCGGCCCCTCGCGCCCGCTAGGACTCCTCTCCATGCAGACCCGGACATGGGGTGCCGGGTTTCCGATCCGAGGGGATTCCAATGAACATGAAAACCGCATGCGTCCTGGCCGCGGTTGCCGGTCAGATATTCGCTCACGCCGCGATCGCCCAGACGGCGCCGGGTGCCGCCGCTGCGGGCGTGCCTGACGCCCAGAAAAGCTGCGAGCAGCTTGCCGCCGAAATCGGCCAGCAGCAGCAAATTATTGCGGATGCCAATTCGAGTTCCACCACGGCGCAGGTCGCGGATGTCGGGCTCGGCATTGCGCAGTCCGTCGGCATCCATTTCGGCGGCTTCGGGATCGGCGGTCTCCAGGCGACCGGCGCCGCAAGCTCGCTCGCCCAGCAGCAGAAACAGGCGGCCGATCAGAAGGCGCAGCAGGCAGACATCCGCCTCCAGGTTCTCACCGCCTTCTATCAGGGCAAGGGCTGCTGATGCGCTCTGGCGGATGCGCCCCGTTCGAGATCTGACGGCCGCTGCAGGCGTCTACCCGGACGCACACCCCTGGGCGGCCGCCAAGGCCGGGGGAGCCCCGCAAGGCTCCCCCGTGTTCCTTCTCGCGCTTCGTTCCGCCGGGCGCGGCAATCGGTCCCGCGCCGCGCCCGCGTCCTCCCGCCATCCTGCGTGCTAGTCTCGCACCCAACAAAAAGCCCGATGGCAGGAATAGAGGGAGCGAGACAGATGACGCCGATGACCGTGGACAATATCGTGCTGGAACAGGCAAGGCCCATCGAGCCCGAGCTTGCCGCGCGTCTCATCTACGACACCGGCTCCTACGTCTTCGATTGTCTCTACAATTGCGACTTCGACAGCTATCTGCGGATCACGTCCAATCTGTGGATGCGCGAGGGCGGCGCCTTCTCGCATGTTCATGCCAGGGCGGCGATGAGCGAGGGTCATCTTGCTGGCATCGCGCTCGGCTTCCCGCAGCCGCTCTATGCCACCGAGTTCGGCACCGGCATGATCGCGATGGCCGAGTTGGGAACGCCCGAACTTCTCGTCCATCTGCCAAGTGTCGCCGGGCACATCCCCTGGCTCTTTCCCGAGGTGCCGGAAGATGCCTGGTATCTCCTCTTCCTTTCCGCGCATCCGGAGGCGCGCGGGCGCGGCATCGGCGAGAAGCTCCTCCTCGATTGCTTCGAGCGCGCGAAGGCGGCCGGCTGCGTCTCGCTCCATCTCGATGTCGCCGCGATCAACCCGGCGGTGCGCTTCTACGAGCGCATGGGGCTTGAACGCCTCGCCGAGACGAATGTGCCGAAGATCGCCACTTCGCATGGCGTGCCCCCGCATATCCGCATGGTGAAGCATTTCGCGTGAGGGCGGGGCGGTGATTTTCCTCCCGGAGGCCTTGCCAGCCTGCCCGCTCAGGCTTATATAACGGTAATTCTGGTTATATAGTCAGAGTGCCCCATGCAGCCGATCGATCTCGCCGCCATCTCGCAGCTCAACGAGGACTGCTTCTGTCTCCCGCTGGAGCGTTCCGCGCTTGAGGCGGCGGCCGCCGCGCGGCTTGGCGCGGCTGAAGCGCCCTCTGCCGCGGGCGAGCTC
>PHEF01000128.1 GCA_002842875.1 Alphaproteobacteria bacterium HGW-Alphaproteobacteria-3 | reverse complement strand
GGAACGGCGATGGCGACGTGATTGAGCGGACCGAACATCGGCGGAGTTCCTTACAGGTTCAATTCCAATGGCCCATATTTAGGCGGGTTTCGGGGGATGGGCAAGGAAGGTCAGATCCTTGTCACCACGACCTCAACCTGGGGTTTCTTGCCCCATTCACGGCGGAGCGCGCCGCGCACAGCACGACGCAAGAATTCCGCTACGGCATCGTCGTCCTGACGGCGCTTTGCGGGAAGGCGCCCGAGCGCGTCGTCCACGGCGTCGAGCGTGCGATCCTCGAAGGGAACGCCGGATGAGTCCTCCTCCGGCACGCCGATGAGGCGGACCTGCGGATCGCCGCGGACCTGCCCCTTGCCGTCCAGAACGATGCTGACGAAGACGGAACCCGCGAAGGAGAGGCGGCGGCGCTCCTGCACCGCGCCCTCGTCCCGATCGGTGAGCACGTCGCCGTCGAGATAGATGCGGCCGGCGGGCGCCTCGTCCACGACTTCAGCCTGGCCCGGCGCAATGCGGACCATGAGGCCGTTTCTTACCACGACCTGCTCCGGCACCTGGAGCTCGCGCGCGAAGGCGGCATGCTCCGCCAGATGGCGCGCCTCGCCATGCACGGGGATCGAAACCTCGGGCCTGATCCACTGATACATGGCGGCGAGGTCGTCCCTGCACGGATGACCCGAGACGTGAACGAAGTGATCCTTCTCGGTGATGACACGAATACCGCGTGTCGCGAGCAGGTTCTGCAAGTCGAAGATCGAGGTCTCGTTGCCCGGAATGACGCGGGAAGAAAAGACGACCGTGTCGCCTCTTTCCAGCACGATCTGGGGGTGGTTGTCCTCGGCGATGCGGGAAAGCGCCGCGCGGGGCTCACCTTGGCTGCCGGTGCAGATGAGGAGCACCTTTTCGCGCGGGAGGTAGCCGGCATCGTCCTCGCTGACGATGCGCGGAAGATCGGTAAGATAACCGACCTCACGCGCGGCGGCGACCACGCGGTGCATACCGCGTCCGACAAGGACGGGATGACGGCCGCAGGCTTCGCCCGCGCGGATGATGCTTTCGAGGCGGGCGACATTGGACGCGAAGGTGGTCATCGCCACCCTGCCCTCGCAATTTTTCAGAAGTTCGATGAGGCTCGCCGCGACATCGGCCTCGGAGCCCGCGGTGCCGGGCGAGAAGACGTTGGTCGAGTCGCAGACGATGGCACGGACGCCCTCGTCGCCGATGGCGCGCAGGCGCGCTTCGTCGATGTCGCCGCCGATAACGGGATCCGGATCGATCTTCCAGTCGCCCGTGTGAAGGACGAGACCGAGCGGCGTGCGGATGGCCAGCGCATTCGGCTCGAGGATCGAATGCGTGAGCGTGACGAGTTCGATGTCGAAGGGGCCGAGGTCGAAACGGTGACCGAGAGGGATGATGTGCATGGGCACTTCATCCTCGATGCCTGCCTCGATGAGCTTGCCGCGCACCATGGCCGCCGTGAAGGGCGTTGCGTAAACCGGGCAGCGCAGGCGCGGCCAGATATGCGCGACAGCGCCGATGTGATCTTCATGCGCGTGGGTGAGCACGATGGCGAGAAGCTCGTCGCGGTGCTCTTCGATGAAGGCGGGGTCCGGCATGATGAGGTCGATGCCGGGCGTGCGCTCGTCGCCGAAGGTGACGCCGAGGTCGACCATGATCCAGCGGCGGTCATCCTCCGGGCCGTAGCCGTAGAGGTTCAAATTCATGCCGATCTCGCCGGACCCGCCAAGCGGCAGGAAGACGAGTTCGTCGCGCGGATCGGCGACACGGGGGGAAGCGGGGGTACTCATATTTTGCGAGTATTGCACATTTTCGTTCAGCCTGCGCCGGTGCCGAAAAACACATCTCCGGCGGAGACGAGATGCAGGGTTCCATCGTCGAGGCGGAGCTGCAGCGCGCCATCCGGCGCAAGGCTCTCGAAGGCGCCTTCGAGGGTGCCGGAGGAAAGGCGCACGGCAATGCGCCCACCGACGCCCTCGGCACGCTTCAGCCAGGCCTCGCGGATGGCGGCAAAGCCCTGCACGTCCCGCCAGACGGCGAGCCAGCGCGTGAAGGCGGCATCGAGGGCGGCGAGCGCGTCGTCCGGGGTCACGCCACTCACACCCATGGTGGCGAGCGAGGTGGCCGGGTATTCGAGACCTTGCGGATGCACGGCGAGATTGATGCCCATACCTATGGCGACCCAGGCGACCTCGGCGCCCGCAACGCCCGAGGATTCCAGCAGGATGCCGGCGAGTTTGGCGCGCTCGTGCAGAAGGTCGTTCGGCCATTTGAGGCGGAGCGCGGGGCGCAGCGGCGGCGGGAGCAGCGAGGAAACCGCGTCATGGACCGCGAGGGCGGCGACGAAGGAAAGCTCGCCCGCCTCGCGGGGGCCGCAATGAGGCGTGAGATAGAGCGTGCCCATGAAATTGCCGGAGGGGCTTTCCCATGCCCTGCCCCGGCGGCCACGGCCGGCCGTCTGCCGCGCGGCGACGATCCAGACGGGGCCTTGCTCGCCACGTTCGCCGAGACGGCGCGCCTCTTCGTTGGTGCTGTCGATCTCGTCGAAGCGGCGGATGTCCGTCATGCGTTACGGAAGCAATGCGCCGGCGGCGGCCTGCGCGCCCAGAATCAACGGCGCGGGATAGACGAAGAAGAGCATGGTGAAGACGCCGGTGATGCCGAGCACGGTGGCAAGTTCGCCCGGCATGGGCTGGATGAAGGGTTCCGCCGGTTCGTCGAAATACATGATCTTGACGATGCGCAGGTAGTAGAAGGCGCCGACGACGCTCGACAGCACGCCGATGACGGCGAGCGGATAGAGCCCCGCTTCGATGGCGGCCATGAAGACGTAGAACTTGCCGAAGAAGCCCGCGAGCGGCGGTACGCCCGCCAGAGAGAACATGAGCATGGCCAGCAGGAAGGCCATCATCGGCTGGTTGCGCGAGAGGCCGGCGAGGTTCGAAATGGTTTCGACATAACCTTCCTTGCGCTGCATGGCGAGGATGCAGCAGAAGACGCCGACATTCATCACCACATAGATGACGAGGTAGATCAGCACACCGCGCACGCCCTCGGGCGTTCCGGCAGCGAGGCCGACAAGCGCGAAGCCCATGTGCGAGATCGAGCTGTAGGCCATGAGGCGCTTGATGTTCGACTGGCCGATGGCGGCGAAGGCGCCGAGCACCATGGAGGCGATCGAGATGAAGACGACGATCTGCTGCCATTCGGCTTCCATGGAGGGGAAGGCGCCGAAAAGCACCCGCAGGATGAGCGCCATGGCCGCGACCTTCGGC
>PHEF01000034.1 GCA_002842875.1 Alphaproteobacteria bacterium HGW-Alphaproteobacteria-3 | reverse complement strand
GTCGATTTCAAGATTAACGGGATCGCCCGCTTTCGCCAGCCCCCAGGTCGTGACCGCCTGGGTATGGGGAATGATGTTGACGCCGAAGCGCGTACCCCCGGCATTTGTGCCGGATTTCGGGTCTTCGACCTCATTGACGGTGAGCGATGTGCCGTTGAGGGTGACCGAGCCCTTTGGCGCGATAAACCGGCCGAGCCCCTCAGGCGCCTCGAAAATAAAGCGCATGGAGCCCCCCTCCGGCCTCAGGTCGACGATCCGCCCCACCCCGTCCACATGTCCGCTCACGATATGGCCGCCAAGTTCGTCTCCGGCCTTGAGCGCACGCTCAAGATTGATCCTCGCTCCTTCGCGCCATGTACCGAGCGTCGTGCAATCGAGCGACTCCTGCGACACATCGACGGCGAACCAGTTGCCCCCGGCATCGTTCCCCTTCTCGATCACGGTCAGGCAGCAGCCGGAACAGGCGATGGACGCACCGATGTCGATGGTTGCCGGGTCGTAGGCCGTTTCGACGATGAAACGCGTGTCGCCACGCTTTTCGACGGCACGGATGCGCCCGACGTCGGTGATGATTCCGGTGAACATGTTTCAGTTCCCGCGCACGAAGCTTGCAACCGTGTCGCCATCCAACGATGCCGTCGCGCGCAAAACGAAACCGGGTGCCTCGTCGATCTTCTTGATGCCGAGCGCCGCAATGGCAGGATACCCGTCGCCGCCGATCACCTTCGGCGCATGGAACCATTCGATCCGGTCAACAAGATGATCCCGGACAAGCGATGCGGCAAGCCGCGCGCCGCCCTCGACCAGAACGCGCGTGATGCCGCGCGCGGCGAGCGCTTCCATTGCACCGCGCATGTTCATGACACCGCCCTTGTCCGGATCGATATCGATGAGGGTGACGCCGCATTCCTCGAATGCCTTGCGGCGGCTTTCGTCGCCGCCCGGCAACGTCAACAGCCACACCGGCACCTGGCGTGCATCGCGCACCAGCTTCGATGTCAGCGGAAGACGCAATCTGCCGTCCGCCACAATGCGGATCGGAGAGCGGCCGCCGAGACCGGGCAAGCGGCAGGTAAGTTCGGGGTCGTCGACGATCGCCGTCGCGCTGCCGACCAGGATTGCGTCATGCGTCGCGCGCAGGAGGTGTCCGCGATGCCGCGACGCCTCGCCCGTGATCCAGCGGCTGTGACCGTCTTGCGTCGCCGTCCGCCCGTCGAGCGAACTCGCAATCTTGAGCGTGACGAGCGGCCGCCGCTCCGACATGGTGAGAAAGAAACCTTCGTTGAGATAATAGGCATCCGCCGCGCAGACGTTCTCCGTTACCTCGATGCCTTTCGCCTGCAGCATCGCAAAGCCGCGGCCGGCAACCTCCGGATTGGGATCGGTGATCGTCCCGACAACGCGCGCGATGCCCGCCTCGATCAGTGCCTCGGCGCAAGGCCCCGTCTTGCCGTGATGCGAACAGGGTTCCAGGCTCACATAAGCCGTCGCACCCTTCGCAAGCGCCCCCGCTCGCGCCAGCGCCTCCGTTTCGGCATGAGGCCGGCCTCCAGGCTGGGTCCACCCGCGCCCGACGACACGCGGCGCATCGCTCTCTTCGCGCACGATCACGCAGCCGACCGCCGGATTGGGCGCAACCTGCCCCAGCCCCCGCCGGGCGAGCGTCAATGCCATCTTCATGAAACGAATGTCGTGGGGCCGAACCATTTTCATCCCTATCGTCGGGCTGGAACGCGGTTCCCTCCGGGTTCCGCGGCTGGCGGCCGGAAGGATCAGCGGTCCTCGTCTTCCTCACGCAGGGAACCGTCGAACGGCCCGCTGAGTTCGCCCAGAAACTCCTCGAAATCCTTCGCCTCGCGGAAATTCCGGTAGACAGAGGCGAACCGGACATAGGCAACGGCGTCGAGAGAGCTGAGGCCTTCCATGACCAGCTTGCCGACCATGGCCGAGGGAATCTCGCTCTCCCCCATGCTCTCGAGCCGCCGCACGATGCCGCTCACCATACGCTCAACGCGTTCCTGCTCAACAGGGCGTTTGCGCATGGCGACTTGCACGGAACGCATGAGTTTGTCCCGGTCGAACGGTACTCTGCGGCCGTTGGACTTGATGATCGTCAGTTCCCGGAGCTGCACGCGCTCGAAGGTGGTAAACCGGCCGCCGCAAGCGGTGCAGAAGCGCCGCCTGCGAATAGCCGTATTGTCTTCGGTGGGACGCGAGTCCTTCACCTGGGTGTCTTCGTTACCGCAATATGGACAACGCATGCGCCGTCAGCCCCCTCACTCCGTAACCCGCCCCGCCGCGGGATTGATTACCTGGGTCCGCCATAGACCGGAAAGCGCCGGCACAGCTCGACCACACGATCGCGCACGGACGCTTCCACTTCGCCGTTCTTTTCATCGCCGTTCTTGGCAAGTCCGTCCAGCACTTCCGTGATGAGCTTGCCGATCTGGGCGAACTCGGCGACGCCGAAGCCGCGCGTCGTACCCGCCGGCGTACCGAGCCGCACGCCCGAAGTGATCGTCGGCTTTTCCGGATCGAAGGGGATGCCGTTCTTGTTGCAGGTAATGTTGGCCCGCTCGAGCGCGGCTTCCGCCACCTTGCCCGTGAGGCCCTTCGGCCGCAGATCGACCAGCATCAAATGTGTGTCCGTTCCGCCGGACACTATCGCGAGACCGGCATCCGCAAGCGTCGAGGCGAGCGTGCGCGCATTGTCGACGATGGACTTTGCATAGGTCTTGAAGTCCGGCCGCAGCGCTTCGCCGAACGCGACGGCCTTGCCCGCGATGACATGCATCAGCGGCCCGCCCTGGATGCCCGGGAAGATTGCCGAATTGATCTTCTTCCCGATGTCTTCGTTGTTGGAAAGGATCATGCCGCCGCGCGGCCCCCGCAGCGTCTTGTGTGTCGTGGTGGTCACGACATCTGCATGGGGCAACGGGCTTGGATGCACACCGCCCGCCACCAGCCCCGCGAAATGCGCCATGTCCACCATGAACAGAGCGCCGACGCTGTCCGCGATCTCACGGAACGCCTTGAAGTCGATCACGCGCGGATAGGCCGAACCACCCGCAATGATCATCTTCGGCTTGTGCTCCTTCGCAAGGGCGGCCACCTCGTCCATGTCGATCTGGTGGTCCTGCTGCCTGACGCCATACTGCACGGCGTTGAACCATTTACCCGACTGATTGGGAGCGGCTCCGTGGGTCAGATGGCCGCCGGCGGCAAGGCTCATCCCCATGATGGTATCGCCCGGCTTGAGCAGCGCCATCATCACGCCCTGGTTCGCTTGCGAGCCGGAATTGGGCTGCACATTGATATAGCTGCAGCCGAAGAGTTTCTTCGCCCGCGCGATCGCCAGTTCCTCGGCAATATCCACGAACTCACAGCCGCCATAATACCGCTTGCCCGGATACCCCTCGGCATACTTGTTGGTCATGATCGAGCCCTGCGCCTCGAGAACGGCACGGGAGACGATGTTTTCCGATGCAATCAGTTCGATCTGGGTCTGCTGGCGGTCGAGTTCGCGCGCGATGGCGTCCAGTATCTCGGGATCGCTCTCCGCGAGCCCATCCGTGAAGAAGCCGGTGAAGGAGCCTCGCCCGGGGGCGGCATCGCTCAGAGACATAGACCTAACCTTTTCGTTTCAATTCGAATGCATTCGGGGCGCGAACCGGCAAAGTCGCATCGCTCGCACGCGCCATGGCCATTGTTCACGGCCGCCCGGTTTCGATCCGGCGTGATACCACATCTCGTCGGCCGCCGCCAATTCACCACAAATTTTCGCCGAAAACGGGTCGCCGCTCCGAAATCCGGGCGCATCGGGAAAGCAACACTGCCATGGACCTGCCTTTCCAGACAGCGCAAGAAGACCTGTGTGAGTATAGTGTATGTAAGACTAGAAATGGAAAGTTTACTTGTTGGATCAAGTTGATCCGTTACCGTCCTGTATTGTAAACTAAAGCTTCACCTTGTTTTCCTTAGATTAAGACATGCGCCGATCTAGACGATAATCTTGATATCCTTGATTAGAGTCGTTATATCGCGCTAGAAAAAGAAGCTTTTTTGTCCGCGCAAGCGGAAGAATCACCCCCGGCAAGGCAAATCGTCGTAATGAATGAGACAAAATCTTCCGCGTCTGTAGACACGACGGAAATTCTGCGGCTGGCGACTGAAATAGTTGCCGCTTATGTCAGCAATAACGCCGTGGCCGCAAACGACCTTGCCGCGCTGGTCCGGACGGTTCACGCGACGCTGACCAACCTCGACCAGGCCGCACCGGGCCGCGAAACCGACCTGACGCCGGCCGTGCCGGTCAAGAAATCGGTGACGGCCGATTACATCGTCTGTCTCGAAGACGGCAAGAAGCTGAAAATGCTGAAGCGCTACCTGCGCTCGCAATACGGGTTGACCCCGGAAGAATACAGGACGCGCTGGGGCCTGCCGCACGATTACCCGATGGTGGCGCCGAACTATGCAGCCCAGCGCTCGAAGCTCGCAAAGCAGATCGGGCTCGGCCGCGTCAGCACCACCCCCGCCCGGGGCCGCAAAAAGAAATAGCGCTAGACCACGATCCCGCCGCCTGTCCCGCCTGCCGGTCCCGGTTCGTCCTTGCCCCGCGCGGCGCCCTCGTTCTTCTTCTTTTCGAGCATGTAGCGCAGCTTCTGCACAGCCACGCGCTCGAGCTCCCGCTGCGCGGCAATGGACGGGCCGACCACCGACACTTCCAGCCCCGACGCCACGTCGACAGCCGTCACTTTGACGCTGCTGCCGATCGGCACATATTCGAAGATCACCTCGCGGCGTTCGCCGCTTTCGCCTTGCCCTTCCCGCGAAGGGCTATCGCCGTCCCGGTCAGGCGGCACGCCGGATCTTGTGGCGCGTCCACACCTGGTCGAGCGCCGTCACCAGATCGCGCATCATCTCGTCCGTGTGAACCGGACAGGGCGTGAAGCGCAGCCGTTCCGTTCCGCGCGGAACCGTCGGGTAATTGATGGGCTGAACGTAGATACCGAAATCCTTCAGCAACTCGTCGCTGACCTGCTTGCAGGCCACCGGGTCGCCCACCATCACGGGCACGATATGGCTCTCGCACCACATCACGGGCAGTCCAGCATCGGCCATCATCCGGCGAAGCGTCGCCGCCCGTTCCTGATGCGCCACCCGCTCGGCATCGCTCGCCTTGAGGTGCCTCACCGCCGCGAGCACGCCCGCAACGAGAACCGGGGAAAGTGAAGTGGAAAAGATGAAACCGGGTGCGTAAGAGCGCACGACATCGACAAGGTCCGCGGATGCCGCGATATAGCCGCCCATCACGCCGAAGCCCTTGGCAAGCGTGCCCTCGATGATATCGACCTTGTCGAGTACGCCATCGCGCTCCGCGATACCGCCGCCGCGCGGCCCGTAGAGTCCGACGGCATGCACCTCGTCGAGATAGGTGAGCGCGCCATACTTGCGGGCGAGATCGCAGATCGCACCGATGGGCGCAACATCGCCATCCATCGAATAAACGGACTCGAAAGCGACGATCTTCGGCTGCTCCGGATCGAGTTCGCTCAGCAATTCCTCAAGATGCGCCAGATCGTTGTGCCGCCAAAGCCGCTTCGGCCCGCGTCCGCGCCTGATGCCTTCGATCATGGAGGCGTGATTCATCTCGTCCGAGATGATCGTACAATCGCCGAGAATCTGCACCAGCGTCGAGAGCGTCGCATCGTTCGCGGCATATCCCGATGTGAACAGCAGCGCCGCTTCCTTCTGGTGAAGGTCGGCAAGCTCCCGCTCGAGTTCCACATGGTAATGCGTCGTGCCGGAGATGTTCCGTGTACCGCCGGACCCCGCGCCAACTTCGTCGATCGCCCGGTGCATTGCCTCAAGCACCGCCGGATGCTGACCCATGCCGAGATAGTCGTTGGAGCACCAGACGACGATGTCCTTCGTGCCCTCGGGTGTGTGGAAGGTCGCGCGTGGAAACGAGCCGCGATGGCGCACGATATCGGCGAAGACGCGATAGCGTCCTTCGTCCTTTACAGCGCCAAGCGCCTCCGAGAGTTTGCGCTCATAGTCCATAGCGTTTCCTGTCCTCGCCCTCCGAATCCTGAGGGGATACCCTTAACATTTATAGCACAATAACCGCCGGCCACAGCCCGGCCACAAGCGAATTGTCGCATTATAGACATGGGGTTGAGGGCGGTCTCAGGAAGACCAGAGTCCCTTTTCGATGAGAACCGCTTTCAGCAGCGCCGGCTCGTCCGTCATCAGCCCGTCCACGCCGAGATCGATCAGGCGGCGCATCTCGGCTTCGTCGTCGATGGTCCAGACATGGACCTGAAGGCCCGCTTCGTGGGCCCTCCCGATGAGCGTCCGGTCCACCAGTCTCATGCCGTATTGTTCGACGGGAATCTGCGCACAACCTTCGGCGAAGCCCCCGAACAGGCCCCTCGCGGGCCCTGCCAGGCTCGATAGCCGAAGCCTCGTGGTCGATAGCGGCCCCATCCCCGTGCAGAGCTTTGGCCCCAGCGCGTCCCGGATGACCGCCACGCGGCGCCCGGAAAACGCGGTCACGCACACCCGCTCGATCGCCCGCGCATCCTCGAGAACCCGGATAAGCGGCACCACCGCGTTGTCGCGCTTCGGGTCTATGTTGATGCGGAGGTCCGGCCAGGCCGCCAGCAGGTCCGCCATCAGCGGAATCGGCTCCGTCCCCGCAATGCGCGCCTTGCGCACATCGGCATAGTCCATCTCCGCGATACAGCCGGTGCTGTCTGTCACGCGGTCGAGCCTGTCGTCGTGAAAGGCCAGCAGCACGCCGTCCCGCGTCGCATGCACATCCGTCTCGATATATCGGTAGCCGAGATCGACCGCGCCCTGGAAGGCGGGCATCGTGTTCTCCGGCCAAGCTCCGGCGCCGCCGCGATGCGCGAAGGCAAGCAGCCCGTCATGTTCGAGATAGGTGAATTTCGCCGGGCGCATTGGCCTCGCCTGCCGCCTTGTTTTTCTAGTTCTTGAGCGCGCTTGTATTCACGCTTCCATCGCGATCATACACATCGTCGCGGAAATTCACGACCCCGTCCGCTTCCGCCCAGGCGGTCAGGTAGACGAGATAAATCGGCACCGGCACGCCGAGCGACACGTTGCGGTATTGGCCCGAGTCGACCGCCGCCCCCACCCGCGTCGCGTCCCAGTCGGCCTTGTCCGCCGTCATGAGCCAGGTCACAAGACCGCGCACATTGCGCACCCGCACGCATCCGGAGCTGAAGTTGCGCTCTTGCCGGCCGAAAAGCGTCTTTGTCGGCGTGTCGTGCAGAAAGATCGCATCGTTGTTCGGAAAGTTGATCTTGAGAGACCCGAGAGAGTTTCCCGGCCCCGGATCCTGCCGAAAATAATAGGCTTCGTTCACGCGCGGATTGGACCAGTCGATATTCTCCGGATCGAGCTCGCGGATATTCTGGTCCCACCCCTGCAATACGCGAATGCCTTGCCGGCGCAGATAGCCCGGGTTGTTCTTGATCTTCGGCAGCATGTCCGCCATCGCAATCGACTTCGGCACATACCAGTAGGGATTGAAGGTAATCGACGTTACCTGGCTCGTGATCTCCGGCGTCTGCCGCGAAGGCTTGCCGACGATGACCCGTTCGTTGAATTCGACGACGCCGTCATTCACCGCCTCGACTTCCTGCCCTGCGATGTTCACGAACACATGACGGCGCTCCAGCTTCGGCATCAGCGCGGAAATACGGTGGAGGTTCGTTTCGAGCTGCCTGATGCGCGTCTGCACCGGCACGTTCATCGCCGCAATCGTGCGCCGCCCGACAATGCCATCCGGTTCGAGCCCGTTCCGCTTCTGGTAGCGGGCCACGGCCTCTTCCACGGATTCGTCATAGAGAGTGGGGTCGCCCGGCAATGCCGCCAGGTCGCCCGTCGCAATCAGGCGTTCGCGCACTTGCGCGACGCGCGGATCGCGCACGCCGCGTTCGAGCCGCTCGCCCGCCGCAACGCGCTTCCAGCCACCCTGGGCAGCAATGCTCCGGTAACGCTCGATGGCAGCCGACGCCGCGGCAATGGACCTGTCGCTCAGTGTCGGCGTGCGTGTTTCCGAAAAGGACGTATCGGCGGCGGTCTCCGGCGCTTCTTTGGCGCTCCAGGGATCGACCCAATGGGTTTCCTGCGCGCCATAGGAAGTTGCCTCGGCATGGACGGGGCCGGCCGAAAGCGGCGTGGCAAGGAGCCCCGCCAGCAGAACCAGCCGCAACCGGAATGAAATCGAAGACACTTTTTTCACACAGCCCCGCAGCAAAATACCGGATGCCCCTCCGGCGTGGACGCTCGGCCCCGATATGCCATTTTGGGACACCGGCCGCATCCTCCCAAATTTATAGCCGCAGATCGCCATGAAATCTGTCGCATTCAGGGTCAAGACCCGGGTTTCTGGCCCGCAAAAGGCCGGACGGCCCGCCTTGAGTGATGGAAATGCAACTCTCGTGCTGCCCCGGCGGCAGGAAGGCCCGCCGGACAGACAACGCCAAGGGCCCGCGCCCCGGGGAGACGCAGGCCTTGCCACCTTCGAGGCGAACGGCGTTTAGAGGCGATAACGTATCTGGTCGGTCCAGAAGCGCTCGAGCTTGAACAGCGTGGCGTTCGCCTGCCGCAATTCCTCGCTCGAGATGTCGCCAACCTCGGTCAGCATCGTGCAGTGCTTGTTGTAAACCACATCGATCGCGGCACAGATCGCACGGCCCTTTTCCGTCAGCCGCACGCGAACCGAGCGGCGGTCCGAGCGCGAGCGCTGATGATGGATGTAACCTGCCTCGACGAGCTTCTTGAGATTGTAGGACACGTTCGAGCCGAGATAGTGACCTCGCGTCCTGAGCTCGCCGGCGGTCATTTCCGAGTCGCCGATATTGAATAGAAGGAGTGCCTGCACGCTGTTGATCTCCGAACAGCGAACGCGATCGAGTTCGTCCTTGATCACATCGAGCAGCCGCCGGT
The DNA here is from genome assembly GCA_002842875.1 of Alphaproteobacteria bacterium HGW-Alphaproteobacteria-3. Classification (GTDB taxonomy): domain Bacteria; phylum Pseudomonadota; class Alphaproteobacteria; order Parvibaculales; family Parvibaculaceae; genus Parvibaculum. The sequence continues at coordinate 38,100 of PHEF01000034.1, read as the reverse complement.
GGAGTCGCTCCACATAAGTCAGCGTCTCGAGGTAGGCTTGCTTGCGGCCGGGATCTTTCTGATCCTGGACAGCAGGTTCGCTCTTAAGATTGGTCATACCCATGGGTTGCCCCCAAACCTCGCGCAAAACATCACTTGCCGCACCTTCTGTGCTGCAACGCGTCACAGTATGCGTGAGGCTACTAACGAGGCATTAAGTGCACCGGCATGAATACCGAAGCGAACTCGATATGATTAAAACTATATTTCGCCGCGGATGAGCCGGATGATGCCGGAAAAATCGAGGCTATCCTCTCCCGCCGCTTCCATCAGCGAATAGAGCTGCGCCGCCTGCGCACCAAGAGGGATCGGCGTTCGCGCCGTTTTGGACGCATCCTGCGCGAGCCGGAGATCCTTCAGCATCATCGCCGCCGTGAACCCCGGTTGATAATTTCTGTTCGCGGGTGAGGTCGGCACCGGGCCGGGCACCGGGCAATAGGATGTCATCGACCAGCACTGTCCGGACGCGGTCGAGGAGATGTCGAACAGCGTCTGCGCATCGAGGCCGAGCTTCTCGCCGAGCACGAAGGCTTCCGAGACGCCGATCATCGAAATGCCGAGGATCATGTTGTTGCAGACCTTGGCAACCTGCCCGTTCCCCGCCGCGCCGGCATGGAAGATGTTCTTGCCCATCTTTTCGAGGATCGGCTTTGCTTTCGCGAAGGCTTCGTCGGTTCCGCCCACCATGAAGGTGAGCGTGCCCGCCTCCGCGCCGCCGACACCGCCCGACACCGGCGCATCGAGCATCGTCATGCCCGCTTTCTCCGCCGCCGCAATCGTCTCGCGCGCGGAAGGAATGTCGATCGTGGAACTGTCGATGAAGGCGGTGCCCTTCCGCGCCGAAGCAATGAGGCCGCCGTCGCCGAGATAGACCGAACGCACATGCTCGCCCGCGGGCAGCATGGTGACGACGAAATCCACGTCGCGCGCCGCATCGCTTGCGGCTTCCGCTTTCGTCGCCCCCGCTTCGACCAGCGCCGCCACGGCGGCCGGCGCAAGGTCGAAGACCTTGAGGGTGTGCCCCGCCTTGACGAGGTTTCGCGCCATCGGCCCGCCCATATTGCCAAGACCGATAAATCCGATTGCCGCCATCTTGCTCTCCCCGTTCTAGCCGAACGTCAGTTCATCCGCGCCGAGCGGCGCAAAATAGCTCTTCACATCGCCCGCGCTCATCTCTTCGAGCGTGGCAGGCTTCCACTTCGGCGACTGATCCTTGTCGATCACCACCGCGCGCACGCCTTCATAGAAATCATGCCCCTCGATAAAGCCGTTGATGAGACGGTACTCGAGCCGCATGCAATCCTCGAAATCGAGCGATGCCCCTTCGCGCACCTGGGCAAAGGCAACAAGCGTCGAGGTCGGCGATTTCGTCCCGATCGTCTCCGCCGTCTTCATCGCCCATTCCCCGCCATCGGCACGAAGCGAAGCGAGGATTTCGGCGACCGACCCTTTCGAAAAATGAGCGGAAATCTCCTTCTGCATATCCCGGAGCGGCGCGGCCCCTTCCTCCTCCGCGACTTCTCTCAGCGCTTCATGAAGCGCGGCACCGCCCGCAATGCGATCCTTGAGCGTGTCAAGCCGCGCGGACGGTACATAAGTGTCGGCAATCCCCGCATAGATCGCATCCGCCGCCTTCAGCCGCGCACCCGTCAGCGCGAGATAGAGGCCCGTTTCCCCCGGCGCCCGCGGCAGAAACCAGGTGCCGCCGACATCGGGAAAGAGGCCAATCCCCGTCTCCGGCATTGCAAAGACAAGCCGTTCCGTCGCCACGCGATGCGATCCGTGTACGGAAAGACCGACGCCGCCGCCCATATTGATCCCGTCCATCAGCGCCACATAAGGCTTCGGATAGCGCTTGATGAAAGTGTTGAGCCGGTATTCCTCGCGCCAGAAGGCAAGCGCGGAAGGGTCGCCCGCCCGTCCCCAGTCGTGCAGCGCGCGAATGTCGCCGCCCGCGCAGAAGGCCCTCTCGCCCGTCCCCTCGACGATCACGCACCGGACACTATCGTCCGACGCCCATTCCCTGAGCTTCGGATGGATGAGCCGCACCATGTCGAGCGTCAGCGCATTGAGCGCCTTCGGCCGGTTGAGCGTGATGACGCCCGCAACGCCGCGCTTCTCGAACAGGACTTCGGCTTCCTCGCTCATCGCTCAGCCCTTCAGAAGTTCGCGTGCGATGATAACGCGCATGATCTCGTTCGTACCCTCGAGAATCTGGTGGACGCGGGCGTCTCGCAGATGCCGCTCCAGCGGAAAATCCTTGAGATAGCCGTAACCGCCATGGATCTGCAGCGCATCGTTGATGACGCGGAAACCGGCATCCGTCGCAAAGCGCTTCGCCATCGCCGCCTTCATGGTCGCATCCGGCGCCTTCGCATCGACCTTCGTCGCCGCGCTGTAGATCATCAGCCGGGCGGCTTCCAGTTCCGTCGCCATGTCGGCGAGCTTGAATTGCAGCGCCTGGAAATCGGCAAGCTTACGGCCGAATTGCTCGCGCTCGCCGAGATAGCTCTTCGCCCGCTTCAGCGCCGCTTCCGCCGTGCCGAGCGAACAGGCGCCGATATTGATGCGGCCCCCGTCGAGGCCCGACATCGCGATCTTGAAGCCCTCGCCTTCCGCGCCGATCCGGTTCGCCACGGGAACGCGGGCATCCTCGAAGATCACCTGCGCCGTCGGCTGGCTGTTCCAGCCCATCTTCCGCTCCGGCGCGCCGAAGGAAAGGCCCGGCGTTCCCTTCTCCACGACAAGGCAGGAAACGCCCTTCGCCCCGGCCTCGCCCGTGCGCACCATGCAGACATAAACGTCCGACGTACCCGCACCCGAGATGAAGGCCTTGCCGCCGTTCAGCACATACTGATCGCCGTCGCGCACGGCCCTCGTCTTCAGCGATGCTGCGTCCGATCCGCTCGACGGCTCGGTCAGGCAATAGCTCGCAATGAGGTCCATCGGCGTCAGCTTCGGCAGCCACCTTTGCCGCTGCTCCTCCGTGCCGTACCGGTCGATCATCCACGACGCCATGTTGTGGATCGAGAGGAACGCGGCGGTGGACGTGCAACCTTCCGACAGCGCCTCGAAAATCAGCGCCGCGTCGATCCGGCTCAGTGCCGACCCGCCCACATCCTCGCGCACATAAATCCCGGCAAAGCCGAGCTCGGCCGCCTTGCGCAGGGTCTCTACCGGAAAGAAATGGTCGCGGTCCCAGTCGCCCGCGTGAGGCGCAAGCTCCGCCGCCGCGAAATTCCGCGCGACGTCCTGAAACGCCTGCTGCTCTTCCGTGAGCTCGAACCGCATTTCCTCGCCTCCCGTGACGACCCTGAATGGGTGTTTGAGCGGTGATACTGGCCACCCAAGACCCTGTCAACGAAGCGCCGCACCGCAGCAAAGCTTACGCTGCGGCAAAGCGCGCGCGCAGCCGGATTGCACGGCCTCGCCCTTGGCGTTATGAGTTTCGCCATGACACAGCACCCCGCCCCCGCCTTTCCCGCGACCCGCATGCGCCGAAACCGCAAGAGCGACTGGTCGCGCCGTCTTGTCGCCGAAAACGCCTTGTCGGTGAACGATCTGCTCTGGCCGCTTTTCCTGGTCGAGGGCGAGGGCAAGCGCGAACCTGTGCCCACCATGCCGGGCGTCGACCGGCTGAGCGTCGACGAGGCGGTGCGCGCGGCCGCCGAAGCCGCCGCACTCGGCATCCCGGTCATCGCCCTCTTCCCCTACACGCCGGCCGGGCAACGCGACGCTCAAGGCTCCCTCGCCCACGATCCGGACAATCTCGTCTGCCGCGCCACCCGCGCGATCAAGCAGGCGGTCCCGAATATCGGCGTCCTCTGTGACGTCGCGCTCGATCCCTACACGAGCCACGGACATGACGGTTTGATGTCCGGCGACGTCATCCTGAATGACGAAACGGTCGAGGCGCTCGTGAAACAGGCGCTCGTCCAGGTCGAAGCTGGCTGCGACATCATCGCCCCCTCCGACATGATGGACGGGCGCATCGGCGCGATCCGCGCGGGCCTCGAAGCGGCCGGACACACGAACACGCAGATCATGTCCTACGCCGCGAAATACGCCTCTGCCTTCTACGGCCCCTTCCGCGATGCCATTGGCTCGTCGGGCGCCTTGAAGGGCGACAAGCGCACCTACCAGATGGATCCCGCAAACGGCGACGAGGCGATCCGCGAAGTCGCCCTCGACATCGCCGAAGGCGCCGACATGGTCATGGTGAAGCCGGGCCTGCCCTATCTCGACATCGTGACGCGTGTGAAGGCCGAGTTCGGCATGCCGACCTTCGCCTACCAGGTCTCCGGCGAATATTCGATGATCGCGGGCGCCATCGAGCGCGGCTGGTTCGACCGCAATCGCGTCATTCTCGAAAGCCTGACATCCTTCAAGCGCGCGGGCGCCGACGGCGTCCTCACCTATTTCGCGCTCGAAGCGGCAAGGCTCCTGAAAGCCGGCTGATCAGCCTTCCAGCCCCGCCAGCCTGAGCGACGCCTCCCCGTGAAGCGCGGCAAGCCCTCCTGCCTTCTCCGTGAGAGCGGCCAGGTCCGCCACGAGATGTTTGCGCCGCGTTGCCGCCTTCCGGTCGCCAAGCTTCCCGAACATCAGCTCGTAACGTCCGGGAAAATCCGCGGCGAAGGCAAAATAGGCTTCCCGGACAGCCCTTGCACTCGACACGGTTTCGATATCGTCGATCAGCATTTCGTATCCTTCCAGAGCGACCGCCCCGAGCAGTTCGTCCAGATTTGCAAAATGCCGGTAGGGCGCGGCTTCCGAGACGCCCGCGCGCCGCGCCGCCTCCCGCATGGTCAGCGCATGCCGTCCACGAATGTCGATCAGTGTCGCCGCCGCTTCCATCAACCCCTGTTTCAGGTCGCCGTGATGGTAGCTCGTCTTCTGTCCCCGCATCCGCGCGCGCATCGCCCGTCACCTTCTCAAGCGTTCTCGCTTTGTCTCGATAATTTACATGTTATCGATGTTAACATTTAAGTCAACCTTAATATGAGAACGCTCCGTGAACGGACGAAATTGTTTTGCCTCAGAAATGAAACAATTCGAAATGCAAGACGGGTGAAATAATCCGCCAAAAAATCAGGTCGCGAAAACCTCGTGCATCCCGTCGATGCGCACGACGGTGTCGGTTACGAAACCGTTAAAGCCCGTCTGCATGCCGATCGAATAGGCGCCCATCAATCCGAACTCGATCCAGTCGCCCTCGCGGATATTTTCCGGAAGATCGAAAGGCAGCTTCAGCACGTCGAGGCTGTCGCATGTCGGGCCGAACAGGCGGAACGGGCGCAAGGGCCCCTCCACCGGCCCGTCACGGCGAAGCACCCGCACCGGCGGATCGAGGTCGCCGTCGCGGATTTCCGAAAGGCATCCATAGATGCCGTCATTGATATACAGGTCGTCGCCTTTCCTGAGATGCACCTGCGTCAGCACCGAGCATCCTTCGGCGACAAGCGCGCGCCCCGGCTCGCCCAGCAGCGGAACATCGATACCGAGCGTCGCCTTCGCCTCGGCAATCGCGTCGAAATAGCTTTGCAGCGGCGGCACGTCGCCCTTGTAGCTCGCAGGAAATCCGCCGCCCACATCGAGATATTCGAGCGGCACATCCGCCTCGTCGGCAACCGCTTTCGCCATCTCCATCGCCACCCGGAAGGCCGCCGGGTCGAGGCACTGGCTGCCGACATGGAAGGCCAGCGCCGTCCGGCAACCATGCCCGTTCGCGCGCTTCAAAAGTTCCACTGCAAGCCCCGGCGTCGCGCCGAACTTCGCCGAAAGGTCGTAGACGGCGCTTCCCTTGGGCGTCGCGATCCGGACTTCGACGGTGATGTCCGTCCCCGCGATCGAAACAAGCTTCTCGAGTTCGTCCGGGTGATCGACGACATAATCCTTGATGCCATAGACATCCGCCGCCGCTTCGAGTGCGCCCCGCCCCTTCACCGGATGGTTGAAATAGCAATGCGCGTCGGGAAGCTGCTCGGTCACCCTGGCGATCTCGGAAATCGACGCCGTGTCGAAATGCTGCACGCCGCCCTCCGTCAGCGCCCTCAGAACGAATGCATGCGGATTGCATTTCACGGCATAGAGAACGGTGCCCGGAAAGCCGTCCACGAAGGTCTTCGCCCGCGCCCGCAGCACATCGGGGAAGACGCAGAACACCGGATAGGAAGGATCGAGCCGCTGGATCACGTCCAGCACCGAGGCAAAACGCAACTGGCGGGAGCTGTTGGTCATGACTTGTTGAGCCGTGCAATCAGGCTTGACGTATCCCAGCGCTTGCCGCCCATCGCCTGCACCTCGGAATAGAACTGGTCGACAAGCGCCGTCACCGGAAGATGCGCTCCGTTCTGCCGCGCCTCGTCGAGGCAGATCGCGAGATCCTTGCGCATCCAGTCCACAGCAAAGCCGAAATCGGCCCTCTATCATTGTCTTGTAACGGTTTTCCATCTGCCAGCTCTGCGCCGCGCCTTTCGAGATCGTCTCGATCACGGCTTCGGCGTCGAGCCCCGCCTGTTTCGCGAAGTGAAGACCCTCGGCAAGCCCCTCCACGAGCCCCGCGATGCAGATCTGGTTCACCATCTTCGTGAGCTGACCCGCACCCGAAGGACCGATGAGCCGCGCCATCCGCGCATAGGCATCGATGACGGGCGCTGCCCTGTCGAACGCCGCCGCCTCGCCGCCCGCCATCACCGTCAGCACGCCGTTCTCCGCACCCGCCTGGCCGCCTGAAACCGGCGCGTCGACGAAGGCAAAACCCTGCGCCTCCGCCACCGCGAACAGCTCGCGCGCGACGGCGGCCGATGCCGTGGTGTGATCGACGAAGATCGCGCCCTTCTCCATCCCGCGAAACGCGCCTTCTGCGCCCACCGTCACCTCGCGCAGGTCGTCGTCATTGCCGACACAGGCAAACACGAATTCGGCACCGGCTGCCGCTTCCTTCGGTGTCTTTGCGAATGCGCCGCCATGGGCCGCCACCCAGTTTTCCGCTTTCGCCTGCGTGCGGTTGTAGACGGTAACCTCGTGCCCGGCCTTCCGGAGATGTCCCGCCATCGGATATCCCATCACGCCAAGCCCGATAAATGCGACCCTGCTCACTTGCGGCCTCCTCGCCTCGTTTTGTATCGAGCGCCTATCTAACAGGTCTCCCTCGCACAGCGCAAAAAAGGCCCCCGCGCGATGCACGGGAGCCTCCCTGCCGTTCCGGTAAATCTACTTGATCCGGCCTTCCCCCGCGATGTGGCCCGACCGGCAAAGCTGCGACGACTGGAAGGTGCAAGGCGCGTAGTAAAGCCGCACGATGTCGCCCTCGCGGGTCATGTCGTAGCAATCCTTCGTTCCGTACTGCATGGCCTTGGAGCTGTGGCACCAGCGATTGCCATCGATCCACCAGGTTCCCTCGCCGGATTCGCTCCGCGTCGTGGAACTGCCGCGATGATAGGTCTGGAAGAAGTAGTGCTTCAGATCGACATCCGTCGTCCCGTCCGCATGAAGCTCGATGGTCGTCTCGACATAGCGGCTGCTGCCCTGGATATCGATGCGGCCCATCTCCAGCACAAAGGTCTTGCCCGTCATCTGCGCGCGGATTTGCCCGGCGGTGAGCGAATTGCCCTTCTTGTTGAGGATCGTTTCCGCCGCATCGCCGCCGGCGCCGCCCGCCGAACCGCCCTGCGTGCCGCCGCCCGCCGTCGCCGGCACGGGCTTGGCTTCCGGCTGCGGTTCTGGAACCTCTTCCGGCGGCGGCATCGGCTTCGCCGCCTTCCTGACCGCCGTCTCCTTCTTCGGTTCCGGCGGCTTCGGCGGTTCCGGTTTCACCTCTTCCGGCTTCTTCACAGGCTCCGGCGGTGCGGCATAGCGATCGTTCGCCGATCCCGCCGCAAGCTGGAACGTCACCGATTGTCCACCGCCCGGCCCCGGCCCGCCGAAAATTCCGCCAAAGGTCAGAAGCATCGACAGGAACAAAAGGCCGTGCAGCGCCACCGACGCAATCAGGAAATTGCGCAGGCGGAATTCGCGCGGCTCCAACTCGCCGGACATGGTGGTGGCCATGCTCATGAGCCCCGCTCCGTCATGATCGTCACCTGCTCGACGCCCGCCTCGCGCAGCCCCTCCATCAGTTGCAGCACCGCTTCCGCGGGCGCGTCCGCATCCGCCTTGATGGCAACGCGCTTCGTGTTCGTGTCCTTCAGGTGCTTTTCCACCATCGCGCCCGAAAGCTTCGCATCCATCACCCGCTCGCCGAGCCAGACGAAACCGTCTGCCTCCACGATCAGCGTCGTCGGCACATCCTGCTCCCGGTCGTTCAGCGTTCCTTCCGGCAGCGACACGGCGACGTTTTCGGCCGGTGTCATCGTTCCGGCCAGCAGGAAAAAGATGAGCAGCAGGAACACCACATTGATCAGCGGCACCAGCGTCTCGAATTGCCTGCGCGGCGGCTCTTCATCGAACTCGATCATTTCGCGATTTTCTCCACGCGTGCCGTGCCGACGCTCTTCGCGCCTGACTGCCGCGCCGCTTCCACGGCGGCAACGAGCGCCTGTGTGCGCGAGCCCCGTTCGGCAAGGATGGTCACCGTAATGTCCTTCCGTTCGCCAATGGCGGCGTTGAGCCCCTGCGTCAGAGCGGCGCGCTCGATGGGCTTCCCGTCGATGGCGATGCTGCCGTCGCCGTTCAGCCATATCTCGACCACGCGCGCATCCTTCGGCAGGTCGGCCGCGCTCGGCGCGGGCGTTACCACCGACAGCGACTGCGTCTGCAGGAACGATGTCGTCAGCATGAAGAAGATGAGCAGCAGAAACACCACGTCGATCAGCGGCGTCAGGCTGGCCATCCCTCGCTTGCGGGTGGGTTCGTCGAACATGTGCTCGCTCCCGCTCCGGCTATTGCGCCGCCCGCGATTGCGCCGGCCCCGGTCGTGCATGCAGTGCCGCGATCACGCGCGACGAGGCATCCCGCATCGAGAGCCGTACCTGGTCGATCTTGCCTTCGAGCAGGTTCAGCGCCGTGATCGCCGGCAGCGCCACGATCAGGCCGACCGCCGTCGTCAGCAGCGCCACCCAGATACCTCCCGAAAGCAGCGCCGGATCGACCTGCGTCCCCGCCGCCTCGAGGCTTTGAAAGGCGTTGATCATGCCGATCACCGTACCGAGAAGGCCGAGCAGAGGCGAGATATTGCCGATCACTTCGAGCCAGCGCAGATAGCGCTGCAACGCGCCGAGTTCCATCGTCCCGACACGCTGGATTTCCGCGGCCACGTCTTCGTCGCGCAGGTCGCCGCGCATTTTCGCGCGTACGCCCGCCGTCATCGCCCGTGCGAGCGGCGTCTTGTGCTTCTTCAGAATCTCCAGCGCGCCGCCAAGGTCGCCCTGCTCCACCTTGCCGACCGCCGGGTCCACAAAGCTCCGCCTGGAAAGCCCGGAGGTCCAGAACTGCACGATCTTGAGCAGGATGATCGCCGCCGAAATGACCGACAGCACCAGCAGGATCGCAACGATCGGGCCGCCCTTGTCGAGCAGCGATCCGATCGAATACCAGACATCGCCCCCGCCTCCCTGCGCAATGATGTCGGCCGCGCCGCCCGCCGTCTCCGCCGCGCCATCCACATTCGTCGTTTCTTCAGGCATACGCTTGCTCCTCCCGGGGCGGTTTGAGGCCCCACACCGATTTCTCTGCTTTCCGTTTGCCCGGGGCCTCCTCCCCCGATATTAACGGGTGACCACCGGCGGAATATTTAGTAAACTTTCTTTACGAAATCATCGCTGCGCGCGAACGTCAAGCACCTCGACGAAATTCCGGTTTTGTTTCTTCGTCATAGTCCAAATTGCGCGGCGGTGATGTCTTGATACTGTCACTTTGCGTGTGTTTTCGTGACGCAACGGGACCGAGGGGCATGACAGGAAAAAACAGCGCCGCCGAAGCGGTATCGCCGGAAACGTCGGCAAACGATCCCTTCGCGCCGGATCACTTCCTTCGCGCGATCACCGAAGTCGGCACCATGCTGGCGACGATCTACGATCGCCGCACCGGCCTCACCCGCAATCAGACGCGCATCGTCATCGAACTTCTCGAACGCGACGGCCAGACGCAGACCGAACTTGCGAATGCGCTCGCGATCCACAAGGTTTCTGTCGGCATCTATGTCGGTGAACTGGAGGAAATGGGTCTCGTCGAGCGCCGCACGCATCCGACGGACGGCCGCGCGAAATGCATCTACGTAACGCCGCTCCTCCACGCCAACAAGCATGTCGGCCAGCATCACTTCGAACGGCTCCACGCCGCCGCCATCGACGGCATCGCACGCGACGACTATCTGGCCATGCTGAAAAGCCTGCAGCGGATGCACGATAACCTGCTTGATCTCGACGCCGCCGAAAAGAAGTAGGTACCCGGCCGCTAGACGGCCGGCGGCAGAAAGCGATAGCCGCCGCGGTGATAAAGCAGCGGCCGCCCTTCCTCCACATAGTCGAACTTCAGCACCCGCCCGATCATGATGATGTGATCGCCCGCATCGTGCCGCGCCTCGACCTCGCACTCGAAATGCGCAAGCGCCTCCTTCAGCGCCGGCGTGCCGCTTGTCCCCTCGATGAGGTCCACGCCTTCGAGGCTGTGCGCACCCTTCCGCGCGAGCCGCGACGACACATCCTCATGCTCTTCCCGAAGCACGTTGACGGTGAAATGCGTCGCTTTTTCGAACAGGGACAGCGTGTCCGACTTCTTGTCGAGGCACCAGAGCACGAGCGGCGGATCGAGCGAGACGGACGAAAACGAATTGATGGTAATGCCGATCGGCTCGCCATCGTCCGGCCGGGCCGTCACCACGGCGACGCCCGTCGTGAAGCAGCCAAGCGCATTGCGGAACCTGCGCACGTCGTCGGCGCTGCCTTCCGTCACGATCTTCTGGGCCGCCATCTGATGCTCAACTCCCTTGCCCGTCCCCGGAGCTACACCCCGAAGTCAACGGTTTCTTAATCTGCCGGAACCCGGTTTAAGCCAGCCGCCCCGCGCCACGCAACACCATCCCACGCAAAACCGCAGATTTTCGCGCAAAACGTCTTGGTTAAACCGGCTGTTAAGACGCTCGCCGTGAGAATACGGGCCAGAGAAGGGGCGGGCTCGCTGATAATCGGCAGCCGCAAGTAATCTGCAGGAAAGTGCGTGGGCAAATGCGGCTGATCGTGGGCATTCTCGTGGTTATCCTGAGCGTCTTCGGCGGTTATGCCGCCATGGGCGCTCACCTTGAGGTTCTTTGGCAGCCTTTCGAAGGCGTCATCATCCTCGGCGCCGCGCTCGGCGCCTTCGTCATCGGCAATCCGCCTGCCGTCCTCAAAAGCGTCGGCAGCCTCCTCGGTACGCTGTTCCGCGGCGCGCGCTACGACAAGGCGGCCTATCTCGAACTGCTCGGCCTGCAATACACCCTCTTCAAACTCGCCAAGAGCAAGGGAAACCTCGCCCTCGAAGCGCATGTCGAGAACCCGGCCGAGAGCACCATCTTCCAGCAGTTTCCGAAATTCTCCGCCGATCACCATGCCGTCGAGTTCATGTGCGACTACCTGCGCATGATCACGCTCGGCACCGAAAACGCGCATGAGCTCGAAGCCCTGATGGACGAGGAACTCGAAACCCATCATCAGGAACGCGAACGCATCGTCGGCGCCATGCAGGCGCTCGCCGACGGCACGCCCGCTCTCGGCATCGTCGCCGCCGTGCTCGGCGTCATCAAGACCATGGGCTCCATCGACCAGCCGCCGGAAATCCTCGGCCACCTCATCGGCGGTGCCCTCGTCGGCACCTTCCTTGGCGTCTTCGTCGCCTATGGTTTCTTCTCGCCGATGGCCCAGTCGCTCCGCAACATCTACGAGGCGGAATCCAAATACTTGCTGTCGATGAAGGCCGGCCTCCTCGCCCACATGTCCGGATACGCGCCGGCCGTCTCCATCGAGTTCGCCCGCAAGGCGCTGATGTCGGAAGTCCGCCCCTCCTTCATCGAAGTGGAACAGTCGACCGCCTCCCTGCAGCCCGCCGGCTGACCCCGCGAACCGAGAAAGCAGATAGCCTCCCATGGCGTCGAACGAACAACCCATCATCATCAAGAAGATCAAGAAGGCCGGTCACGCCCATCATGGCGGCGCGTGGAAGATCGCCTATGCCGACTTCGTGACCGCCATGATGGCCTTCTTCCTGCTGATGTGGCTCATCAGCATGACGACGCCGGAGCAGAAGCAGGGCCTCGCCGACTATTTCGCGCCCGCGAATGTCAGCCGCTCGACAAGCGGCGCAGGCGGCATCATGGGCGGCACCGCCTTCGACGAGGAAGGCGCGCGCATGCCCGGCACCAAGCCGCAGGTCGTCATGACCGTTTCGACGCCGGCGCAGCCGCGAAGCCCCGAGGTCGAGGAAAGGGAAGCAAAGCGCGCCGCCGAAATGAACGAGCTGATGCACGAGAAGTCGGCCCGCGACGAGAGCAATTTCCAGAACGCAGCGGAAAGCATCCGTCAGTCCATGCGCGAAAATCCCGCGCTTGCCGAACTGTCGCGCAACGTCATCGTCGACCAGACGCCGGAAGGCCTGCGCATCCAGATCGTCGATCAGGACGGCCGCTCCATGTTCCCCGCCGGCCTTGCCGAACCCTATGAGCGCACCCGCCAGCTTCTCGACGAGGTGGCGAAGGTTCTCGTCCGGCTGCCGAACCGCGTCAGCATTTCCGGTCACACCGACGCAAACCCGCTGGCGGGCCGCCCCGGCTATTCCAACTGGGAACTCACCGCCGACCGGGCCAACGCCACGCGGCGCATTCTCGAACAAGGCGGCCTCTCCCACGACCGCATCTATCAGGTCGTCGGCAAGGCGGATTCCGAACCCCTCTTCCCCGAAGACCCCTATATGGCCGCGAACCGCCGCCTTTCCGTGGTCCTCCTGCGCGAAGCCCCGGTCACCCCGCCCGGTTTCAGCCCCTGATCTCTGTCCGGCGCCGCCTCGCGCCTGCTTGCTTTCCCTTTTTCCTGCCCTTATGTGAATAGGGCCGTTTTCAGAGCGACAGGAAAAAGATGAGCGAAAGCAATAATATAGCGCAAACGGGTCTTTCCGCTTCGGAAAGCTATGCCTGGCCCGCCGGGGCATTCGAGGGCGTCATCCTCGCCCGCAGCCTCGCTTTTCTGGCCGATCTGCTGGTGGTCTGCATCCTGATCGTGGTGATGTCTGCCTTTTTCGCCGTGCTCGGAGTCCTGACGCTCGGCCTCCTCTGGCCGGGTGCCGCCCTTTCGCCCCTCGTCGCGCTCGCCTATTTCACCTTCACGCTGGGCGGCCGCCGCGCCGCCACCCCCGGCATGCGTTGGCAGGGCATCGAACTTCGCGCCTGGAACGGGCGCCGCCCGGGCTATCTTCAGGCTGCCCTCCAGACCGTTCTCTTCTATGTCACAGTGGCCGTCGGCACGGTTCTGGTCCTTGTCGTGCCCTTCTTCAACCCGCGCCGCCGCTGTCTCCACGACTATCTTTGCGGTACTGTCTTCGTCCGCAGCAATTCAGTCTGAGCCGGGGCCCGTTCACTAGACGCCGCCAGTTTCACTTCTCAAGCACGACCGCCATGACCGGCATTGTGCTCACAAGAGCGTTTTCAGCAAAAGTGCGTCATTCAAATGAAGGGCGCGCTTTTGCGGTTCGAAAACGCGACCAAGCAAGGAATTTGGAGTCATTCACCGTTTCCTTGAAACGGTGAATGACTCTAATAGGGATGCACGCATGGAGATGGAATTCTTCTGGCAGATGTGGGTGACCTACGGCTTCATTCTGGCCGCGGTCCTGCTGTTCAGCATGGAGCGGATATCCCTCGAAATCTCCGCCCTCGCCATCCTGAGCGCGCTGCTGCTCTTCTTCTATTTCTTCCCCGTCGCCGGCGGCGATGGCCGCAACCTTCTCGGGCCGACCGCGCTGCTCGCGGGCTTTGCGAACCCGGCGCTTATGGCCGTCCTTGCGCTCCTCGTCATCGGCCAGGGCATGTTCCAGACGGGCGCGCTCGACGGCGCGGCGCGCTACGTCGCCGATCTCGGTTCCACGCGCCCCGGCCTCACCATCTTCTTCACCTTCCTGCTCGTCGCCGTCATCAGCGCCTTCCTGAACAACACGCCGGTCGCGGTCATGTTCATTCCGGTGCTGGCAACGCTTGCCGGACGCTTCGGTCAGCGCGCGCCGAAGGTGATGATGACGCTGAGCTACGTGTCGATCCTCGGCGGCATGACCACGCTGATCGGTTCCTCGACCAATCTTCTCGCGGCGGGCGTGGTCCTCACCTCGCACCTGCCGCCCATCGGCATCTTCGATTTCGTGGTGCCCGGCCTCTTCCTTGCGGGCATCGGCTTCCTCTACTCGACGCTCGTCGTGCCGCGCCTCGTGCCGGACCGCGGCGGCCCCACCATCGACATATCGGGGAGCGATATCGGCGGCGGCAAGCAATACATCGCCCAGCTCGAAATCACACCCGGCCACCCGCTTCTCGGCGTGAGTTCCATGGCGGGCCTTTTCCCGCCGCTGCGCGACATGACGGTGCGCATGATCCAGCGCGGCGAACATCCCATCCTCCCGCCTTTCGAGGACATAACGCTTTCGGCGGGCGATGTCGTCATCGTCGCCGCCACGCGCCAGACACTCACCGAGGCGCTCAAATCCGGCTCCCGCATCTTCGAGGGCATGCTCGAGGAACGCTTCGCCGAAGGCGTGGAAACGAATGGCGGCCCCGCAAAGCCCGGCGGCGAGCTCGTCCTCGCCGAAAACGTCGTCGCGCCGGGCTCGCGCATGATCGGCCAGACCATCGAGCAGATCGCCTTCCGCCACCAGACGGGCTGCATCGTGCTCGGCGTCCAGCGCCGCAGCCGCATGATCCGCACCCTCCTGAACGACATCCGCCTCGAAGCGGGCGATGTCCTTCTCGTTCTCGGCAAGGCGAGCCAGATCCAGGCCCTCCGCCACAATCGCGACGTCCTGCTTCTCGAATGGTCGGCAACGGAACTGCCGGACCCGAAGCTTGCGCATCGTGCCCTGGCGATCTTCGGCATCATGGTCGCAACCGTCCTCACCGGCACGCTGCCCATCGAGATCGCCTCCATCGGCGGCGCCCTCGCCATCATCGCTTTCGGTGTTCTCAACGTCCGCCAGGCGGCCCGCGCCATCGACCGGCGCATCTTCCTCATGGTCGGCGCCATGCTCGGCGTCGCCACGGCGCTCGAAGTGACTGGCGGCGCTCATGCCATTGCCAATGCATCGGTCGCCATGTTCGATGGCTACGGCATACCCGTCATTCTCTCGGCCTTCTTCCTCGCCATCGCCATCACCACCAACGTCCTGACGAACAACGCGACCGCCGTCCTCTTCACGCCCATCGCCATCAGCACGGCCATGCAGCTCGGCGTCGATCCCATGATCTTCGTCTATGCCGTCATTTTCGCGTCCAACTGCTCCTTCGCGACGCCGATGGGCTATCAGACGAACCTTCTGGTTATGGGCCCCGGCCACTACGAATTCCGGGATTTCGTGCGCGCGGGCTCGCCTCTCGTCATTCTGCTCTGGTTGGCTTATTCTTTCTTCGCGCCCTGGTATTACGGGCTCTAACGGCAGACATGCTGACGGCACCAACATGAGAAAGCAGTGACGGACCAGTCCCGCCTCAGATTTCCGCAGTTCTACATCACGTCGCCGCAGCCCTGCCCCTACCTGGAGGGCCGCTACGAGAAGAAGGTCTTTACCCATCTCCTCGGCGACGAGCCCGTCTCCCTCAACGACACGCTCACCCAGGCAGGCTTCCGCCGCAGCCAGAACATTGCCTATCGCCCGGCCTGCGAGGATTGTCAGGCCTGCGTCTCCGTGCGGGTGCTCGCCGGCGAGTTCGTGCCCGGCCGCACCTTCCGCCGCATCGTCGCGCGCAATGCCGGCCTGCGCGGCCTCGTCCGTCCCGCCTCCGCGACCGGCGAGCAATACGATCTTCTGCGCCGCTACCTCGATGCGCGCCACGCCGAGGGCGGCATGGCCGACATGACCGAGCACGACTATGTCGCCATGATCGAGGACACCACGATCCGCACCAGCATCATCGAATACCGTCTTGCCGCCGGTCCGGGCGAAACGGGGCCGCTCATCGCCGCCGCCCTCACCGACACGCTCGATGACGGCCTCTCCATGGTCTACAGCTTCTACGAGCCGGACGACGCCACGCGCAGCCTCGGCACCTTCATGGTGCTCGACCACATCGAGCGCACCCGCATGGCCGGCCTGCCTTACGTCTATCTCGGCTACTGGGTCGATGGCTCCCGCAAGATGACCTACAAGACCCGCTTCCAGCCCCTCGAAGCCCTCAAGCCGGAAGGCTGGCGGCGGATGGCGGAACCCGCGAAGCTCCCCACCCTCCCCTCGGGGAGGGTCGGCAATTTGTGAGCGCAGCGAAACAAATTTCGGGGCGGGGGCTCTTCTTGTCTTCACCCCCGCCGCCGTTGCGCCCCGCGCCCGCGTGCCTATACTGGCCGCCAATTGTACCCCTTCAATGGGGAAGAGGCGGTCGCAACGCGGCTGCCCTGGGGAAGTAAATCGGGGAGTCTTCGATGAAACGCCGTTCGTTTCTGGCAGGCGCAGGCCTTGCGGGTCTTGCCGCCGCCACCATGCCCGCGCCTGCCATCGCGCAGGGCAAGCGCCAGCTCAAGATGGTCACCACCTGGCCGAAGAATTACCCCGGCCTCGGTGCCTCCGCCGAGCGTCTCGCGGTGCGCATTCGCGAAATGACGGACGGCCAGCTCGACATCAAGGTCTTCGCCGCCGGCGAGCTCGTCCCCGCCCTTGAATCCTTCGACACCGTCTCCTCCGGCGCCGCCGACATCTATCACGGTGCGGAGTATTACTGGCAGGGCAAGTCCAAGGCCTACAACTTCTTCACCGCCGTTCCCTTCGGCATGACCGCCGCCGAAATCAACGCCTGGATCTATCACGGCGGCGGACAGGCGCTCTGGGACGATCTCGCCAAAGGCTTCAACATCAAACCCTTCATGGCCGCGAACACCGGCGTCCAGCTTCCCGGCTGGTACCGCAAGGAAATCAATTCGCTCGACGACCTGAAGGGCCTCTCGATCCGCATGCCGGGCCTCGGCGGCGAGGTCATGCGCCGTCTCGGCGCCGCCGCCGTCACGCTTGCCGGTCCCGACATCTTCCCCGCCCTGCAGAACGGCACCATCGACGCCGCCGAATGGGTCGGCCCCTGGAACGACATGGCCTTCGGCTTCTACCGCCTCGCCAAATACTTCTACTGGCCGGGCTTCCACGAGCCAGGTTCGTCCCTCGCCGCGGGCTTCAACCTCAAGGTGTGGGAATCGCTCACCGGCCAGCAGCAGGCCATCGTCCGCGCCGCCTGCGCCGCCGAGAACGACTACACGCTCGCCGAATACAACGCCCATAACGGCGACGCGCTGAGGACCCTCGTCGAGAAGCATGGCGTCGAGGTCCGCCGCTTCCCGGACGATGTCGTCGCCGCCCTGAAGAAAACCTCCCGCGAGGTGCTCGAAGACGCCGCGAAGGAAGATGCCGTCACGGCAAAGGTCTATGAGAGCTTCCGCAATTTCCTCGACACGACGAGCGAATGGACGCGCATCGGCGACGAAGGCTTTGTCCAGGCCCGCCGGGGTTGAGGCTGCTGATCCCATGACCGCACTCGCACGCATCGCCCGCCTCATCGACGCCCTCAACGAGCGTGCGGGCCGCCTCTTTTCATGGCTCGCCATCCTCATGGTGCTGGTGCAGTTCGTCGTCGTCCTGCAGCGCTATGTCTTCGGCATCGGCTCCATCTGGGCGCAGGAATCGATCGTCTACATGCACGGCCTCATGTTCATGGTCGTCGCCGGCTACACATTGCTCCACAACGCCCATGTCCGCGTCGACGTTTTCTACCGCACCATGTCGCCAGCGAAGAAAGCATATGTCGATCTTCTCGGCACCGTGCTCCTTCTCTGGCCGGTCTGCTTCCTCATCTTCTACGTCGCCTTTCCCTACGTCGAATCCTCATGGGCCGTGCGCGAGGGCAGCCGCGAAACGAGCGGCATCCAGGGCGTCTATCTCCTGAAGAGCGTCATCCTCGTCTACACTGTGCTTCTCGCGCTTCAGGGCCTTTCCACCGTCATTCACGCGCTGCGCATTCTTTCCGGGGCCGAACAGCCTGCCTTCGGCCTTCTCGGCATGGCGCTCGGCGTCTTCGACTTCGGCTTCATGGCCGCGCTCCCGCAGCGCATCTACGGCAACATGACGAACGACGTGCTCATCGCCGTGCCGCTTTTCGTCTTCATGGGCACCATGCTGGAGCGCTCAAGGGTCGCCGAGGAATTGCTGGAAAACATGGGCCGCCTTTTCGGGCGCCTGCGCGGCGGCCTCGGCTTCTCCGTCTCCATCGTCGGCGCGCTGCTCGCCGCCTCCACCGGCATCGTCGGCGCAACGGTCGTCACCATGGGCCTCCTCGCGCTCCCCACCATGCTGCGGCGCGGCTACGACCCGGCACTCGCGTCGGGCTCCATCGCGGCCGCCGGCACGCTCGGCCAGATCATCCCGCCTTCGATCGTCCTCGTATTGCTCGGCGACACGCTCGCCAATTCCTACCAGAAGGCGCAGCTCGAACAGGGCATCTTCTCGCCCGAAACCCTTTCCGTCGGCGACCTCTTCGCGGGCGCGCTCATTCCCGGCCTCATGCTCGTCGGCTTCTACATTCTCTATCAGGTCGTGCGCGCCGCCCTCGATCCGAAATCATCGCCCGCCATGCCGGTTGACGACACCATCCCGACCTCCGAACTCTACCTGCGCACGCTGCGCGCCCTCGTGCCGCCCATCGCGCTCATCGTCGCCGTCATGGGCTCGATCCTCGGCGGCATTGCCACGCCCACGGAAGCCGCCGCCCTCGGCGCCGTCGGCTCGGTCCTTCTCGCGGGCGAGCGCGCGGGCGGCATGAAGCGCGCCGTGCGCATTGCCGCGCTCTGCCTCATCACGCTGCTGCTGCTCACCTCGGTGATGGACCTGCGCACCGCGCGCAGCGAAATCTCCGGCGCCGACAGTGCCGGCATCTGGCTCGCCTACCTTCTCTGCGCGGGTGTCGCGTTCGGTCTTGCCGCGTCTCTCTTCCGCCTCTGGCAGAACGGCGTTCTTTCCGAAGTCACTCAGTCGACAGCGCGCATCACCTCCATGGTCTTCGTCATCCTCATCGGCGCCGCGCTGTTCAGCCTCGTCTTCCGGGGTCTCGGCGGCGACGACACGGTCCATGAATTCCTCACCTCCATGCCCGGCGGCACCTTCGGCGCGGTGCTCACCGTCATGCTCATCATGTTCGTGCTCGGCTTCTTCCTCGATTTCATCGAGATCATTTTCGTCGTCGTGCCGATCGTGGCGCCCATCCTGCTGATGATGGACGTGAACCCGGTCTGGCTCGGCGTCATGATGGCGGTCAACCTCCAGACCTCCTTCCTCACGCCGCCCTTCGGCTTCGCGCTTTTCTACCTGCGCGGCGTCGCACCCGAGAGTGTCACCACCATGCAGATATACAAGGGCGCCGTGCCCTTCGTGATGCTTCAGATTCTCGCGCTCGCCGTCATCGCGTCCTTCCCCGGCCTCGCGACATGGTTGCCGCGCGTCCTGTTCGGAGGTAGTGGTTGAGCGCATCCCGAAAAGTACCGCCTTGAAACAAGGAGGCGGTTTTCGGATAAGATGCGCGACCGGAAAAAAACTTGATGAACATGAACAATCCCGAAAGCGCCGCCCGGAAGGCACAAAGCAACATGATGCGCCTCGGCCTCGTCGCCGTGGCGATGGCCGGCGTCATCGCCTTCTATGTCCTGACAGGCCGCGTCGATCTGAACGAGCCGGTCGAACTGACCGCCCGCGTGACGCAACCCGCGACATGGACGGAAAGCGGCCCGCTCACGCTCGGTGTCGCCGTCACCCTCGCAAACAATACCGAGGAGCCCTTGCCCCTCTCGCTCGCCTCTCAATGCGACATCTTCCGCTGGTTCCTGACCGACGAGGACCAGAACCTCGTCCAGTCGCAGCGCAGCGACGAGCCCTGCGTCGATCTCCCCATGCAGGGCAACCTCGAGGCGAAGCACAACATCTCCGGCGAGTTCACGCTGACGCTCGACCCCGCCCGCGTCAAACCGGGCGATTACATCCTCTTCATGCGCTATTGGGGCCACGAGCACCGCGAGCCCGTCACCATCGATTGACCAACCCCGTCATTGCGAGGAGCGAAGCGGCGCGGCAATCCATACGGCCGTCGCCCGCCTCACGCCGCGCCGAACCCGCCGCCGAACTTGTGCCCCACGGGGAAGCCCTTGGGCGGCAGCCGCCCGGCCTGCCCGCGCTGTCCCAGCCACTCCTTCAGCCCGTCGAAGGTCCGCGCCCGGTCCGAGCGGTCATAGGCGATCAGCCCCTGTTTCAGCGTGAAGGTCTTGAGGTCGCCGAGCCCGCCATCCTTGTAGCGCTGCAACCGCACGCCCTTGCCGCGCGTCATCTCGTTCACTTCCTTGAGCGGGAAAATGACGAGCTTCCGGTTC
This sequence comes from Alphaproteobacteria bacterium HGW-Alphaproteobacteria-3, assembly GCA_002842875.1. GTDB lineage: Bacteria > Pseudomonadota > Alphaproteobacteria > Parvibaculales > Parvibaculaceae > Parvibaculum. Next base: position 17,509 of record PHEF01000034.1, on the reverse strand, counting down.
TCGCCGATCGCGGCCACATGATCGCCCTGCACCACCGCGCAGGCGACCGCTTCGTCCGTCCCCGTCACATTCAGCACCTGCTTGCCCGCGCGCCGCATCGCGACGACCTCGTCCTCCGGCACCACGAAGCCGTTGCCTTCATGCGAGGCGACGAGAAGCTTCCGTCCCGGCCGGTGCACGAACAGCTCCACGATCTCGCGGCTCTCGTCGAGGTCGATCATCAGGCGCACCGGCTCGCCATGCCCGCGCCCGCCCGGCAGCTTCGCAACGTCGAGCGTGTAGAAACGCCCATCCGTCGCGAACAGCAATATCTTGTCGGTCGTCTCCGCGTGAAGCGTGAAGCGCGCGCCGTCGCCTTCCTTGAACTTGATCTCGGTGTCGGGGCCGACATGCCCTTTCACGGTCCTGATCCAGCCCTTCTTCGAGCAGACGACCGTCACAGGCTCCTTCTCGATCATCGCTTCCATCGGCACATACTCGACGTTGGGCGCATCCGAGAAATGCGTCCGCCGCGCGCCGAGCTTCGTCTTCGGGCCGAACGTCGTCTTCACCTGCCTGATCTCGTCGGCGACGCGCTCCCAGAGCTTCGCATCCGACTTCACCAGCGCTTTCAGCTCCTTCTGCTCCGTGGTGAGCGTCTTGTGCTCGCCGCGAATTTCCATTTCCTCGAGCTTGCGCAAACTCCGCAGCCGCATGTTGAGGATGGCTTCCGCCTGGTTGTCGGTGAGCTTGAAGCGCTTCATCAGCGCGGGCTTCGGCTCGTCTTCCTCGCGGATGATACGGATCACCTCGTCGAGATTGAGATAGGCCTTGAGATAGCCTTCCAGAACTTCCAGCCGCTTCTCGATCTTGTCGAGCCGGAAGCGCGACCGCCGGACCAGCACTTCCTTGCGGTGCTCCAGCCAGGCGCGCAGCACCTCGCGCAAGTTCATCACGCCCGGCACCTGGCCTGCCGAAAGCACATTCAGGTTCAGCGGAAAGCGGCTTTCGAGGTCGCTCGCCCGAAACAGCGACTCCATCAGGTGTTCCGGTTCCACCGTCTTCGACTTCGGCACCAGCACGAGGCGGATTTCCTCCGCGCTCTCGTCGCGCACATCTTCGAGCAGCGGCAGTTTCCGCGCTTGCAGAAGTTCGGCGAGCTTCTCCACCAGCTTCGACTTCTGCACCTGATAGGGAATTTCCGTGACGACGATCTGCCAGAGCCCGCGCGGCAGCTCTTCCATCTCCCATTTCGCCCGCACGCGGAAGCCGCCGCGTCCCGTCTCATAGGCTTCGACGATCGCCGCGCGCGGCTCCACGACGATGCCGCCCGTCGGGAAATCCGGTCCCTTCACGAACTCGACGAGCTTCTCCGTCCGCGCATTCGGATGCTTGATGAGATGCAGTGCCGCGTCGCAGAGTTCGGCCGCATTGTGCGGCGGAATGCTCGTCGCCATGCCGACCGCGATGCCCGACGCGCCATTCGCGAGAAGCTGCGGAAAGGCGCCCGGCAGCACGATGGGCTCCCTGTCCTCGCCATCGTAAGTCTCGCGGAAGTCGACCGTGTCCTCGTCGAGCCCGTCCAGCAGCAGCGCCGCGACCGGTGTCAGCCGCGCTTCCGTGTAGCGCATGGCGGCCGCGTTATCGCCGTCCACATTGCCGAAATTGCCCTGCCCGTCCACCAGCGGATAGCGCACGGAAAAATCCTGCGCGAGGCGCACCAGCGCATCGTAAACCGACTGGTCGCCATGCGGGTGATAACGGCCGATCACATCGCCGACCACGCGCGCCGACTTCTTGAAGCCCTGTCCCGGCTCAAGCCGCAACTGCCGCATCGCAAAGAGCACGCGGCGATGCACCGGCTTCAGCCCGTCGCGCACATCCGGCAGCGCCCGGTGCATGATGGTCGAGAGCGCATAGGCAAGATACCGCTCCTCCAGCGCCTCGCGCAGATTGATCTCGTGTTCGGGCTCCGGCGGCAAAACGGCCTTGGTCATGGCTGACTACTCTTGGTTCTCTATCTCGTCATTGTGGGGGAGCCATTGGGCACGGGCTCACCTCTCCCTTCAGTGTCATCCCGGGGCTCGTCCCCGGGACCCACTCGCATTGCCGCTTGTAGAAGCGTCAATGGATCCCGGCAACAAGTGCCGGGATGACATCCTGTTTTGGGTATCGGGAAGAACGCTGCCTCTGCCTTCTCTGCGTGACCCTCCCCATCGTTGGTCCAATATACCAGCGATTCGCCCCTCACCCCGCCCTTGCGGCCATCTTCTCCATCAGCCTTATCCGTGCGTCCGGCAGATGCCGCTCATGCGCCGCGAAGAGATGCCGCTCCAGAAAATGCCCCGTCAGCCTGAGCCCCTCGGCCACATCGGCAGGGCTCGCCTCGCCCGCCTGCGCGCCGATGAGAAACGCCGGCAGCCGGAACAGCCTCTCCTTGTAGGGCTCGCCCGCCGCCCGGCTCACCGCGCTTCCGCTCTTTGGCGACACATAGACGAGATCGTCATGTGTGCCCGTCGCCGCGCAGCGCGTGAGATCGAGCCCGAAGCCGAGTTCCTGCAGCAGCCCCAGCTCGAAGCGCACGAAGATCGCCGGCCACACATGTTCGTCCTGCATGGTTTCGAGCAGCACTTCATAGCCATCGTAAAGCGCGGGATGGGCCTCCCGCTCCGGCACGATGCCGCAAATGGCGCTCGCTGCGCTCAAGCCCAGCAGCGCCAGCGGATCGTCCATGAGAAGGCCTGCAAGCGGCCTCACCAGTTCCACCTGATAGGTGCCGAGATGTTCCGAAAGCCGCGCCCGCCAATGCGCCGAGAGCTTGTTGCCCGGCTGCAGCACGCTCCGCATCCGCTGCCCCGCGCCGCCATGCACGAGACCGAGCGTGCGCCCCTGCTCCCGCGTGAACAGTTCGAGGATCGCGCTCGTCTCGCCATGCGCGCGTGCCGACAGCACGAATCCCTCGTCACGCCAGTCCATGTGAGGCCGTAGTCTTTCGTTTCTATCGTGCCGCTATACCCCTCTCCCCTCCGGGGAGAGGGAGGGAGCCGCCGAAGGCGGCGGAAGGGTGAGGGGCAGTCGATTGTTCTAGTTCTCTCCCCGCGAACAGGCGATGCAGAGCGGCGCCGCCGGATCGCTGCCGAGCCGCCGCCCCTCGATCTCCTCGCCGCACGCAAGACAATATCCGAATTCGCCATCCCCGATGCGCTTCAGCGCCGCTTCCACCTGCTGGATGCGCGTGAGCCGCCGCCGCTCCGTCGCCTGCGCCATGGCCTGCGCCTGCATCGCGTCCATCCGCGACAGCCGCCCCACGCTCTGCTGGTCGAGCGTCACCGGCGCCCGCGAGGCAGCGCCCGTTGCCGAGAGCGCACGCAACTCCTCAAGCTCCTTTTCAAGCAGCGGCTTGAACGCCGCCGCCTTCTCGTTCTCGCTCATGCTGGCTCCCGGTTCCCGGCAAAATTCCTCTTTTGGAATGGTCAGGTCCAGTGGAATTTTTTGCTACACAGGCGCTGCTGCGTCGTCTACTCTTCGCCTCGACTTGATGGAGCCCTTGTTTAGCGCTCCGCATTTTCCCCCGCATATCGGGGCACATCCGAAGCGACAGGCTCGGTGACATCGGACAATGCAGGCGTGTCGCCTGCGTCCCGGCCACCGGCTCCCGCAAATGCATGCAGCCCGGTGCCGGTCAATCCGGCGTTCCCCGCACAAAGTTGGTTTTGCGGACGCAGCCTTTTGCTTCGCATTTGGAGAAGCGATGAGCACTCAATTCGAAGAACTGGACTACAGGCCCACGCCGCTCGGCGCGTTGTCGCTTCGCCGCCGCCATGAGCCCAAGGCCGGCAGGGACATCCTCGAGATAAAGCTCGGCGATGAATATCTGATGTCGAGCCTCTTCACCGCGTCCGAGGAAGCGCTCGCCCGCCTGGCGCTCGCGGACCTTGACGGCAGCGGCTTCGATGTCGTTGTCGGCGGGCTCGGTCTCGGCTACACGGCCCGTGCCGTCCTGGAAAACGCCAACGTCGACTCGCTTGTCGTCGTCGAGCTCATGGACGCGGTCGCCGAATGGCACGAACAGGGCCTTCTGCCGCTCGGCCCGGAACTCACCGGAGATCCCCGCTGCCGTTTCGTGCGCGGCGATTTCTTCGCCCTGGCCGCCACGGCAAAGGGTTTTGTCGCCGAGCACAATGGCCGCCGTTACGACGCGGTATTGGTGGACATAGACCACGCGCCGGATTTCTGGCTCGCGGAAGAAAACGGAACTTTCTACAGCGAAGAGGGGCTGAGAAAAATCGCGGCCGTGCTGCGCCCCGGCGGCGTGTTCGGTTTGTGGTCGAACGACAGGCCGGACGGCGCTTTCGTTTCCCTGCTCTCTTCCGTTTTCGAAAAGGCGCGCGCCGAGCCCGTCACCTTCCCCAATCCGCTGCAGGACAACCGGGAGGCCACTCAGACTGTCTACGTTGCACAAACGGCATCGGATGAATGAAGCGCATGAAATAGCGGGCGCCGTTGCGCTGTGCCCCGTCTGCCTCATGCCGTCGCCTGATCCATTCATGAAAATCGGCGCGCAGCACTACTGGAAGTGCGGCGTCTGCGAGGCGCGCTTTCTCGATCCTGCCCAGCATCCGGCGCCCGAAGAGGAACGCCGCCAATACGCGCTGCACGAGAACGATCCGGACGATCCGCGTTACCGGAATTTCCTTGCGAAACTTGTCGAGCCGCTCGCGGCTTGCCTGCCGGAACCCTCGCAAGGGCTCGACTACGGTTGCGGCCCCGGCCCCGCCCTTGCCGAAATGATGCGCGAACGCGGCCACGACATGACGCTCTACGATCCGTTCTTCTTTCCCGGCGAAGAAGCTCTTTCCCGTAGCTACGATTTCATTGCCTGCACGGAGGTGGCCGAACATTTCCACCATCCGGCGAAGGAATTCGATCGCCTGCACGATCTCCTGCGGCCCGGCGGCTGGCTCGGCATCATGACAAGCTTCCAGACCGGCGACGCCCGCTTCGCCAATTGGCACTACCGCAAGGATCCGACGCACGTCGTCTTCTACCGGGAGGAAACTTTCCAGACGATCGCGTCCCGGCGCGGTTGGTCCTGCCATTTTCCGGCGCCGAATGTCTGCCTCATGCGGAAGGCATCTCACTCTTTCGGAAAATAGAGCCCCATCTCGCAATTTGGCCCGCCCTCCTGCCTTCATCGATTTCGTCAATTTCCAGGTCGGCCTCGCCGGTATAATCGTGTACCGTCCGTTGCGCGGGCGGAAGAACGGCGCTCCCTCCACCTGCCTTGCCGGATTGTCCATCGGCGGAACCGGATATCATGAGCCGCTTGTCGGGCGCGAATTTCATGCGGCAATGGCGTGCCGCCTACAGCGCAAGCAACCCCGGCCAGCGTCTCGACCGCTGGTTCGCGAAGCTCCTCTCCGGCACCGTAGCAGCATGGTTCCACGAGCATGGAAATACCTGAAGACAAAAGCACCGGAACGAATGGCTGGCTCAACCGGACGGTCCTTGGAGCGGGGCTGACAAGCGCCCTTGGCGACTTCTGCTACGAAACCACCACCGTGATCCTGCCGGGCTTTCTGGCCGTCCTCGGAATCCCCGCTGCCCTGCTCGGCCTCATCGAAGGCACAGCCGACGCCATTGCGAGCTTCACGAAGATGGCGGCAGGCTATTTCGCCGACAAGTTCGGACATCGCAAGATGCTGGTCGCGCTCGGCTATGCGCTCACACCTGTCGGCCAATTGCTCATCGCCATTGCCCTTGGGTGGCAGTTGATCCTGCTCGGGCGTCTCGTTTCCTGGTTCGGCAAAGGCCTTCGCGGTCCCCTCCGCGATGCCATCATCGTGCAGGCGGTTTCACCGCATACACGCGGCCGTGCCTTCGGCTTTCACCGCGCAATGGACACGCTGGGCGCCATCGCCGGTCCGCTGCTCGGCGTCGCCTTGCTTGGATGGGCGCAGACCTTGCCGTGGGACGACGACGCCGGTCCGTTCCGCATGGTCTTCTGGCTGACGCTCGTTCCCGGTCTGCTGGCGGTTCTCGCTTTCCTCACCCTCGTGCGCGATCCCGAACACTCGCCCAACCCCGCCATGCGGCTTTTCACGACCATCAAGAGCCTGCCTGCCCGGTTCAGGAAATATCTCGCGGCTGTGGGTGTTTTCGGCATGGGCGATTTTTCGCACTCCCTGCTCATCCTCGCCGCGACGCAACTGCTCACCCCGTCGATGGGCGTCTTGCAGGCGGCGCAGGTCGCGGGGCTTCTCTATGTCGGGCGAAACATCGTGCAGGTCGGCCTGTCCTATCCCGTCGGCGTCCTCGCGGATCGCATTGGCGCCACGCCCGTCCTTGTCGCGGGCTATGCCCTCGGCGCCGTCACGGCGCTGCTGACGGCATTCGCCTTCTGGCACGGCTCGGACAGTCTCGTTCTTCTCTGCATCGTTTTTGCCGCCGCCGGCCTCTACGTCGCCGTGCAGGAAGCCTTGGAAGCAACGGTCACCGCCGGAATGGTGCCCGAGCGAATGCTCGGCACCGGCTATGGTGCGCTCGGTACCGTCAATGGCGCCGCCAAGTTCATATCGAGTTCGATGGTGGGGCTGATATGGACAGCTCTCGCGCCGCAAGCGGCATTCGCTGCCGCCGCCTTGCTCATGGCGGCGGGAACCTTCGTTCTCGCACGCACCCGCTAGGAGCGTCTCACTCTTTCGGAAAATCGAGCCCCATCTCGCGGTAGCGCTCGCTGCTATCACCCAGGACCAAAATTCGCTCAGCGTAGGGAAGGATATCTACAAGGTTAGGATATTGTAAAAAACGCCATAATGTTGAATGGTATTATACGTTGCCAACAGAGCCTGTATTTGAACAAAGGATATGCAATGTCCAAGTTTGATTTAGATACACTAAAGGCGCTCAGAGGGTCAGAGAGTCGCTACAACGCACAACTCACGCGGTTACGTGAATCGGGCATTGATGTGTCGTGCATTGAGCAGGCCGTAGCTGGAGCTATCGCTAACATATCGGAAAATGCATCAAGTTCTTTTGTCATCTTCGGAGAGCCGCAAAGTGGCAAGACCGAAATGATGATATGTCTTACCGCTCGCTTGCTTGATCTCTCCCATGATCTAATCATTCATCTACTCAACGATAGCGTGCAGCTTCTGGAGCAGAATCTTGACCGCTTCAAGCGTTCTCGTCTTGCCCCTGCTGCACGAAATTTCTCTGAAATTCTTGATCCAGATATCTCTCTTAAGGGTGGGAAGCATGTAATTTTCGCAAAGAAAAATGCCAAAGATCTCGACAAGCTCCTGGAAAAAACGCATCGGATTAGAAGGAAAGTAATTATTGACGACGAGGCAGACTACGCGTCTCCAAATTCGAAAATAAATCGCGGCGAGGTAACAAGAATTAACAATCTCATCGGCCAGCTTATTTCCGATGACGGAATTTATATCGGCGTAACAGCTACTCCGGCACGATTGGACCTAAATAACACCTTCGATAACGATAATGAGAAATGGGTAAGGTTCCCCGCACATCAAAACTATACAGGGCAAGAAGATTTCTTCCCCCTTGAGAAAAAACTGGCATATCGCCTAAACCTTCTCTCAGACACTCAAGACGAACCCCGCTTCATCCGTGAATCTGTTTTTCGATTCTTGATAACAGTTGCCTACATCAACTTATTTGAAAATAGCGCTGAAGAAAATTATTCGATGCTTATCCACACAAGCGGAAAGCGGGAAGACCATTCGACAGACAGAAAAACAATCGAAAAAATATTTCAGGACCTTATCGACGAAAACTCGCGCAATTTCGCATCTTATCTCAGACAGATGTACGATCAGGCTGAAAACCTTTTTCCCGTAGCAGACGCGCAGAAGATACTTTCGTATATCGTCACAAATGTCTCGCGATTTACAATAATAGTTATGAACAGTGATCGCGACAAAGGAACCGATTTCACAGCCGCAACCAACCCCGCCGCCCTCTACACAATCGTAATCGGGGGGAACATCGTCTCACGCGGAGTCACTTTCCAGAATCTTCTTTCCATGTTCTTCACTCGAAGCACCAAAACCAAACTGCAGCAAGACACTTATATTCAGCGAGCTCGAATGTTTGGGAGCAGAGGAAGATACCTAGAACATTTCGAACTCACGATTCCTCAATCCCTCTATACCGATTGGCACCGTTGCTTCGTCTTCCACAAACTGGCTCTAGCTTCCATCGTTCAAGGTCGCGGATCGCCCATTTGGATTGCCGACAAACGCATCTCAGTTGCGTCTGGCACAAGTATCGAGAGAGCCCGCGTTCAGTTCGACAAAGGAGAGATGCTATTTGCGCTATTTAAATTTGATCCCTTCCTAGATCAAATCGCAGACGATAAAAAAATGCGGCCATTGGATAAGCTCAAAGAAATTCAGAAACTTGTTGGAGAGGCTGCCGTGCCGGAGTACCTCCTCGACTATGTTAGTCGCATCGCACCGACGGGCACCGATTCAATTGCACTTCATGCGTCTCAATCTATCGCGAACTACAAAGACGCAGACCAAGTCCATATCGATCGTGTCAAAGGATTCATGGGGACCAACCAGCTCAAAAAGTTTCCGAAAGCGGTACACCATTTTCAAATATTTAGAAACGCAAGGGGCGATGCTCGCCTTCTGTATAAGTTCCAAGGATCACTTCAGTTTATCAAGAACCTAAAAAATGGTCGCTGACTACAGCTTTTATCACGGTGCCTTTCTGCATCAATTGATTCTGCAGTATGGGAAAGCAATCGTAATAGAACCATGCGATCAGCACGGGCGGCCCAATACCTACCTTCTGAACAGCCGCATTGGGGTTCTCATAAAACACTCAACCAAGCGCCTGTCGCCATGGACCTTCACATTCACGAAGGACCATTTGAGCGAAATTCATGCCCTTTATGAATATACAAAACGCGTATACGGCTGTTTTGTATGCGGCGAAGATGGCATCGCCTGCGTCCTGGCAAACGATTTTATACCACTCATAGGCTCGGCCGAATCAGATCAAGCATGGCTGCGGTTTGATCGACGAGCCCGACAGATGTACCGCATTTCGGGATCAAATGGCGAGTTGACCAACAAATTGCCCAGAGGAGTCTCGGCACTCGCATCTGAGCTATAAGTAATGCTGCGGAAAAGTTGGATCGCGTTCGGCGTTGAATGACGGAATGGCTTCACAACGCACCGCCACCGGAATTTTCAGAGAGGCAATTAGTCCAATGATCGGCTCTCACAAAAAGACAATATACGAAGCGCTAGGCCGCGAATCGATTCACCCATTTCCGGCGCGCATGGCTCCGGGGATCGCGCTTGAAATTTTGAACAAGTCTCCGGGAAAAATCAGAGTTCTGGACCCAATGATGGGATCAGGAACCGTAGTAGCAATGGCGAGATCGCGAGGACACCACGCAATAGGCATTGACATTGATCCGCTCGCCGTCCTGATGACGCGCACATGGGCAACCGCTTACCCCAAGTCCCGAGCACTAGAAGAGGCCGAAAAAACTCTGCACCGCGCACATAAAATTTTTAATTCGCTTCAAGTCCGGGATGCGTATCCCCAATACGCGGACCAAGAAACAAAGAAATTCGTTTCCTATTGGTTTGATGGTTACGCTCGAAGGCAACTTACGTCGCTGGCACAAGCAATTCGATTAGTTCGCGACGATTCTATTCGCAATGCCCTCTGGTGTGGTTTTTCACGATTGATAATCACAAAGCAAGCTGGTGCATCATTAGCAATGGACCTGGCACATAGCCGACCACATAAGGTTTACTCTTACGCCCCTACAAAGCCTTTTTCGAAATTTCTATCAGCCGTTGATCGTGTGGTCCAAAATAGTTTGGACGCAAACGAACCTGCTCGGGGGCCAGCCCCAAATATAAAGCTAGGAGACGCTCGATTCCTCCCCACAAGGAGCAATTCAATTGATCTAGTCCTAACATCCCCCCCCTACTTGAATGCAATTGACTATATTCGATGCAGCAAATTTTCACTTGTTTGGATGGGGTATAAGATCAAAGACTTACGGCAACTCCGCGCGGGCAGCGTTGGAGCCGAGGCCGGCGCACCCGACAGTACAAATGGCCGGGTTCGAGAGGTAATTTCACAGCTTGCTCTACGTCCCAAGCTGTCCGGACGTAGCGAAGCGGTACTCACTCGATACGTCTTTGACATGCAGCAGACAATCAACGAAGTCAGCCGAGTTCTGAAACCTGGGGGGCAGGCAGTCTATGTCGTAGGCGAAAACACCGTCCGCGGAACATATATTCAGAATTCGAAGATCGTGACCGCGCTTGCGGAACAATCCGGGCTGACGTTCATTGAGCGGCGCGCCAGACTTCTACCGCAGAATCGGCGTTATCTACCACCACCGGCTACCAACGGAAATACTGACTCCATGAACGGTCGAATGCGTCGAGAAATTGTTCTTGCGTTCCGAAAGTGAAGGGCAGTCGGAAACTTGACTCCCCTCACTCTTTCGGAAAATCGAGCCCCATCTCGCGGTAGCGCTCGCGGTCGTCGCCCCAGTTCTCGCGCACCTTCACAAACAGGAACAGATGCACGCGGCAGCCGAGCATTTCTTCCAGTTCCTCGCGCGCGAGCTGGCCGACCGTCTTGATCGTCTGCCCGCCCTTGCCGAGCGCGATCTTCTTCTGGCTCTCGCGCTCCACGAAGATCACCTGGGCGATACGGATCGAACCGTCCTTTTTCTGCTCCCAGCTTTCCGTCTCCACGGTCAGCGAATAGGGCAGCTCGTCGTGGAGCCGGAGGAAGAGCTTCTCGCGCGTCACCTCCGCCGCGAGCGAGCGCAGCGGCACGTCCGCCGCCTGGTCTTCGGGATAGTGCCACGGGCCCGGCGGCATCAGCCCGGCGATATATTTCTTCAGGTCCGCCACCCCGTCGCCCTTCAGCGCCGAGATCATGAAGGTCTCGGTGAAGATACCGGTCTCGTTCAGCGCCGCTGCCGTCTTCAGCAGCTTTTCGCGCGGACAGGCATCCACCTTGTTCAGTACAAGGATCGCTCTGCGGTGCTGCGACTTCAATCCGTCGACGATCCGGGTGACGTCCTCGTCGCGGCCGTTCTCCATGTCGACCATCATCACGATGAGGTCGGCGTCGCCGGCCCCGCCCCAGGCCGCATCGACCATCGCCCGGTCGAGCCGCCGCTTCGGCTTGAAGATGCCGGGCGTGTCCACGAAGACGATCTGCGTGTCGCCTTCCATGGCGATGCCGCGGATGCGCGCCCGCGTCGTCTGCACCTTGTGGGTGACGATCGCGACCTTCGATCCGACGAGCTGATTGAGCAGCGTGGATTTCCCCGCATTCGGTGCGCCGATGATGGCGACGAAGCCGCACCGGCTTATCCCCGCTTTCGATTCCATATTTTCCGCTTCGTGGTTCATGTGACGTTTCAATGACATTTCGATGACAGTCGGCCGGGCTTATCCCCGTTCGGGCCAGACGCCAAGCTCTTCGAGCATCGCCTGCGCCGCCGCCTGCTCCGCCTGCCGCTTCGAATTTCCTTGTGCCCTCAGGGGCTTGGCATCTCCCGCGCTGACTTCAACCGTGAATTCCGGGGCGTGGTCCGGGCCCGTCCGGTCAATCAGCTTGTAGTTCGGCACGGGTTGACCGCGCGCCTGCGCCCATTCCTGCAATGCCGTCTTTGCGTCCTGCTGAATTTTCCCTGATTTTTCAAGGAGATGCGTCCATTCCCGCTCGATCAGCCGTCGCGCGGTTTCAAGTCCGCCGTCGAGATAGAGCGCCGCGATCACCGCCTCGCAGGCATCGCCAAGAATGGCGGGTTTCCGCCTTCCGCCAGCCTTGTCCTCGCCCGCGCCCATGGTGATGACGCCGCCGAGATCGAGCCGCGCAGCCACCTCCGCGCAGGCTTCCTTGCGCACCAAGGCATTGAATCTGATGGCCAATTCGCCTTCGTCCGCATGCGGAAATTCGCGCACCAGCCAGTCGGCGATCACGAGGCCGAGCACGCGGTCACCCAGGAATTCGAAGCGCTGGTAGTTCGGGCCGTCGGCGCTTGGATGGGTCAGCGCCTGGGTGAGAAGGCCCAAGTCCTTGAAATCATGGCCTAATCGCTTTCCGAGTTTGGCGCTCAGTCCACCCATTTGGCCATCCGGTCCCAGCGAACGGCCCACGGCCATTTCCAGAATTGCCAGAACGACGCGCTCCCGTTGGCGGAGAAAAAGATGATCTCCGCCTTGCCGACCAGGTTCTCGAACGGCACGTAACCCACTGAATCCGCTACACGGCTGTCGCTCGAGTTGTCGCGATTATCGCCCATCATGAAGTAGTGGCCCTGCGGCACGACGTAAGGTCCGGTGTTATCCCATACGCTGTCGCGGATCATGTCGAGCGTGATGTAGGAGACGCCGTTCGGCAGCGTTTCGCGGTATTGCGGGATGCGGCGCACATTCCCCGTCGGGTCGCGATAGATGAAATCGTCGACGCGCACACGCGGCACGGGCTTGCCGTTGAGATAGAGAACGCTACCTCTCATCTGCACCGTGTCGCCAGGTAAGCCTATGACACGCTTGATGAAATCGGTGTGGTTGTCGATCGGCTGCTTGAACACCACAACATCGCCGCGCTGCGGTTCCATGCCGATGACGCGCCCGCTGAACAGTGGCGGCGAGAAAGGTAACGAGTGCTTCGAGTAGCCATAGCTGTATTTCGAAACGAACAGATAGTCGCCAATGAGCAGCGTCGATTCCATGGAGCTCGACGGAATGAAAAAGGGCTGGAACAGGAACGCCCTGATCAAAACCGCAATCAGCAGCGCGTAGGCGATCGTCCGGGCATTCTCGACCCAGGAACTGCTGCTCAGCTTTTTAGCGTTTTCGCTCATCGCCATCTTCCAACTCCTGCTCATCCCCGCAGCTCCCAAAAACGGCGGACCTTACCACAATCCGCCACTGCGTCTCGCCTCGTCCCTCAGCCCCTCGGAACGGCAGATATGATCACGAAAGCCTGTGCCAATGGATGATCGTCGGTGATCGTCACGTGGATGACGGCATCCATCCCCTCGGGCGTAATCTCGTTGAGCCGAAGGAGCGCGCCGCCTGTCAGCGCCATGGTCGGCTGCCCGCCACGAATATTGACGACGCCCATGTCGCGCCAGAAGACGCCGCGCCGGAACCCGGTCCCAAGCGCCTTTGAACAGGCCTCCTTGGCCGCGAACCGCTTGGCATAAGAGGCAGCGCGCATCCGCCGTGCCTCGGATTTCTTCCGCTCTATGTCGGTAAATATCCGCTCCACGAAGCGATCGCCAAAGCGGTCCAGCGTTTTCTGGACCCGCCTGATGTCGATCAGGTCATTGCCGATACCGATGATCATGCGCGGTCTTTCATGGTGGTGGCGGTGCCCCTGGCCTCGGCAATCACGGCGCGCATCCGCCGGATGCTCGCGTCAAGGCCGGTAAATATCGCCTCGCCGATGAGGAAGTGACCGATATTGAGTTCGGCAAGTTCGGGCAACGCCGCGACTGGCGCCACCGTGTCGAAGGTAAGGCCGTGGCCGGCATGAACTTCGAGGCCGAGCGCGACCCCTTCTCTCGCGGCCGTCGCAAGCCGTGCAAGTTCCGCATCTCGCTTGGCGTTTTCGCGCGCGAAGGCCGCATCGCAATAAGCGCCGGTATGAAGTTCCACCACCGGCGCGCCGAGCGACTTCGCCGCTTCGAGCTGACACCGTTCCGCGTTGATGAAAAGCGACACGCGGATACCGGCATCGCCAAGCCGCGCCACAATGGGCTTCAACTGGTTATGAAGTCCCGCCGCGTCGAGCCCGCCTTCCGTCGTCACTTCCTCGCGCCGTTCCGGCACGATGCAACAGGCATGCGGGCAATGCCGAAGTGCGATATTGAGCATCTCGGGTGTGGCCGCCATTTCCAGATTGAGCGGCAAGCCCACTTCCGCCATCAGCCGCTCAATATCGGCATCGCGAATGTGCCGCCGGTCCTCGCGCAGGTGAGCGGTGATGCCATCCGCGCCCGCGGCCGCCGCAACCTCCGCCGCCCGCACGGGATCGGGGTGCTCGCCGCCCCGCGCGTTCCGGATTGTCGCCACATGATCGATATTGACGCCGAGTCTCGGATATCCGTTCATGTTGCGTCCCCCCGTGAGATTTCCGGCGCCGCCGGTTCACCGCTCTGTTCCGGCGCAATCTGCACGCCGATATTGCCACCGCGCAAGAGCACACGCTCCGCAAGCAGGTTACGTCTCTGCGCCTGATAAGCCTCGACACCGCTCCGCGCGACCACATAGACGATACACCCGAGCACGATCCCGACCGGAATGGCGCCAATCGTCAGCGGCACGATGAATGGCAGGATCATGTCGGTGGCGTGCGCCGCCTGCAGCGTTTCCGCGATGTCCGGATTGGCAGGCGCCGGCGTTCCCATCATGTAGCTGCCGGTTTCGTAAACGACGAACCAGATGGCCGGAAAGGTCAGTGGATTGCCGATGAAGGTGCCGATCGCGCTCGCGATCAGATTGCCGCGAAGCACCCATGCAACCATCATCGCAATCAGGATATGGAAGCCGAAAAACGGCGTACAGGAAGCAAAGGCTCCCGCCGAAACGCCAAGCGCAATCGCATGCGGCGTGCCCGAAAGCCGCCACACACGCCGCCACCCATACCGAAACGTGCGCTTCCAGCCCGAACGGGGCCAGAAGAACTCCTTCAGTTTTTCGAGTGGATGCAGCTCAACTCTGCGGCGAAACAAATAAGGACGCTCCTTGTCAGGCCAGGTGGCGGCTGCCCGGCTTTACCGCCGGCAGGGCCGCGAGGTCCTTCGGCAGCTTGTCGGCCGGGTAGGCCGGAATGGCAATCCGCGCGAGCGAGATAAGCTTCACGCCCACCTTCGCCTTCCCGCCGGAACGGTCGATGAGGCAGGCGGCGGCGGCGACTTTGGCGCCCGTCTGCCGGATCGCCTCGATGCATTCGCGCGACGAAAGACCGGTTGTCACGATGTCCTCGACCATCACCACCCGCATGCCCTTCTTGAGTTCGAAACCGCGCCGCAGCGCGAACGCGCCATTCTCCCGCTCGACATACATCGCCGGCACCTTCATATGCCGCGCCGTTTCATAGCCGGGGATAATTCCACCGACAGCAGGCGAAACAATGGCATCGATGGGGCCGTCGACCTCATCGCGGATCTTCGCGGCAAGTGCCTTGCAGAGCTTTGCCGTCCGCGCCGGATTCATGAAAACGAGCGCTTTCTGCAGGAAAACCGGGCTGTGGAGCCCCGAGGAAAGAATGAAATGTCCGCGAAGCAGCGCTCCCGCCTTCTCGAATTCCTTCAGAACCTTTTCTTGATCCATATTTTTTCACCGGCTTCAAAACGGATGGAACGAACGGCGGTCAGCGCCGCGGACGGATGACGGTATTGACGCAGGAAAGCCCGTTCAACGCGGACATGATGCGCGTCAAATGTTTCAGGTCCCTGACTTCGAGGTCGATCTGGATGTCGTAGAAGTCCATGTCCCGCTGCGCGAGGGACAGGTTTGAAATATTGCTGCTGTAGTCGGCAATCAACGTGGCGATATGTCCGAGGGAGCCGACCTCGTTCTTCGCCATCACGCGCAGACGCGCCGGAAAGGCTTGAGGATGCTCGGGATCGATATCCCAGGTCGCATCGATCCAGCGCGTCGTATCGCCATCGAACTCCTCGAGTGCCGGCGCATCGATCGGGTAAATGGTAATCCCCTCGCCCGGCATCATGATGCCGACGATGCGCTCACCGGGCAGCGGGAACATGTCGGGAGCGAAGCGAATTGCCAACCCCGCGGCCCGGCCGGTCACGCGCACCGCCCCGTCCTGCACATCCTTGCCATTGCCCTTGATCGTCCGCTTGCGTCCGTTCTTCGGCGACTGTTCGGCTGGATAAACCGTCTGCATCACCTGCTCGGCGCTCAGCGTCCCGTCGCCAACCGCTGCCAGCAACTCGCCGAGGTCGGCCTTCCTGAGCGGGCCGAGCGCACGCTCAAGGATCGTGTCGGCTGCTTCCCTGCCCGCCGCATCGAAAGCACTCTTTACGATCTGTCGCCCAAGTCGGCTGAACTCGGCCTGCTTCGTCGCGCGGATCGAGCGGCGGATCGCGGAGCGCGCCTTGCCTGTCGCGACAAAGGCTTCCCATGCGGGCGACGGACGCTGCGCCTGCGAGCGGATAATCTCCACCTCGTCACCGTTTTCAAGGCGCGTGCGAAGCGGCATGTGGCGGCCGTTGATCTTGCAGCCGACGCAGGTATCGCCGATATCGGTATGCACCGCATAGGCAAAATCGATCGGCGTTGCGCCACGCGGCAGGGTAATGAGAAGGCCATTCGGCGTGAAACAAAAGACCTGGTCGGAGTACATCTGCAGCTTCGTATGCTCCAGGAACTCCTCCGGAGAAGCGCCGTGTTCCAGCATCTCGATGAGCTGACGAAGCCAGTGGAACGTCGCCGCGAACTCGCCCGACGCGTCGGCTCCCGCCCCGCTCTCCTTGTATATCCAGTGCGCGGCAATGCCGTATTCGGCAATCTCATGCATCTTGCGGGTGCGCACTTGCACTTCGGCGCGCTTCTTCTGCGGTCCGATCATCGTGGTGTGGATCGAGCGGTACCCGTTCGCCTTCGGCGTCGAGAGGTAGTCCTTGAATCGGCCGGGCACCATCGGCCAGTTCGTGTGAAGAATGCCGATGGCGGCATAGCAGTCCGGCACCTCGTTCACGATCACGCGAAAGCCGAAAATGTCGGAGAGCTGCTCAAGCGAAATCGCGCGCCGCTCCATCTTGCGCCACATCGAGTAAGGACGTTTCTCGCGGCCCAGCACCTCGCAGGAAAGACCGCCCTCTTCGAGTTTTGCCTGGATTTCCTTTGCGATTTTCTTGACCGAGTCGCCGCTTGCCTCACGGAACTCGTTGAGCCGCTTGATCAGCGCTTCCCGCGCTTCCGGGTTGAGTTCCTTGAAAGCGAGATCCTCGAGCTCTTCGCGAATTTCCTGGATGCCCATGCGGCCCGCGAGCGGCGCATAGATTTCCATCGTCTCGAGTGCGATGCGCTGCCGCTTTTCCGCCGAGGAAATGAAATGAAGCGTGCGCATGTTGTGAAGCCGGTCGGCAAGCTTCACCAGCAGCACCCGGATGTCGTTCGACATCGCGAGCAGGAACTTGCGGAAATTCTCCGCCTGCTTCGAGCGTTCGGAGGTGAGTTCGATCCGCGTGAGCTTCGTTACTCCGTCCACAAGCCCCGCGACCTGCGACCCGAAGAGCTTGGTAAGCTCGTCCATGGTCGAGCCCGTATCCTCGATCGTGTCGTGCAGAAGCGCCGTCACGATCGTCGCTGTATCGAGCTTCAGGTCGGTCAGGATGCCGGCCACTTCGATCGGGTGGGAGAAATACGGGTCGCCGCTGGCGCGCTTCTGGCTGCCATGCTGCTTCATGGCATAGACATAGGCACGGTTGATCAGGGCTTCGTCCGCTTTCGGATCGTAGCCGAGC
>PHEF01000002.1 GCA_002842875.1 Alphaproteobacteria bacterium HGW-Alphaproteobacteria-3 | reverse complement strand
GCAATAACAGGGGCAACATCGAACAAAACATCGGCCCTCATACCCGGCAACCTCCAATGCGACGGTTTCGCAGAGGAATCCTCAAGGGGAGGGTGGGAAGTAACGGGTGGACCTGAACCCCATGCGCGTTTCCGATTTCGATTTCGAGCTGCCGGAGGAGCTGATCGCGCTCCGGCCCGCGCGGCCGCGCGATGCGGCGCGGCTGCTCGTCATCGGTCCGGATGAAAACGCGCTCGCCGACCGCACCGTTCGCGATCTCCCGTCCTTTCTCGAGCCTGGCGACCTTCTCGTCTTCAACGACACGAAGGTGATCCCCGCGCGCCTCTTCGGCACGCGAACGCGCGGCGAGGCGTCGGCGAAGATCGAGGTCATGCTTCATCGCCGCGTGAGCGCCGCCGAATGGCGCGCCTTTCTCCGTCCCGCGAAGAAGCTCGCCCCCGGCGAAAGCATCTCCTTTCCGGGCGGTCTTTCCGCCACCGTCGAGGAAAAGGCCGAGGGCGGCGAGGCGGGCTTGCGCTTCTCGCTCTCCGGTCCCGCGCTCGATGCCGCCATCGCCGTGGCCGGCGAAATGCCGCTGCCGCCTTACATCGCCCGCAAGCGCGCGACGGACGAGGCCGACCTCGCCGATTATCAGACGCTCTATGCCGCCGAGCCCGGCGCCGTCGCCGCGCCCACGGCCGGCCTCCATTTCACGCCGGAGCTGATGGCGGCGCTCGAAGCGCGCGGCGTGCGCACCGTCCGCCTCACGCTCCATGTCGGCGCGGGCACCTTCCTCCCCGTCACGGCGGAGGACACGGATGCCCACAGGATGCATGCCGAGTGGGGCGAGATATCGGACACCGAAGCCGCCGCCATCAATGCGGCGCGCGCGGTGGGCAGGCGCATCGTCGCCGTCGGCACCACGAGCCTGCGCCTTCTCGAAAGTGCGGCGGACGCGCAAGGTGTGGTACATCCCTTCGCGAGAGAGACCTCCATCTTCATCACGCCGGGTTACCGCTTCCGGGCCGTGGACATTCTGATGACCAATTTCCACCTGCCGCGCTCGACGCTGTTCATGCTCGTCTCCGCGCTCCGCTCGACGGATGAAATGAAGCGCGCCTATGCCCATGCGGTTGAGCGGAAGTACCGCTTTTATTCCTATGGCGACGCCACCTTGATTTACAGAGGCCTGATTTACGGGAGCGCAACGTGAGCGCCTTCACCTTCTCGCTCAAGGCAACAGACGGCCGCGCGCGCGCCGGCGCCATCTCGACGCCGCGCGGGGAAATCCGTACCCCCGCCTTCATGCCGGTCGGCACGGCGGCCACGGTCAAGGCGCTCTACCCCGAGCAGGTCCGCTCGACCGGCGCCGACATCGTGCTCGGCAACACCTATCACCTCATGCTCCGCCCCGGCGCGGAGGAAGTCGCGGCGCTTGGCGGCCTGCACAACTTCATGAACTGGCCGCATCCGATATTGACCGACAGCGGCGGCTTCCAGGTCATGTCGCTCTCCAAGCTCCGCAAGATGACGGAGGAGGGCGTCTCCTTCCAGTCGCATATCGACGGCTCGCGCCACATGCTCTCGCCCGAGCGCTCGATCGAAATCCAGTGCCTGCTCGGCTCCGACATCCAGATGCAGCTCGACGAATGCACGCCCTTTCCGGCGACGGAAGAGGAAGCGCGCCTCTCCATGGAGATGTCGCTGCGCTGGGCGCGCCGCTCGAAGGATGCCTTCGTGCGCCAACCGCACCGCAAGGAAGGCATGGCGCTTTTTGGCATCGTGCAAGGCAGCACCTATGAGCCGCTCCGCCAGGCCTCGGCGGCGGGCTTGCGCGACATCGGCTTTGACGGTTACGCGGTCGGCGGTCTCGCGGTCGGCGAGGGGCAGGCGGAAATGCTCCGCGTCCTCGATTTCACGACGCCCGCGCTGCCTGAGGACCGTCCGCGCTATCTCATGGGTGTCGGCACGCCGGACGACCTGGTGGAATCCGTCGCGCTCGGCATCGACATGTTCGATTGCGTGATGCCGACGCGGAACGGCCGCCACGGCCTTGCCTTCACGCGGCGGGGAAAAGTGAACCTCAAGAATGCGCGCCACGCGGCCGACCCGCGCCCGCTCGACGGGACAAGCGATTGTCCCGCCGCGCGCGACTATTCGCGCGCCTATCTTCATCACCTCATCAAGTCGGAAGAGATGCTGGGCTCGATGCTGGTGAGCTGGATCAACGTCCGCTACTACCAGACCCTGATGGCCGGCATGCGCGCTGCCATCGCCGAGGGCCGCTTCGAAGCCTTCCGCGCCGCCTTCAAGCGCGACCAGGCCGCCGGCGACATCGCCGTGCTTTGAATGCGGAGAGGGCGCGGACGCTGCCTCAACATACTCGTCTTTTCCTTTCCTGCATCGTCACCCGCGGGTCCAGAAGCCGCTGCAGGCGGCGTCTCTCTTCGCAAGAGCTGGACGACGACCCCACCCGAAAAGCTTCGGACGAGTTTTTATGAAGAGGACGGCGCGTTCCGCGCCTTCTGGATTGCCAGGTCGAGCCCGGCAAAGACGAGATGAGGTGATATCGGTGGAAATCGCGGCGTTCGTTCCCGCAAATCCCCAATCCTCACAAAGCCTTGTCCGAAACCCAATCCCCCTGTTGACCCCGTGGGACGTGCCCCTTAAGTTCCGCCCACCTCAGCGAAAGGCGCGCGGATTCCCGCGCCTTCCAGGCGGGCCCTTAGCTCAGCGGTAGAGCGGCTGACTTTTAATCAGTAGGTCGATGGTTCGATCCCATCAGGGCTCACCACCTTTTTCCCGCAACATTGCGTGTGTTCTTTTGATCGCGCATGCTGGCAGTGAGCTAAACGCTGCAGAGGGGGAACTGATGCGAAATTTAGTATGCATTCTGATCGGAGTGCTCCTGACGGCTTGCGTCAGGACTTCGACAATGCCATTGGCGGCGGACACGCTAATGATCACTTCGAGTGCTGCACCTGCCTGCGGGCAAAGGGGCGCGCAGGAGGTCGTGATACGGCAAGCCGCGATTGAGACTATCAAAGCCGGGTATGACGGATTTGTTGTTTTAGACGGAAATAGTCAAAGTTCTGTTGGAATTGTTGGTCACACCCCGGTTACGGCTCAGACCTATGGGCAAGCAACGGCAATGGGATACGGCAACACAGCCAGCGCATATGGATCGTCTACAACAACGTATTCGGGTGGATATCCGATTTATGGTGGAACCCACGATCAATCTTTGGTGGTTAAGATGTTTAGGGCAGCCGACCCCGCTTCGGCAAATGCAGTTGATGCACGTCAATTTCTTGGAAGCGATTGGGAGAAAATAATTGAAGGCTCGAACAACACCTGTATGTAGGATGAGTATACTGTCCTAATTGACGTTACGGGCGCATCATTCTTTTTGTCGCATTAATACTCGAAGCCGATGTGCCCCAGTGCGAAATCAAAAATTCGTACTCCATCTTGGGGAAGCTTGAAATTCGTGAGCGGGGCGAAGCGAATTTCGACGCAAGGTTAGCTATACCAAGCCAGCCGAACACCCCTGCATTTCCGTTCGACCCGCGTCTGCATCCCGCCATCTCAACATCGCGCGCGAAAACGCCCCGCCCCCGAAGGAAACGTCCCATGTCGCTCTCGCTCTACGATCTGACCGTCCCGAACTATCTGCAGACGCTCGCCGCCGTCTCCGGCTTCCTGAAAAAGGGCGCGGCCTTCTGCGAGGAGCAGGGCATCGACCCGGACGAGATCGTCCAGGCGCGCATCGTCGATGACATGCTGCCTTTCAGTTTCCAGATCGCATCCATTGCGCAGCACTCGCTGGGCGCCGTCGAGGCCGCGCAGAGCGGCACGGCGCAGCCGCCCAGGGATCCCGGCACCTACACCTATGCCGATCTTCAGAAGCTCGTCGACGACGCGCAGGCGGACCTCGAAAAGGTGACGCCGGACGCGCTCAACGCCTGCGAGGGCAAGGACGTGATCTTCCATCTCGGCAAGCACCAGCTTCCCTTCACGGCGGAGAACTTCCTGCTCTCCTTCGCGTTCCCGAACTTCTATTTCCACGCGACGACCGCCTACGACATCCTGCGCGCACGCGGCGTGAAACTCGGCAAGGTCGATTTCCTCGGCCGGATGCGCATGAAGATGTGACGTTTCAAGCAGAGGACAGATGTCCCGGCTGATCCCTCAACGCCCTCATGTGAAGATCATCTTCGCGCCCGCGACCACGAGCACGGCAGCAAGCGCATAGCGAATGCCGGGCACGGGGAGCATGCGCGTGCCGAGTTGCGTGCCGATGAGGCCGCCGACGAGAACGGCCACCCCCCATATGGGAAGCGCGGCGGGAAGCACCGCGGTGGAGAAGCTCGTTCCCGCGAGACCCGAAATCGAATTCAGCAGGATGAAGGTCGCGGCGATGCCCGACGCGTGTCTTGTCGGCGCCCATCGCATGAAGAGGAGAAGTGGGCTCAGGAAGATGCCGCCGCCCGTCCCGGTGAGCCCCGCCAGCAGGCCGAGCGCGCCTCCCGCCGCTATGGAGGCGGGGAGCGGCGGGCGGTGCGCCGTCGCGTCGACCGCTGCCGCCTGTTGCGCCGTGCGCGCCATCTGCGCGGCGGAGAAGATGAGCACGATGCCCACGAGCGGACGATAGTAAGCGGGTGGAATGTCGATCGAGCCGCCGATGAATGCCGCCGGAATCGAGGCGGCGGCGAAGGGCAGGAGGAGCTTCAGGTCGTTCTGCCCGGCGCGGGTGTAGCGGTAGACGGCAATCGAGGCGACGATGACGTTCAACCCGAGCGCCGTCGGCCGCATCGCCTCCGGCGCCAGGCCGAACAAAGCCATCGCCGCGAGATAACCCGACGCACCGGCATGGCCGACCGACGAATAGAGAATGGAGGCGGCGAAGATCAGCAGCCCCAGCAAGAGGTCTTCCGCCGTCATGTCTCTGTGCCCCCGTTGCCCGCCATGTTTCAGCTTCTCATCTATATGTTGCGCCGCAAGGAGCCAAGCCCGCTAGACGCGCTAATGGAGCAGGGCGAAAGACGACATATCGGCGTCAAATTCCGTGTGTATCAAGCGAAACGAGACAAAATCGTACACTCTTGTTAACGCTACCGGGCTAGCCTCCCTTGCGAATGCCGGAACGGCGGGGAACCGGATGACAGGGCACAAAGAGGAAATCGGCCAGACGCTTCGCGAGGCCCGTCAGGCGGCGGGACTGACGCTGAAGGATATTGCGGATGCGATCCGCATCAGGCCCATCTATCTGCAGGCGATCGAGGCTGCCCAGTTCGAGCTTCTGCCGGCACTGCCGCAGACGGTCGGCTTCACGCGCGCCTATGCAAAATATCTCGACGTCGATGTCGAGCGGCCGCTGTCGCGTCTCGGCGAAGAAGTGCATGAGACGATCGGGCAGGTCGATTATTCCGAACCCGAAATTCCCTGGACCATGGTTTCGTACAGGCGGATCGCCTGGGTTGCGGGCGGGGCGGTGCTCGGTCTCGCGCTCGCGGCGCTGCTCGTCGTCGATTTGGGGCCGCCGCCCGGCGAGGTCGCCGTCGCATCCTTCGAAGCGGAAAAGGCCGCTCTCGCAGCGGTTTCCGCGCCGCGCGCCGTGAAGACACCCGTCGCAGGCAACGTGCTTCTTCCCTCTGCGCAGGCGGACACCACCGCTCCCTTGCTGAGCGAAATGGTGTCCCGCACACCGCGTGCCGAGGTGCCCGCGACCGTGCAGCAGGTGTCCTTCACAGCTTCCGGCGAACCGCCCGCGGACGCGCAGGCCGCGCCGCCAAATTCATCCGTATCCGGATCGAATGTCGCCGCCATGGACCCTGCGTCCGCTGCCGCTCCGCAATCGGCGGCAGGCTCCTCCGCCGATCCGCATTTTGTGACCGGCAGCGTCTATGTCCGCTCGAAGCCCGACAATGCGGGCGAGGTGGTCGGCGTGCTCGATGCCTGTGAGCGGATCGGTCTTCTCGGTTCCGACGCCACGAATTACTGGCGCGAGGTGACGCGCGGGGATGGCAGCCGCGGCTGGGTCTTTCGCGACTATGTCAGCGGCGAGGCGCCCGCGAACTGTTCCTGATATCCGCACCATCGCCAGCCGGACCGGGTTATCCCCAAGGCGGGGATATCGCCGCGATTTGTGACGTTTTCATTGCATTCAGATGACAGTGAGTTCCGGCCTCGAAACGATGGCGGAAAACCGGGCGCACGAATTGTGACAGTCACGCCCGGCTTTTACTCGATCACGTCGACGAACCGTTCCGCATCGGCGTCGTAAACCGACAGGATTCCGGTGCCGATGCCGTAAAACCAGCCGTGAAGCCGCAATTCGCCCATCCGCTCGCGCTCGGCGATGAAGGGGAAGCTGCGCAGCCGGTCGAGCGAGGCAACGACGGCCTGCTGTTCCATCAGGCGCAGCGTCGACGGACGGTCGAGATCGCCATGTTTTTCAATGACTTGGGCGGCGACGTCTCCCGCGAGCGAAATCCAGTTCGGCACGAAGTCGCCCGGCGGCGGGTTGCCCCTGGCGCCATCATGGAGTGCCTCGATGCCGCCGCATCCGGCATGGCCCATGACGATTACATCCTTGATTCCCAATGACTTGACGCCGAATTCCAGCGCCGCGCTGGTGCCGTGGTAATGGCTGTCGGGCTCGTAGGGCGGCACCAGGTTGGCCACGTTGCGCACCACGAAGAGCTCGCCGGGGTCCGACTGGAACACCATCGCCGGGTCCGTGCGGCTGTCACAGCAGGCGATCACGAGTGCCTTGGGTTGCTGGCGTCGTGCGGCAAGTGCCTGATATCGTTCCTCATTCTGGCGGTACTGGCCTTTGCGGAAGGCGCGGTACCCGGCGATCAGGCTGTCGATGGCGTCGTCCATTTGCGTCTGTCCCGTCGTTCTGCCGGCGTCATTCGTGGGGTTTACATACACAAGCATTCCGCCTGACGAAAGCCGCTCCTCACCCGCTGAATTTCGAAGACGTCTGCCCAAATTGTCGCCAATTGCCTGCAAAGTAATCGTCGATCCTCCGGTCCCTCATTCCTTGCCCTTTGATGCGCCAATACACTGGCAAAGGCCCGAAATCTGCATAGAGTCCGGCCTCAGGGGCGCGAGGGCCGCGCCGGACGATATGGATGGGGAACGATATGTCGGTTGCTGAACTCCTCGGGAACATGTCCCTGGAGACAAGGATTACGATTGGCGGGCTGATCCTTCTGTTTGCGATGCTCACCGCCCTGATTACCAGCAGTCGCAGGAGCCAGCGGGAAATGGAGCAAGCCCGCGCCGAGCGCGACATAAAGGAACGCATCGAGGCGCTGATGCGCAAACTCGAAGGGAAGGGCACGAGCAGGAACGGTCGCGTCATTCCCGCGGTTGCGCGGTCGCGGCCTGTCCGGCGCACGGCCGACAGGCAAGTCCCTGCCGCTCGCTATGACAAACCAGCGGCGCGGAGGCGCTAGGATTTTCTCGCCAAACCAGCCGAACGCATCGTTCTGGCGGCCCAATTCGCACTTGCAATGCGCCGCGCGGAAGATTAAATCACAGGTCATAAAGGGGTTTGAGTTTTAATCCCTGTTTTATCATGTGATTTGTGACGGTGGCGCGATGCGCCGCCGGGCAGGAAGGCAGTCATGGATCGTCTCGATCAGCTCGAAAGCCAGAGCATTTTCATTTTCCGCGAAGCGTTCAACCGGATCGAGAACATCGCGATGCTCTGGTCGTTGGGGAAGGACTCCAACGTCATGATCTGGCTGGCGCGGAAGGCCTTCTTCGGCCACGTTCCTTTTCCGGTCATGCATGTCGACACGGAAAAGAAGTTTCCGGAGATGTACGAGTTCCGCGACCGCTACTCGGCCGAGTGGAACCTGAACTTCATCCGCGAGCTCTGCCCGCCGCTCGATACGATCGACGATACGCTGCCACCCGCTGCCCGTTCCGCCGCGCGCAAGACCGAAGGCCTCAAGCTCGCCATCAAGAAGCACGGGTTCAACGCGCTCTTTGCCGGCATTCGCCGCGACGAAGAAGCGACCCGCGCCAAGGAGCGCGTCTTCAGCCCGCGCGGCACGACAGGTCAGTGGGACTTCAAGGACCAGCCACCGGAGTTCTGGGACCAGTTCAAGACGGATTTCCCTCCGGGGACGCATATTCGCGTGCATCCGCTGCTGCACTGGACGGAGATCGACATCTGGCTCTACACGCTGCGTGAGCAGATACCGACGATCCCGCTCTATTTTGCCAAGGACGGCAAGCGCTTCCGTTCGCTCGGCGACAAGGACATCACATCCCCGGTGGCGAGCACCGCGACCACCATCGAGGAAATCATCGAAGAACTTCGGACGACAAAGATCTCCGAGCGTTCCGGCCGCGCCATGGACCACGAGTCGGAAGATGCTTTCGAGCGTCTTCGCGCCGACGGTTATCTGTAAGGAAGTCCGCATATGCCCGAAGCATCCGAAGCCAAGGTGAGGCTTGCCGCCGTGAATCAGAATCCGTCCTCGGCGCGCGACTTGCTGCGCATCGTCATCGTCGGCCATGTCGACCATGGCAAATCCACGCTTGTGGGCCGCATGTTCCACGACACGGGCTCGCTGCCCGACGGTAAATACGAATCCATAAAGGCAATGTGCGAGCGCCGTGGCGTTCCCTTCGAATGGGCCTTCCTCATGGATGCGCTGCAGGCGGAGCGCGACCAGGGCATCACCATCGATACGAGCCAGATATGGTTCAAGACCGATGCGCGCGACTACACGATCATCGACGCACCCGGCCACAAGGAATTCCTGAAGAACATGATCACAGGCGCGGCGCAATCCGACGCGGCGCTCCTCATCATCGATGCGGCCGAGGGGGTGCGCGAACAGTCGCGCCGTCACGGCTACCTGCTGCATCTGCTGGGCATCCGTCAGGTCGCAGTCGCGGTCAACAAGATGGACCTGATCAACTATGAAAAGGACCAGTTCGATCTGATCGAGCAGGAATATCGGGACTACCTCACCTCTATCGGTGTGACGCCGACCTTCGTTATCCCGGTGTCGGCGCGCGCGGGCGACAACATCGTGACGCCGTCCGACGCCATGGCGTGGTACAAGGGGCCGACCGTGGTGAAGGCACTCGACAGCTTCATGCCGAATGCCGCTCCCGTCGACCGGCCGCTGCGTTTCCCGGTTCAAGACGTCTACAAGTTCGACCACCGCCGCATCATTGCCGGCCGCATCGAAGAAGGCCGCTTCTCGGTCGGCGACGAGATTGTCTTCTCGCCGTCCAACAAGAAGGCACGCATCAAATCCATCGAGTACTGGTCGACGGTGCCCGGCAAGCAAGCGCCGACCGAGGCGAGTGCGGGCGAGTCCGTTGGTATCACGCTCGACGAGCAGATATTCGTGGAGCGTGGCGAACTCATCAGCCATGTCGAGGAATCGCCGATTGAGACGGATGTGTTCCGTGCCCGGATATTCTGGCTCGGGCAGGAACCGATGACCAAAGGCAAGAGCTACCGCATCAAACTCGGTACGCTCGAGGCACCGGTCACCATTCAGTCGATCGAGAGCATCATCGACACGAGCGATCTGTCGAACACGTCCTCGCATCAGGTCGAACGCAACCAGGTTGCCGAGATCGTCATTCGCGCGCGACGCATGCTGGCGCTCGACGAATTTGCCACCGCACCGCGCACCGGCCGTTTCGTTCTCATCGACAAGTACGACATCGCCGGTGGCGGTATCGTTTCGATGGAGGGCTATGCAGACCAGCGCGGCCTCATCACGTCGCGGTCCACCAATATCACGCGCGTCGAACATGGCGTTACCGCCGAGCAGCGTACTTTCCGCAATGGACATAAGGGTGGCGTCCTCTGGTTCACGGGCCTGTCCGGCGCCGGCAAGTCGACCGTTGCGGTGGCGCTGGAGAAAAAGCTCTTCGACAAGGGGTATAACGTCTACGTGCTGGACGGGGATAACGTGCGCCACGGGCTCAATGCCAATCTGAGCTTTTCGCCGGAAGACCGGGCTGAAAACATCCGCCGCGTCGGCGAGGTGGCGGCTCTCTTTGCCCGCGCGGGGGTGATCGTGATCACCTCCTTCATCTCGCCCTATCGTTCGGATCGCGACCGTGCCCGGCAGGCATCCGACAAGGACTTCCACGAGATTTTCGTGAAGGCCGACGTCGCGACCTGCGAAGCCCGAGACCCGAAGGGCCTCTACAAGAAGGCACGTTCAGGCGAAATCAAGGATTTCACCGGCATTTCCGCCCCTTACGAAGCGCCGGAGAGCCCGGAACTCATTATCGATACCTCCGCACTCCCGGTGGAGGAATCAGTGGCGATGCTCGTCAACTATGTGGAGACGAAATTCAAGGTATAACCTCGCCCAAGTCACGTTTAAGGCAAGGTTAAGTCATGAGCATCCTGGTTACTGGCGGCGCTGGTTATATCGGTAGCCACGCCGTCATCGATCTCCTCAATGCGGGCGAGGACGTCGTCGTTCTCGATAATCTTTCCACCGGATTCGATTGGGCGGTCCAGGACGCGGCGCGGCTCTATACCGGGGATATCGCCGACGCTGAGCTTGTCGACCGCATCCTGCGCGATCACGCTGTAGAAGGGGTGATCCATTTTGCAGGGTCGGTCGTCGTGCCGGAATCCGTCAGCGATCCGCTCAAGTACTATCTCAACAACACGGCAAAATCGCGCACATTGATCGAGCGTTGCGTTGCCGGTGGCGTTCGCCATTTCATCTTTTCCTCGACTGCTGCCGTCTACGGGATGCTCGAAGTCTCGCCTGCGACGGAGGAGGCGGCTCTCAATCCCATGTCGCCTTATGGCCGCTCCAAGCTCATGACGGAGTGGATGCTGCAGGATGTTGCCGCGGCACACGACCTGACTTATGCGGCGCTGCGCTATTTCAACGTGGCGGGCGCGGACCCGAAGGGGCGCATCGGTCAGTCGACGGCGAATGCAACGCATCTGATCAAGGTTGCCTGTCAGACCGCGCTTGGCCAGAGGCCGTACCTCGAGGTGTTTGGCGACGACTATCCGACACCGGACGGCACCTGCGTCCGGGACTACATCCATGTCAGCGATCTGGCCAACGCACATACCGCCGCGCTTCATTATCTTCGGAAGGGCGGGGAAAGCATCGTCGCGAATTGCGGATACGGGCACGGTTTCTCGGTTCGCGAGGTGCTTGGGGCGGTGGAACGTGCGGTCGGGCACTCCTTTGAAGTCCGGCAGGCCCCCCGGCGCCCCGGCGACCCGGCGTCGATCGTCGCGGACCCGGCTCGCGTCAAAAACGTTCTCGGCTGGCAACCCGCCCACGACGATCTCGACACGATCGTCACCCACGCGCTTGCCTGGGAGAGCTATCTCCGCGAGCGCAATCGCTGAAGTTTCCCTTAACCTATTCCTGAGTGAATCAGGGCAACATAGTGAAACATAAATTCATTTCCGGGCCGGGGTTCGGAGATGCACATTTCCGCCGCGCAATTACGGCATTCCAGATACGGAGAAGCATCGAAGTCATGACGTCGAACGCCCATAGCACCGTCATTCTGGCGGCGGGCAAAGGCACCCGCATGAAGTCGAGCCTGCCGAAGGTGCTGCATGAAATTGCCGGCCGGGCGATGCTCGGACATGTCCTGGAGAACACCCGGTTCGGCGGCGATGCGCGCACCGTTCTCGTCGTCGGTCCCGACATGGATGAAGTGGCGGCTTATGCCCGTAGCTTGCGGCAAGACCTTTCCGTCGTCGTGCAGTTGAACCAGCGGGGAACGGGCGATGCCGCCCGCACGGCGCTGCCTGAGATCACCCATGAAGACGGCGTTGTTCTCGTGGTCTTCGGCGATACGCCGCTCGTCCGCACGGAGACGCTTGCGGATATGGCGGACACCTGCCGGAAGAGCGGCAATATCGTGATCCTCGGCTTCGAGGCGGCGGACCCAACCGCTTATGGGCGCGTCGTGCTCGAAGGCGGCAAGGTCCGCCGGATCGTCGAGCACAAGGACGCGACCGAGGCGGAGCGGAGCATCCGGCTCTGTTTCGGGGGGCCCATGGCCGTTCCGGCCGGGCATTTCGGTGCGCTCCTCGGGAGCCTCACCAATGACAACGCGCAGCGCGAATACTACCTGACCGATCTTGTGGCGCTCGGTCACGGCGCGGGCCTCGACTGCATTTGCGTCACCTGTCCCGAAGCCGACGTCCAGGGCGTCAACAGCCGTGCCGACCTCGCCGCGGCCGAGGCATCGCTGCAACGGCGGATGCGCCAGTCGGCGATGGCCAAGGGCGTCACCTTTCTCGATCCGGATACGGTTTATTTGAGTTTCGATACGAAGTTCGGCCGCGATGTCACGGTGGGTCAAAGCGTCGTCTTCGGTCCCGGTTGCGAGATTGCGGATGGCGTTCTCATCAAGGCCTTCTCTCATCTTGAAGGGGCGAAGGTTTCCGAAGGGGCGGAGATCGGGCCATTCGCGCGCATCCGGCCGGGCTCCGAAATTGGCCGCAAGGCGCGGATCGGAAATTTCGTCGAGACGAAAAAGGCCAGAATCGAGGACGGGGCGAAGATCAACCACCTCTCCTATATCGGCGATGCACGGGTCGGGGCGGGGGCGAATATCGGCGCGGGCACGATCACCTGCAATTACGATGGCTACAACAAGTTCTTCACCGATATCGGCGCGGGGGCTTTTGTCGGCTCGAACTCCTCGCTTGTCGCGCCCGTGAGGATAGGAGACGGCGCTTATCTCGGGTCCGGCAGCGTTGTCACAAAGGATGTGAGCGCGGATGCGCTCGCTGTTGCACGCGGCCGGCAGATGGAGAAGCCCGGCTGGGCGAAGGCCTTCCGGACGAAGAACGAAGACATCAAAAAACAATCCTCGGGCGAGTGACATGTGCGGCATTGTCGGCATCATCGGAACGGAGCCCGTTGCCCCGGTTATTCTCGAAGCGCTGAAGCGGCTCGAGTATCGTGGCTATGACAGCGCCGGTATCGCAACCCTGTCACATGGCGAAATCGAACGCCGTCGCGCAGAGGGCAAACTCTTCAATCTTGAAAAGGCGCTAGAGGCCTCGCCGCTCGATGGCACGATCGGCATCGGCCATACGCGCTGGGCGACGCATGGCGCGCCGACCGAGCGGAACGCGCATCCACATGCGACGGGCCGTGTGGCGATCGTTCACAACGGCATTATCGAAAACTTTCGGGAACTCAGAGAGCGGCTCACTGCCGGCGGGGCCGTCTTTTCGACCGAAACGGACAGCGAAGTCATCGCCCATCTCGTGACGGACTATCTCGACAAGGGGCTTTCTTCCCGCGATGCAGCGGCCAGGGCGATCGGCGAGCTTGAAGGTGCGTTCGCGCTCGGCATCATCTTCCGCGGCGAGAACGATCTCATGATCGGCGCCAGGCGCGGCAGCCCTCTTGCGGTCGGCTATGGCGAGACGGCGATGTATCTCGGCTCCGACGCCTTCGCGCTCGCGCCGATGACGAACCGTGTCACCTTTCTCGAAGAGGGCGACAGGGTCGAGATCACACGCGACAGCGCCACAATCCTCAACGATGAAGGCCGGATCGTGACGCGCCCGGTGAAGATCACGGATGTTTCGGCGGCGCTTGTCGACAAGGGCAATCACCGGCACTTCATGGCGAAGGAAATCTTCGAACAACCTGAAGTCATCGGCCACACGCTGTCGGAATATATCGATCCGCTCAAGGACCGGTTGTGGGACGTCGCCTTGCCGGCCGATCTTGCCTCCGTTCCACGCGTGACGATCATCGCCTGCGGTACAGCCTATTATGCGGGGCTCGTCGCCAAATACTGGTTCGAGAAATATGCCCGCATTTCGGTGGAGGTCGATATCGCCTCCGAGTTCCGCTATCGCGAAGCGGCGATGCCGGAGGGCGGCCTGGCCATCTTCATCTCCCAGTCCGGAGAGACGGCGGATACGCTTGCGGCGCTTCACTATTGCCGCTCTCAGGGGCAGAAGATCCTGTCTGTCGTCAACGTGACCGAGTCCTCCATCGCGCGCGCATCGGACGCCATCCTGCCGACATTTGCCGGCCCGGAAATCGGTGTAGCCTCGACAAAAGCATTCACCTGCCAGCTCACCACGCTTGCCGTTCTCGCGGTGCGTACGGGCCTTGCTCGCGGCGTCATCGCCGCGTCGGATGAGAAGCGCTTCGTGCGCACCTTGATGGAAGTTCCGCGCCACGTTGCCGAAGCGCTGACGCAGGACCATGCCATCCAGGCCTTGAGTGTGGAAATCGCCAAGGCACGCGACGTGCTTTATCTGGGGCGGGGACAAAATTATCCGATCGCGCTCGAAGGAGCACTCAAGCTCAAGGAAATCTCCTACATCCATGCCGAGGGTTATGCGGCGGGCGAGTTGAAGCACGGCCCCATTGCGCTCATCGACGAGGAGGTGCCGGTGGTCGTGATTTCGCCGGTCGACAGTCTCTTCGAGAAGACCATTTCCAACATGCACGAAGTCATCGCGCGAGGCGGCCATGTTGTGCTCATCGCGGACAGCGAAGGCATCGCGCGGGCAGGCGCGGGAATATGGGCGACAATCGAGGTGCCGGCCGTCGATCCGCTCATCGCGCCCATTGTCAACGCCATTCCCGTGCAGCTTTTGGCCTATCACACGGCTGTGTCGAAAGGCACGGATGTCGACCAGCCGCGGAACCTCGCCAAATCGGTAACCGTTGAATAATTGCGATTCGCGGTGTTTCCGGGCGCAGGAGATGTGCGTCGTCCTCCTCTAAGTCTATGAATAATCAATACGAATCCGCCTCCGGATATGTCTGTTCCGTATGCGTGATAAAATCTCCGGAGACTTTCCGCTGTCGCCTTTCGAGGAGGGCCGGTCGATGCGGCAATTATCCGGACTACAAAACCCTGGACGAGGCGGTTCGTGGGGATCTGCACTCGGTGCGCTCCTCCTTGCAATCGCGGCGGGCCTGTCTGCGTTATCGACTCCGGCTCGTGCGGGCAGCGCCGAAGCGGAAGCGGCCGCGCTCATGCAGGCCGGAACGGACGCCATCGAGCGCGGTGTCTACGACCGGGCCGCAGCGGAGTTCTCGAACGCGCTCGATAGCGGCGGACTGACGGCCGAGGGCAGGGCCCTCGCCTACCACCATCGTGCCGTTGCGCTGCAAAAAGCCGGTCAGCAGGATGCCGCGATCTCCGACTACACGAAGGCTATCGGCAGCGCCGCGCTTCCGGACAAGATTTTGCCCAAGGCCTACTACAACCGGGGCATCGCTCTTGCCAATGCCGGGCAGGAAGCGGCGGCCGAACGCGATTATCTCGAAGCGACCAGGCTCGTGCCTGACTACGCCGCCGCCTATCACAATCTGGCCAATCTGGAGCGTCGCCGCGGCGATTACGCCGCCGCAATCGGACATTACACGGCAGCCATCGGCAATATGAAAGGCCGGGACCGGAAGCTTCCGCTCTTTGGACGCGCGCTGTCCTTTGAACAAAACGGCCAGTTGGCGCTCGCCGCGAATGATCTCCAGCAGGCGCTGGATATCGATCCGGAGTTCGAGCTCGCGGCGACGAAGCTCAACGCAATTTCGCCGATGCTTGCCGCCAATGACGATGAGCGGCAAGACGCTGCTTCCAATCCACGGGTGGTTTCCGCCGCCCTTGCCCCGTTCCAGACAGGGGCGTCGGGCCAGGAGCGCGGGCAGATCATCCGCGTCGCAAGCATTGGCGGCTGGCGCACAACGGCAACCCGGTTTCCGGTGCCGAAGGAAGAGCAATCCGTTGCAGTGGCAGAGACTTCTCCGCCGCCCGGTGAACTGATAACCGGCTCTCTCCGGCATCGCGAACCGGCGACGGAGCTTGAGCCCCTTCGGCTTGCGGCGGCGTTGCCCGCAGCGACAGGCCTTTCCGAAGCGCGTTACCGCGTCCAGCTCGGTGCCTTTCGCGAAGCGGCACTTGCGAGCCGCGCCTGGGCAGAGATGGCAGGGGAGGCGGCGGCCGTCATCGGTGGTTCATCCCATGCCATACAGAAAGCTGATCTTGGCGACCGGGGAACGTTCTACAGGCTCCGGGCGGGCGAATTCGAATTGATGGAGGATGCCAAGTCGGCATGCCGCGCGCTTGCGGCACGTAAAATCGCCTGCTTTGTCGTGGAGGGCGACGTCTAGTTCGTGGCGATCCTTCTTTCGGGAGCCGGTTCCGAGCGGGCGCCTTCATGCCGTGGAAGCACGACCTCCACTATGGTGCCCAACCCCACCTTGCTCGCGATACGCAGCCTTCCGCCATGCGCTTCCGTCAGTCGTTTCACGATGGCAAGGCCGAGGCCCGTACCGGAATTCTCGGAAGAATAGGGATTGAATCGGGTCTGATAAGTTCCCGCCTGACGGAATGGCTCCGTCACATTTGCCAACTCGCTTTTGGGAATACCACAGCCTTTGTCGATCACTCGCAGGGCGATTTCCGCCGTCCCAGCCGGCGATATCTTGATACGGATGCGGCTGCCCTCCGGAGAACTCTTCACCGCGTTGTTGATCAGATTGGTGAGTATCTGCGTGAGGCGCACCTCATCTCCCAGCACGATGTTCGGGCCGCCCCTGTCGACGACATCGATCGATATTCGCTGTCGAACGGCCTGTGGCGTCATCAGCGTCAAGCATTTTCCAGCGAGCGCTGCCAGATCGACGGGCTGCTGGTCGAGGGTCAATGTTCCGGCATTTGCGCGGGTGATATCCAGGATTTCGGAAATGAGCGAAAGCAGATGCTGGCCGCTCGTGAAGATGTCGTTTCCGTACTCAATGTATTTCCTGTGCCCCACCGGCCCGAACGCCTGATTTCGGATCAGATCCGAGAACCCGATTACGGCGTTGAGCGGTGTCCGCAACTCGTGGCTCATGACGGCGAGAAAGTCCGCCTTGGCTTTGTTGGCCTCGACTGCAACTTCGAGGGCCTTCATCAACTCTCCCCGATTGTGTTCGATATCTCGTGATCGCTGCAGGAGTTCTTCGTTCAGCCGCTCAACCACCGCAGCCTGCGCGTAGGCGCGCTTCAGCGCCATGACGATGAGCCCGGCAAGAATCAGAAAAATGGCAGCCATCCATGGCGCCGTTTGCCGCAGGAATATTTGTCCCGGGACCGGTATTCTCCACGCCAGATGAACGACGGTTTCGCCTCTGTCGTTGAGCAATGGCAACGCGTCGAATCCATCGCCCGCAGCGCCGCTCTGGAGCCGCAGGTCCGGGAGCAGGTAGGCCGTGCCCATTTCCTGGATGCTCTCTTCGTCAAGCGAGCGAAGAAAAATCAGAATGCAACGCGTGAAAGACCCGACGATCTGCGGTTCGGGTTTCTCCGGCGTGATGACCGATGCCGAGGCAATGAATATTTCGCCGTCGATGGATATGAAGGCCGAAGCCGGCTGGGGATCGTCCCATGACGCTGCCCGTGCAATATCCGCCAACCGGAGAACGGATGACGGCGGCGAGAATACGGCAGGCTCAGAAGAGACAGCCCCGTCCTTCATCGCGTAAACGGTTTCATTGTTGGGCCCAAGCACCAGCGTCCGGGACATGTTCAGTGCGTCCGCGGCGTATTCGCCTATGTTGTCGTTGGCCCAATCGGTGTCGAGGTCAGGGCCGAGATGGACCACCGCGGCGTCCCAAAATCCATAGTCACGGGTGATGAAAGCGACGTCGGCAACGGACTTGGCGACGGCCGTTTCTGCCAGGCTACGCGACTGGTTGCGAGCGAAACGATCAAGTTCGAGAGACCCCGCAAAAAGAAGACCGAGGATCGCCATGCAAAAGATTGCGAGCACCGCAACAAGCGGCCAGACGGATCTTTGCCTCGTTCGGCCGGCCGAAGATTCATGGCGGCTCGGCCGGAGGGCCGCTGTCGGTGGGCCGGCGGCGTTCGATGGAGTTCGTATGTCGCTGACTGGCGGCCGCATAGCTTCTACCCAAAATAGCACCCCATGAGCTAACCCCCGATCCACTTTCAAACTGTTAAAGCGATCCGTGCCGTGTGTTTTGGTTTTGAACATCTTTGCGCGGAGGCCTTGATGCCCAAGCCTTGACGTAGCGTAGAACTGGCGGATTTCCACAGGAAAAACCGGCTGTTGTGGCCGGGCCCTCAAGCCCGGTAAGCTTTATGAAAACAACAACCGGACGGATGGAAGGGGAGACGTATGACCCAGCAGATGGTGGGACTGACCGGCTTTGGGGGATACATCCCGCGCCTCAGACTTCAGCGGAAATCGATCATTCAGGCGAATGCCTGGGTGGCGCCGAACTTCCTCGGTAAAGGGAAGGGCGAGCGTTCCATGGCGAACTGGGACGAGGACTCGGTGACAATGGCCGTGGAGGCCGCCCGCGACCTGCTCGGCCCGGGCGACGATCGGAGCCATGTGGATGCGCTCTATTTCGGATCCACGACAATGCCGTTCAAGGATCGCTTGAACAGCGGCATCGTGTCGGCGGCGCTCACGCTCGATGAACATGTCCGAGCCGTCGATGTCGCCTCGACGCAGCGCGCAGGCACCTCGGCCCTGATGCAGGCGCTTTCCGCCATAAGGGGCGGAGAGGTGAGGAACGCACTCGTCCTCGCCTCCGACCACCGCAAGACCAAAGCGGTGACGGCACAGGAACTCGACTTCGGCGACGGCGCAGCGGCTCTTTCCGTCGGTACGGAGAACGTCATCGCTGCTTATCTGGGTGGCGCCAGTCTCACGGTCGACTTCGTCGACCACTTCCGGGGCGAAACGGAGGAGTTCGACTACACATGGGAGGAGCGTTGGATTCGCGATGAGGGATTCGCCAAAATCGTACCTCGGGCGGTGAAGGCGGCACTTGAGAATTCCGGTGTAAGTGCCGAAGATATAAAACATTTTATTCTTCCGTGTACGTTTGGGGTCAAGTTCGTTCAACAACTTGCGAAGCGTTCCGGCGTCGATCCGGAAACCGCCCGCGACACCTTGGCTGCGAATTGCGGTGAAACCGGTGCCGCCCACTCTCTCGTCATGCTCATTCATACGCTGCAAACCGAAGCCAGGCCGGGCGACAAGGTGCTCGTGCTTCAATTCGGCGGCGGCTGCGATGCGCTGGTTTTCGAGGTGACGGACAAGCTTTCCACCCAGGCCGGCAAGCGCGGCATTACCGGTGCGCTGCAGAACCGTGCCGAGGAAACGAACTACATGAAGTTCCTGACCTTCAATGGCCTGATCGAATGGGAAAGGGGCATGCGTGCGGAGCAGGACAAGAAGACCGCACTCACGACGCTCTACCGGAACGAGGACATGCTTATGGGGCTCGTGGGCGGACGCTGCACGGAGACGGGCGTCATCCAGTTCCCGCGCTCGCGCATCTCGGTAAATCCGAACAAGCATACGGTCGACACGCAGGAGCCCTACAAGTTCGCCGAGAAGAAGGCGAAAATCCTGTCCTGGTCGGCCGACTTCCTTTCCTTCAGCATGAACCCGCCAAACCATTACGGCATGGTCGTCTTCGAAGAGGGCGGCCGGATCATGATGGATTTCACCGATGTCGAAACCGGGACGGTCGATTCAGGCATGGAGGTGAAGCTCGTTTTCAGGATCAAGGAAGTCGATGAGAAGCGCGGATTCCGCCGCTATTTCTGGAAAGCGGTGCCGATCGCGGCGAGCGAAGCAAAATCACAAACGGGCCAGGCGGCCGAATAGGGAGAACGAACATGGCGGCAGGTATCAAGGACAAGGTCGCGATCCTCGGCATGGGTTGCTCGAAGTTCGGCGAGCGCTGGGACGCGGGCCCCGAGGAGTTGATGGTGGAGGCCTATCTCGAGGCTATGCAGGATGCGGGCATCGAACCGACGCAGATCGATGCAGCATGGTTTTCCACGCATATCGATGAGATTGGAACGGGCAAGGGCGGCACACCGCTGTCTCTCGCGCTTCGCCTCCCCAACATTGCCGTAACCCGCGTCGAAAACTTCTGCGCCGGCGGATCGGAGGCGTTGCGCGGCGCGGTCTATGCGGTCGCGTCCGGCGCAGCCGACATCGCCCTGGCTCTCGGTGTCGAAAAGCTCAAGGACACTGGTTATGGCGGTCTGCCGGTCGGCAACATGGGCACCCTTATCCCGCAATGGGGTCCATCCGGTTCCGCTCCGGGTAACTTCGCCCAGCTCGCTTCCGCCTATCGGGCCAAGCATGGCGTCAGCAAGGATGATTTGAAGCGAGCCATTGCGCATGTGTCGGTCAAGAGCCATGCGAACGGTGTCAAAAACCCGAAAGCACATCTTCGCAATGCCGTGACCGAGGAGCAGGTCATGGGTGCTCCGATGATCGCGGAGCCGCTGGGTCTATTCGATTGCTGCGGCGTGTCGGACGGTGCGGCAGCGGCCATTGTGACGACGCCCGAAATTGCCCGGGCACTCGGCAAAAAGGATCTCGTGACCGTCAAAGCGATGCAACTTGCGGTCTCGAACGGTCTCGAATCCCAGCACAACAGCTGGGACGGAAGCTACTTCCACACCGCCCGGATTGCTGCCAGGAAGGCGTACAAGGAGGCGGGGATCGACAATCCGCGCGAACAGGTCAGCATGATGGAAGTGCATGACTGTTTCTCGATCACCGAACTCGTGACGATGGAAGACCTCTTCATCTCGCCGGAAGGTGGCGCTGTGAAGGACGTCATGGACGGTTTCTACGATGCCGACGGCAAGGTTCCGTGCCAGATCGACGGCGGGCTCAAGTGTTTCGGTCACCCGATCGGCGCCTCGGGCCTTCGCATGGCCTATGAGATGTATCTTCAGCTTCAAGGCCGGGCGGGCGAGCGGCAGCTTGCGAACCCGAAAATAGGCCTGACACACAATCTCGGCGGCGCTCCTGCGTCGAACGTCTGCTCGGTCACGATCGTCGGGGCATATGGCGGCTGACCGGCAGGTGACAAAAAACGCCATGAAGAAGGCCGGGGTCCATTCCCGGCCTTCTTTATGCCTTTGTTCTCCCTAACATCCAGCTCCCAACGGCGGGTGACTGCCCGATTCTACCAACTGGTCTTATTCCCCTCCGGGCCTGGAGCTCGTCTCGCCAATTGCTTTTCAATTCACCCGTTTTCCTCTTTGGCTTCCTGCCGCTGACAGCGCTGTTGTGCTTTGTCATTCGGGCGCGGCTCGGCCGCGAGGCGAGCCTGGGATTTCTTGTTCTCGCTTCGCTCCTCTTCTACGGCTGGTGGAACCCGGTTTACCTGCCGTTGCTGATCGGGCTCGCCGTTTTCAATTTCCTGATGGCACAGGCTATCCTGGCCGAGCGATTGAAACTGCGGGGAGGGTGGGCGACGCCGCTGACGGCCTTCGGCGTCACCGTCGATCTCGCCTCGCTCGGCTACTTCAAGTACACGGACTTCCTGATCGGAACCTCGAATGCCGTACTTGAAACAGACCTACCGCTGCAACACATCGTTCTGCCGCTCGCGATCTCCTTCTTCACCTTCCAGAAGATTGCCTATCTGGTAGACGCACGACGCGGCGACGTGGAGCCGCATTCCTTCCTCGAATATTGCTTTTTCGTGATGTTCTTCCCGCAACTCATCGCGGGGCCGATCGTCCATCACAAGGAGATATTCTCGCAGACGAAGCTCCAGCGCGGCTTCTCCTTCGACCGCATGAATTTGATGATCGGCCTCACGATCTTCTTTGCCGGTCTCTTCAAAAAGGTCGTACTTGCAGATAACGTCGCCCTCGTCGCAACGCCGGTTTTTGCGCACGCCGCCAGCGGCGCCGAAATCGGCTTTTTCGATGCATGGGAGGGTATGCTCGCCTACACCTTCCAGCTCTATTTCGATTTTTCCGGTTATTCGGACATGGCGATCGGAGCGGCGCGCATCTTCGGCGTAAAACTGCCGCTCAATTTCCATTCGCCCTATCAGGCGCTTAATATCAGCGACTTCTGGCGCCGTTGGCATATGACGCTTTCGCGTTTCCTGCGCGACTATCTCTACATCTCTCTCGGCGGCAACCGGTGCGGCAAGCTCCGGCGCTACATGAACCTCTTCATAACGATGGCGCTTGGCGGATTGTGGCACGGTCCGGCCTGGACGTTCATGTTATGGGGTGCCGCGCACGGACTGATGCTGATCGTTAATCACGGTTGGAACGCGTTGCCGATCAGGAGGATCAACACCTGGTGGTCGCGCGGTGTTGCCCGCACCCTGACGTTCCTATTCGTCGCGCTTGCATGGGTGTTGTTTCGCGCTGCCGATCTGGAAGCGGCGGCGGCGATCTATCGCGGTCTGGTCGCCGTACCCTCGTTCTCCGATTCTGGACGGTTGATCGAGGATATGGGCTGGCTTCTGTTCTGGATGGGTATTCTCTGGTTCTGGCCCAATACGCAGCAATGGCTGGCGATGGTGCGGCCGGCGTTCAACTACAAATGGGCCGACAGGCGGCGGGACCCGCTGCTGCTGCCGGTAGATCACACGCGCTTCATGCGGTTTGCTCTCTGGCGGCCAAGCAAACCCGTGGCCATTGCGGTCGGCATTGCCGCGGCGGCATCGCTCCTTAGCCTTCAGCGCGTCAGCGAATTCCTCTATTTCCAGTTCTGACCCATGACGATGAGCAAACACGCATCCGCCTACCTTGCGACGCTGACCGCTGCAGTCGTCGCCACCGCATTCGTTGTCTTCATCGTCAATGCCGTTGTCGATCCGCTTTGGTACTTCGGCGGAAACAAAATCGGGACCGTGAACTACGCTTTCAACGAAAGATTGAGCAAGACAAACCTCTTTCTCTCGCGGAAAGATCGTTATGACTGCGTCATCTTTGGCGACAGCCGGGTGACGCTGCTCCCGGAAGACAAAATCGGCGGGTATAAATGCTTCAACTTTGCATTTTCCGCAGGCAAGGCGGCCGAGGCTGTCGCTTACGCCCGGTTTCTACGCGCGCATGATTTTCGTCCGAAACTCGTAATCATGGGGGTGCCCGGCGCTGCATTCCGCGAACGAATCGGCGGAGCAGACATCCCCGCATTCATTCGGGAGGGGGACACACCAAAGTCGCCTTATCTTGCCTATCTCTCGATCGACACGCTTCGGATGTCACTGCAAACATTGTTCGGCAAGTCTCCGCTCGATCGCGTTTACGACCGGCAGTTCATATGCCGTGTGGCTCCAGGCGCACCGGCATACGATCCCGCAAAGCCCATTCGCGATCTTTTCGCGGGACGTTTCGTCGCCAGAGACCGCGTTTCCTTTTACGACGAGATGCGGATAATTTTCCCCGAGGCGATACTCGCTGGATATGTTCCACCGATTTCGGCATGGGCGGTCAACGCTTATGCGGAGAAGGGCTGGCTCGATGAATATGTCGAGGTGCTTCATCTAGCCTCGACGAAGTTCGATCGCTTCGTGGATTACGGCGTTCCCTCCGCCATGACGATCGACAGATCGAACACCTATGACGGCACACACTACTCGGAACCTGCGAACACGATCATCGCGCGCAGTCTGATGATTGGCAGCTCCGAAGATGCTCTCGATCTGAAGAAGCTGGATGCCGTGGAGATGCGCCGCGCCTATGCCAAACGGTTGAAGCGCTATGAGGCGGCGATTGCGGACGGACTGGCGAACTAGCTGTGGAAGGTCAGGCGACCGGTGCATTCCGTGGCGGTCGGTGCAATCACGGCGAAAATCTGATCGACCACGGTCCCTGTCAGAGACACGGGAAATACACCGCGGTGAACTGTGATGAATTCCTTCGCCTTTATAGGCAGGCTTGTCGTTGAAAAAATCGGACTGCGCGTTTCGACGACGCCCGCGAATTCCATCCGCCTGATTTCTGCACCTTCCGGCGTCAGGTTCTCGCCCAGAATTTTGCCGGTATAGTCCACGCCGAACAGCTCCGTGCAGCCTGTGCCTGAAAGGCGATACCGGAATTCCAGCTTGTCGTAGAACTGCAGCGTTTCGAGCACCAGCAGCCATGGCAATATGCTTGCAATATCGGCGGGATTAATTTGGCTGCGGAGCGGCGGGTTTCCCGCGCTCGTCCGGCTTTTCCAGTAGCCCTGGAAACAGCGAACCGGATGACGCTCCGGGATGCCGGTAATATCGATCTCGCGGTAGGACAAGGCCGCTTCCCAAATACGCAACTGAACAATCCGGACCTTCTGTGTCCGGGTGCAGGGAAGTGTGCCGCCTAAGGCTTACCAAATGATCACCGCGCCAAATCAGAACCTGCGTTTTACCGAGGGCCCGCGCGAAGTTCGCTCGAGAGAGGCACGTTCAGGATTTGGCCTCCTCGTCGAGCGCGCGGCGATACCCGGAATAGTTAGGCTGGTCGATTGAAAGCTTGGTGAGCGTGGTGCGCCACAGATGATCCTTGAGCCCCGGCGTATCGAGGCCGACTTCACCCGCTTCGATCCGCCGGCACAGCTCACGGTTGAGGTCTTCCAGTAACCCTTCCATTCCAAGCAGCGACTGGAGGCGCGATGTCTCTTCGGTATTGGCCGCAGGCGCGACTTCCAGTTCCCGCTTTACAATATCGAGCGCATTAGCGGCAACACGCGCATGAAACGCTGCATGCCCCTGCAATTGGGGCATGGCGTGATTGCGGATAAAGTCGGCAACCGCTTCGACGAGTTCACTGGCTGTGGGCTGGTCCTGCATCCTTCACTCCCTCAGGCAAGCGGCGCGAGCAAACGCAACAAATCGATTTCCGTCTCGGAAGAGCGCCGTCCGATGGTGGCGCGCTCGACCGAGCGGTCAGCCCCGGTCTTGAAGGCCGTCACCATGATCGTGCACATAATCCCCCATTTCAGCGTCCCCAGGACTTCCCAGAACTTGACGCGATCGGGATCGACCCTGCCGCCGCCCGCAGCCTCGTAGCCGTCGAACATGTCTTCTCTCGTGCCAAAACCGCCGACGGGTTGGTCGATATTGCCGAAGCGCCACGAGTTCACGCAGATCCAGCCGAGGTCTTCCATCGGGTCGCCAACATGGGCGATTTCCCAATCGAGGACGGCGCGAACACCGTCCGGTCCTATCATCAAATTCCCGTTCCGGAAGTCGCCATGGACGAGGGTATGGGCGGTGCCCGGAGGCGGCATGTTGTCCGTCAGCCAACGTAGCGTTAGTTCGAAAACCGGATGCGGATGGCCATGCGCCTTGTAAATGTTCCTGTATTGCGCGATTTCGGACTCTGCCGGCGAGATACGGAGAGGCGGCAAGGTTGCGCGGTCGATGCTGTGGAGTTTGGCCAGAATTTCACCGCATTGGCGGGCGAGTTTCGGCCGGGCATTTGCGAATTCGTCATCGCGCAGAATCTTGCGCGCGATGGTCTCACCGGCAATCCGGTTCATGATGAAACCGTCGCCGACATCATCCTCTTTCGCGAGCACATAACGCACGGTTGGAACCGGCACACCGGCGGCGCCTGCAAGTTCGATCAACTTTGCCTCCGTGGCGAGGCCGACCGCCGTCTCGCTCGGGGGGCGGGCGCCACCCGGCGCGCGACGCAGAATTAGCGGGACAGGTTCGCTAGCTGTTGTCGCATCGAAAGACCAGGTTTCCTGGCTGGCACCGCCGGAGAGACGCTTCAGGCCACTTATCCCCGTCGTACCCTTGATATGGGTTTTTACGACCTCCGCGAGAGGTGCCTCGATAGGGTTGCTCCCTCCGGCCATGTCAGTGTCCAGCCCCAACAGGGCGGCCATTCACGATCTGATCGAGATATTCGGAGAGCCCGTAGCCCGTCATGCCGTTGCACGTATATTCCGTCATTCCCTCAGTGATGCGGGTGTTGAGTTCTGCACCATCGGGAGACTTGCGCCGATTGCGAAGCGGAATGAGCGAGAGAACCCGGCCTTCGACGTCGTAGGTTGCGCCGCTTTCCGTTTCGACGTGAGCGCGAAGGGCGGTCTGGTACCAGTTCTCATCCCAATCGCTGTCGATGGTGCACGACTTGATGAGATCGTACTTGCCATCTTTCAGGACCATGCCGCCCTGGCGCTGTTTGCCCTCATCATTCGTGACGATGGAAATCATCATGCTGAAGTCGCGCCCGAAATTCATCGGTAGCCAGCGGTACCAGTGGATCGCCTGCCAATAGCGGGGGCCCCAGCTCTTGTCACGAAGGCCGAAGCCGCGAATGTCAAAACATTCTTCGCCTACCTTGAAGCGTCCCTTTGCGGCCATGTGCTGCTCGTAATGCGCCTTGGCGAAGGACTTCTCCGGATCGAGATCCAGGGGTGAACCGTCTTCCTTCACGGTTTCGCCGCCGAACATTGGCGAGACACCTTCGTAGTCGAGGTCTACCTCGCATGTGACGACCGGGTTCTCCTTGAAGGCTTTGGCGGGGTCCGCCATGTCGAGGGGATTGGAGAGAACGACGACCTTGCCGGAAAAGGTCAGGCGCAAACGTTTGAAGGGCTCGACCACCTCGATCTTCATGCCGCCGGCGTTCATCTCCTCGTTGCCGGAGATTTTCGGCTTCGCATAAGCGAATGCGATGCGTCCGCCCGGCAGGTACAGGCAAACCGACATTTCCGCGTAGCCTTCGTTCGGCCGGTTGCCGAGGCGGAACCAGCCGCCAATCTTCGTCTGCGGATCGAACGCGTTGAAATACATGCTCTCGTTATAGTTCGAGGCGGCGTCCGGCGTATGGGTGTACTCATCCTCCGGCAGAAGCCGGATCATCGTTCCGGGCTGGGCGGTGGCCATGCCATTCTCTCCCTGGGGTCTGTTCCGGCGGGCTTCCGATCGTCCCGCGGCGATATCTGTCCGGTCATGATGAAACGCATGCGCCTGACAGGGAAGCCCTGCAATGATATGAAGGATAAGGGTGAGCTGGAGGCCAGCGCGCCCCGGCGTCAACGTGGCGCCAAACGGGACCTCGCGGGAGGATGCGGCAGACCGAATGAGCGATCAGGACAGCGAAAACGCCGGGCGACCGGACGAACCTCAGTTGATTCTGCCGCCCCGGCACGTGGGCTTCATGACGCGGCTCAGAAACTATTTTTTTACCGGGCTCGTCGTTGCTGCGCCCATTGGCCTCACGATCTGGATCGTGCGCTG
Source organism: Alphaproteobacteria bacterium HGW-Alphaproteobacteria-3 (assembly GCA_002842875.1). Lineage (GTDB taxonomy): Bacteria > Pseudomonadota > Alphaproteobacteria > Parvibaculales > Parvibaculaceae > Parvibaculum. The sequence continues at coordinate 96,414 of PHEF01000002.1, read as the reverse complement.
GTTTATCGACCTCGTCGATACCTGGTTTACACCTCTAATCCCCGACCCATACCAACCCGACAATTACCTGCCATTCGACATTCCAGGTCTGGGGCTTCTGATCGCCTTCGTACTGCTGACTCTGCTCGGTGCGCTGACGGCGAACTTCTTCGGGCGTGCCGTGCTCACATTCGGCGAGCGTGTCGTTTCGCGGATGCCGGTCGTGCGAAGCATTTACGGTGCGCTGAAGCAGATTTTCGAGACGGTGATTTCGCAATCCGCCGCGTCGTTCCGCGAAGTGGGGCTGATTGAGTATCCCCGCAAGGGTATCTACTGCATTGTCTTCATCACGACGCAAACGAAAGGCGAGATTGTCCACAAGGCAGGGGAGGAACTTGTCAGCGTCTTCCTTCCGACGACACCCAACCCGACATCCGGTTTTCTTCTCTTCGTTCCCAAGCAAGACGTTCACGTCCTCGACATGACGATTGAGGAGGGAGCGAAACTCATTATTTCCGCTGGCCTCGTGGAGCCGCCGCACAGGGGCAGGGAGACTCTTCAGGGGGCGGTCCCGGTTTCCAATCCCGCTTCAGCCTGAGCGGAGATAGCGGATCGCCTCATCGCGTTCGAAGAGATAGAGCAGGATGCGCAGCGCTTTTCCGCGTTCGCTTTCGAGGTCCGGATCGCGGTCGACGATCATGCGCGCGTCGTCATGCGCGGCGGCGAGAAGGTCTTTCTGTTCCTCGATGTCTGCAATGCGAAAGGTGGGCAGGCCGCTCTGACGCGTGCCGAGAAGTTCGCCCGCACCGCGCAGGCGCAGGTCTTCTTCCGCGATCCTGAAGCCATCCTCCGTCTCGCGCATGATCTTGATACGCGCGGCAGCCGTTTCTCCAAGCGGCGCCTGATAGAGAAGAAGACAGCTCGATTTGTCACCACCACGGCCGACGCGTCCCCGAAGCTGATGAAGCTGGGCCAACCCAAAACGCTCCGCGTGTTCGATCACCATGACCGTCGCACTGGGCACGTTGACACCGACTTCGATGACGGTCGTCGCAACGAGAATCCTGATCTCGCCGTCTTCGAAGCGCGCCATTACCGCGTCCTTGTCCACAGGCTTCATACGCCCGTGAACGAGACCGACGATGTCGCCGAAAATAGCGTGCAGATGTTCATAGCGCTGCTCGGCGGCAGCGGCATCCACTTCGTCCGACTCCTCGACAAGCGGACAAACCCAATAGACCTGCGCGTTCCCCGCGATCGCTCTGTGGAGACTCGATACCACATCTTCCAGCCGCTCGAGAGGAAGCGCGCGCGTATCGACGGGCTTCCTTCCCGGCGGCTTTTCGTCGAGCCTCGACACGTCCATGTCTCCATAGGCCGTGAGGGTCAGTGTGCGCGGAATGGGTGTCGCGGTCATGACGAGCACATCCGTTCCCGGACCGCCCTTCGATGTGAGCATGAGCCGCTGGTGAACGCCAAAGCGATGCTGCTCATCAACCACAGCGAATGCCAGCGCGCGGAAGACGACGTCGTCTTGAAACAACGCATGTGTGCCCACGAGAATATCCGCCTCGCCGCTTGCCGCAGCACTCAGGAGTTCCTCCCGGCGCTTGCCCTTTTCGCGGCCCGTCAGCAGTTCGATGCGGACACCGGCCGCCTCGCAAAGCGGTGCGAGCGTCGCATAATGCTGACGCGCGAGGATTTCGGTCGGCGCCATCATGACCGCCTGAAACCCCGCCTCCACGGCTGCCAGCATCGCAAGCAATGCGACGACGGTTTTCCCGCTGCCGACATCGCCCTGAAGAAGGCGGAGCATGCGGTGCGGGCTTTTCATGTCGGCTTCGATCTCGACGAGGGATCGCACCTGCGCGCCGGTGAGCGCGAAGGGGAGGGCGGCTTCGACCTTCCGGCGAAGATGCCCGTCCCCCTCGATTGAACGGCCCGGCAGACGGCGCATGCGCAAGCGCACCAGTCCAAGGGCCAATTGGTTGGCCAGCAATTCGTCGTAGGCAAGGCGCGCGCGCGCGGGAGTTGACGCCTCCACGTCCCGGGCTGATTGCGGCGCATGTGCACCGAGAAGCGACGACCGCCACGGCCCCCAACCTTGCGCCTTGAGCCACGGACCGTTCTGCCATTCCGGCAGATCGGGGACGAGCGGCAGGGCGCCACGCACCGCCTTCTGGATCGACTTGAGGGGCAGGCCCGCCGTCAGCGGGTAGACCGGCTCAAGAAGCGGCAGGTCCCCGAGCCCGTCCAGGGCGACAATGTGGTCCGGATGTGTCATCTGCGGCGTACCCTGATAGAACTCGATCCGGCCTGAGAGGACGCGCCGCTCACCCTCGGGCATTGTTTTTGCGATGTAGTCGGGCCGGGGATTGAAGAAGACGATCTGCATCTCCCCGGTCTCGTCGAATACGTGCACCCGGTAGGGAAGCCGCTTCGTGCGGGGAGGTATATGCAGCCCCACTGTGACCTCGATAGTGGCGATTTCTCCGTCCCGGACTTCTGCGATTTTTGGCCGGGCCCGCCGGTCGATGAGGCCCGAGGGCAGGTGCCAAAGGAGATCTATTGCCTTCGATCCGGCAAGCTTTTCGACCAGCTTTTCGAGGCGCGGCCCTATGCCCGGCAGCGAGCGCGCCGGGGCAAAAAGCGGGAAAAGGATTTCAGGCCGCATCGCAACCCCGGTCTTCAACGGGAATCATGAGGCCATTCTAATGACATGTGGGCATTCACGGTCTATATCCCGCCCATGCGTATTGGAGAAAGACATGGCCGAAGATAACAGCCCGCTCGACCGGGACGCCCGCCTGAGGCGGCTCCGGTTCCGCGCCTGGCATCGGGGCATCAAGGAAATGGACCTGATCCTGGGGCACTTCGCGGACGAAGTCCTGGATTCCCTCGCGGAATCCGAAGTCGATGAGTTCGAAAGCCTGATCGGTGTCGAGGACACGACGCTTTACAATTGGGTCACCGGGCGCGAAAACGTGGCCCCCGAACACGATACGGCGCTTCTCGCTCGTATCCGGACATTCCAGCACATGAAGGGACCGCTCTGGCAGCGATAGCCGGGCCGCCAATTCGTTGAAGAAGCTTGCGGAGATCGTATCGGCGCCGGGCCGCCTTAATCTGGGCGAAGCACCGGAGGGCTTTGACGCGTTGGCGCTTGCCGACATGGCGCGGCAAGTGCATGCCGATTCCGGCAGCGCCGTCGTCCATGTCGCGCGAGAAGACGCGCGCATGAGCGCGCTTGTCGAGGCCCTTGCCTTTTTCGCTCCGGATATCGATATCGAGGCCATCCCTGCCTGGGACTGCCTGCCCTATGACCGCGTGTCGCCGCAGGGGGACATCAGCGCCCGGCGTATGGCGGCGCTGTCGCGGCTTGCGGCCCGCGCCGGAACCGGCAACACCCGGCCGCTCGTCGTGGTGGCGACCGTCAACGCAATGCTGCAGCGGGTGCCACCCCGCGAGATGGTGATGACCTCCGCCTGGTCGGCACGGGTCGGAAACCGGATAGACCTCGATGGACTCACGGCCTATCTCGCCGCGAACGGCTACAACCGCACAGGCACCGTGCGCGAGCCGGGCGAGTTCGCCGTGCGCGGCGGTATCGTCGATATTTATCCATCTGGCTTCGATCTTCCCGTTCGGCTCGACATGTTCGGCGACACACTGGACGCGATCCGGACCTTCGACGCGGCAACGCAGAGAACCGTCGGCCAACTCACAGGGATCGAACTCGTTCCCGCAAGCGAGATACATCTCGACGGCGAGACGATCCGCCGCTTCCGCGCAGCCTATGTTTCGCGGCTTGGCGCGGTGACCGATGGCGATCCGCTTTACGAGGCGGTCAGCCAGGGCCGCAAGCATGCGGGCATGGAGCACTGGTTGCCGCTTTTTCACGAGAAGATGGAAACCGTTTTCGATTATGTCCCCGGTGCGCTTCTCTCGTTCGATGCTCAGGTCGATGAGGCCAAGGATGCACGGCTGGAACTGATCGGCGATTACCACGAGGCGCGCGCGGAGGCGCGAAAGAGCGCACGCGATGCAAAGCTTGCGACGGATGCTCCAAGTTACAAGCCGCTGCCGCCCGATGCGCTCTACCTGACAAACGACGAATGGGCGACGTTGACGGGCGAACGGCGCGTGCGCGCGCTCACGCCGTTCAGCCTGCCCGCCGGTGCGGGCATCAATCTTGGCGGCAGGCAGGGGCGGAACTTCGCGCCTGAACGGTCTCAGGAAGGCGTCAACATCTTCGAGGCTCTCGGAGGCCATATCGCGGGTCTCCGCAAGGCGGGCAAGCGTGTTGTGATCGCGAGCTGGAGCGAGGGATCGCGCGACCGGCTTCAGCACGTTCTCGGCGACCACGGGATTGCAAATGTTCTCATCGCCGACGACTGGAAAGATGTTAACGTCGTTAACAAAAATGTAGTTTCGCTAATTGTTCTGGGTATCGAGACAGGGTTCGAAACCGACGAGCTTGCCGTCATCGGCGAACAGGATGTCCTTGGCGACAGACTCATCCGTCAGCGGCGGAAGAAGCGAGCGGAAAACTTCCTCACCGAAGCGACAAGCCTGAGCCCCGGCGACCTCGTCGTGCATGTCGATCATGGCATCGGCCGCTTCGAACGGCTGCAAACGATCGATGTCATGGGTGCGCCGCATGACTGCCTGCTGCTCGTCTATCACGGGGGAGACAAGCTCTACCTGCCCGTCGAAAACATCGAGCTTCTTTCGCGCTACGGTGCCGACGAGAGCGATGCGCAGCTCGACAGGCTCGGTGGGACAGGATGGCAGGCGCGCAAAGCGCGTCTCAAGGAGCGTATCCGCGAGATGGCGGGCGAGCTCATCCGCATCGCGGCCGCACGCGAACTCAAGAGCGCACCGAAGATAGAGCCGCAACCAGGCTCCTACGACGAATTCTGCGCGCGCTTTCCTTTCACCGAAACGGACGATCAGCTTCAATCGATCGAATCCGTGCTTGAAGACCTTGCGCGAGGGAGGCCGATGGACCGGCTCGTTTGCGGCGATGTCGGCTTTGGCAAGACGGAGGTGGCACTTCGTTCGGCATTCGTCGCGGCGATGGCGGGGTATCAGGTGGCGGTCGTTGTGCCGACGACGCTTCTTGCCCGCCAGCACTTCCGAACTTTCGCTGCGCGCTTCCAGGGCCTTCCCATCAAGGTCCGGCAGATGTCGCGCCTTGTCGCATCGAAGGACATGACGGAGACGAGGGAAGGGCTTGCGAGCGGCGACATCGATATTGTCATCGGTACTCATGCGCTGCTTGGCAAACAAGTGAAGTTCCGCAATCTCGGGCTCGTGATCGTCGACGAAGAACAGCATTTCGGCGTCGTTCACAAAGAGCAGTTGAAGAAGTTGCGTGCCGAGGTTCACGTGCTGACTCTGACCGCAACCCCGATCCCGCGCACATTGCAGCTCGCACTTTCGGGCGTGCGCGAACTCTCCATCATCGCCACGCCGCCGGTGGACCGGCTTGCCGTGCGCACCTATGTCTCGCCTTTCGATGCGGTGGTCGTGCGCGAAGCCCTGCTGCGCGAGCATTATCGAGGTGGACAGAGTTTCTATGTCGTGCCGCGCATCGCCGATCTCGGTGACGCGGAGGAATTCCTTCGCCAATACGTGCCGGAGATCAAGTTCATCTCTGCACACGGGCAGATGGCGGCGGGCGAAATCGAAGACAAGATGACCGCCTTCTATGACGGCAAATACGACGTCCTCGTGTCGACGACGATCGTGGAATCCGGGCTCGACATTCCGACTGCGAATACGCTTGTCGTTCATCGGGCCGACATGTTTGGCCTGTCGCAGCTTTATCAGTTGCGCGGCCGGGTGGGGCGTTCCAAGGCGCGTGCCTATGCCTATCTGACCGTCCCGCCACATCGGACTTTGACACCCGGCGCCGAAAGACGGCTACGTGTGCTGCAATCTCTCGACTCGCTCGGCGCGGGCTTCTCGCTCGCCAGCCACGACCTCGACATTCGCGGCGCCGGTAATCTGCTCGGCGACGAGCAATCCGGTCATATTCGCGAGGTCGGTTACGAACTCTATCAGGAGATGCTCGAAGAGGCCGTTGCCTCCATGCGCGGCACCGGCGAGGAGGAAGACGGCCATTGGTCGCCGCAGATCAATGTGGGCACACCGGTTCTCATTCCAGACAACTATGTCCCCGACCTCGATGCGCGCATGGCGCTCTACCGGCGCCTTTCCGATGTCGAAACAAGGAATGAAATCGACGGATTTGCGGCGGAGCTCATCGACCGCTTTGGAAAGCTTCCGCAGGAAGTCGAATTTCTGCTGAAGATTGTCGAAATCAAGGGTCTGTGCCGCGCGGCCAACGTCGAGAAAATCGAGGCTGGCCCCAAGGGCATCGTGCTCACCTTGCGCGACAACTCCTTCCCCAATCCTGCGGCTCTTGTCGAACTCATCAACGACGAACGCGGCAACGCGAAGCTCCGCCCGGACCACAAGCTCGTCTTCAAGCGCAATTGGGAGACACCCGAAGAGCGTCTCTCCGGCGCACATCGGCTGATGACGACGCTCGCGAAGCTCGCCGGTCAGGCGAAGGCCGCGTAAGTCAGCCTTGCGGCTTCGCCCGCCACAGGCCCCAGATGACGAGCGCGACGCCGATCACCATGGCGCCAGAGATCGTGATCAGAAGGAACGCAATCACGCCCTCCTGAAAGCCGTTGCCCATGAGGCCTTTCGCGGCAATCGGCATCATCGAGGCGCCCGCCCCCCAGATTCCGCCAAGCAGGACACCCAGCCAGTTTGCATAGGCCGCGTAGACGACCATCCAGAAAGCGAAAAGCAGAACGCCGCGCGCGAGCGCCAGGTGATGCCAGAAGAGGCCCAGCACAGCAAGAAAAGTACCGTTCATCAGCCCCTCCAGATGGGCCGAAAGTCCCATGCGCGGATTGGCTAAGGCACCTGAGACGAATCCGGTGAGCAGGCCCAGCATGAAGAGGATCATGCCAAGCAGAATGAGCTGCCTCCCGAGCGGCGAGAGTTGCGATGTCATGTTGATCCCCCCCAAAAAAGACCTGGCTAGCTGATTGCCGTCCGGGCTTCCTCGGCTTCACGCGCGAGCAATTTGTCGAACATCCTGACCAGCGTTTCGGGTTCCTGCGCGCCGACCATCACCCATTGAGAGTTGATGACGAAGCTCGGCACGCCCTGAATACCCATCTGCCGCGCCAACGCATCTTCCCGACGGATGAGTTCCTTGTCGGCGTCTTTCAATAGAAGATCGCGAACGATTTCGACGTCCATCCCGGCTTCGTTCGCGGCATCGAGCAAGACGTCATGCGAGCCGACATCCTCGCCGTCCTCGAAGTAGCGCCGGAAAAGAATATCGACCATCTCGTTCTGGCAGCCGCCCGTCCCGGCCCAACGGACCAGACGGTGGCTATCGAGCGTGTTGGGCGAACGCTCGATCTTCTCGAAGCGGAACGTAATGCCGGCCGCCTCGCCGAGCTCGCGGATCGTGTTTCCGGCCGCCTTTGCGCGTTCCGCACCGAACTTCTTTTCCATGTAGGCCTTGCGATCGACGCCGCCTTCGGGGATCGAGGCGTCGAGCTGGAAGGGCCGCCAGGCAAGTGTGATGTTGTCGCCGCCATGCATGGCAAGCGCCTGATCGAGGCGCTTCTTGCCGATGTAGCACCAGGGGCAGACTGTGTCGGAGACGACGTCGAGCTGCATTGCGGCCTCCCTTCCGTGTTGCATGGCCGATTATGGCGATGCCGGGCGGTCTGGGGCAAGCCGCTCGGTGGCTTGACGGAGATCAACCTGCTTCTAGGATGCCGCTGCGGCGAAAAGATGCACAAAATCAACTGGATAAGAGGGATGGGTTTCACATGGCCGACGCGACGGAAATCACGCTGCCGAGCTACGATCTGACGGGCAAGGTCGCGCTCGTCACGGGCGCCACCAGCGGGCTTGGCCGCCGGTTTTCCCTGATTCTCGCAAAGGCCGGCGCGAAAGTCGCGATTACCGGCCGGCGCGTCGAACGCCTCCAGACATTGAAGCAGGAAATCGAGGCCATGGGCGGCACGGTTGTGGCGGTCGCGCTCGATGTCACGGACACGCGGAGCATTTCGGATTGCGTCACGGCGGTCGAGGGAGCCCTCGGGCCGCTCGACATCCTCGTCAACAATGCGGGGATGAACGTGCAGGCGCTTCCCGCCGACGTAACGCCCGAAGGCTTCGACACGATGTTCGACACGAATGTGCGCGGCGCCTTCTTCATGGCGCAGGCGGCCGGCCGTTCCATGATCGCGCGCGGACAAGGAGGACGCATCATCAACATTGCCTCCATCGGCGCACATACGGTCCTGCCGGGCCTCACGATCTATTGCATGACGAAGGCAGCGGTCGGAATGATGACAAAGTCGCTCGCCAAAGAATGGGCGCGTCACCAGATCAACGTCAATGCCATGTGCCCGGGCTTCATCGAGACGGAGCTCAATTCCGACTGGTTCAGGTCCGAGGGCGGACAGAAGCAGATCAAGACCTGGCCGCGCCGCCGGCTCGGTCTTGAAGAGGATCTCGACGGTACGCTGCTTCTGCTCGCCTCGGACCACGGCCGCTTCATCACAGGCTCACTCTTCACGACCGACGACGGGCAGTCACTCTGACGTAACTACCGCAACAGGCGGTAATCGTTTGTTAATTATAATCGCACATGATTTTCCATATGTTGCGGCACTTGCGACAGAAGGAAAGCCATCGTGGGAAAACTGGTCGCCGGATTCGTTCTGGGCTTCCTTGCTTGCGTCTGGACCTACGGTCTGGATCCCATGGAGGCTGTCTTCGGTTTCAGCCGCAAGATCTCCATTACGCATGAGCAAATACAGCAAGAATACCGCACCGACTCGCGCTACGGCCACAAGGGCCAGTACGGTCAGTACAGCAGCGCCGCCGTGCCTGAACCGCGACCCGGCAGACTTGAAAACCCGCTCTCTTACTGGCTAAGTCAGGGGGGGGGGGCCGCCTGTCATGTAAGGGCCTTCGCGCGGGGGACAGCATGATCGGCGGGTTGGAAATCGGCACATGGATCGTATTGGCGCTGCCGGCGCTGGCGATCGTCCTTTCGGCCATTTCCTGGGCGAGAGCGGCGCGATGACCGGGGTATCCGGAACCGTCATTGCCGTCTATCTCCTCGCCATGCTCGGTCTCGGTGCCGTGGCCTATCGCTACACCGCCAATCTCAAGGATTACATTCTCGGTGGGCGCCAGCTTGGCGGCACCGTTGCAGCGCTGTCCGCCGGCGCCTCCGACATGAGCGGCTGGCTGATGCTCGGCCTGCCGGGCGCAATCTATGCGTCGGGTCTCAATCAGGTCTGGATTGCCGTCGGCCTTGTCGCTGGCGCGCTTCTCAACTGGCGCTTCGTGGCGCGGCGTCTGCGCCGGTATACCGAGATCGCGGGCGATGCGCTCACCATGCCGGACTATTTAGAGAACCGCTTTGCCGACAAGAGCCGCGTGCTTCGCGTCGCCAGCGCTTTCGTCATCCTCATCTTCTTCACCATCTACACCTCGGCGGGCCTCGTCTCGGGCGCCATCCTCTTTGAACAAGTCTTCGCCCTCGACTACCGCGTCGCCCTCATCATCGGAACGGCGAGTATTCTTTCCTACACGGCGATCGGTGGCTTTCTCGGCGTCTGCTGGACCGACACGGTGCAGGGCATCATGATGTTCTTCGCGCTGCTGATCGTGCCGGCCATCGCCGTCTCATCCATGGGAGGCTGGGACGGGACATTCGCCGCCACGGCGGAGGCCGCACCCTCAGGTGTGTTCGATGCCTTCCACGACACAACATTCATCGGCGCCGTCTCGCTTATGGCCTGGGGGCTTGGCTATTTCGGCCAGCCGCATATTCTCGCCCGCTTCATGGCGCTTCGCGACGAGCGCGACATGCCGAAGGCGCAGATGATCGGCATGACATGGATGGTGCTCGCGCTCTACGGCGCGATTGCGACGGGCACGGCGGGCATCGGCTATTTCGCGACCGCGCCTCTCGACAATCCGGAAACGGTCTTCCTCGCCTTGTCGCAGGCGCTCTTCAGTCCCTGGTTCGCGGGCGTACTTCTCGCCGCGGTGCTCGCCGCAATCATGAGCACGGTGTCGTCGCAGCTCCTCGTCTCGTCGAGCGTCATTGCGGAAGATTTCTGGAAGCGGCTGCTGCGTCCCCATGCCGAGGCAAGGGAACTCCTCAGAGCGGGACGGCTATCGGTCCTGGTAATTTCCGTCGCCGCCTTCCTGCTCGCCCTCGACAAGGACAGCACAGTCCTCTCGCTCGTCGCCTATGCCTGGGCCGGATTTGGCGCGGCATTCGGACCTGTCGTTCTTTTCTCGCTCTTCTGGTCGCGCATGACGCGCAACGGCGCGCTGGCGGGCATGATCGCCGGTGCCGTCACTGTGATCGTCTGGAAACAATTGTCCGGCGGAATTTTCGACATTTATGAAATCCTTCCCGGTTTCATCCTCGCAAGTGCGTTCATTCTTGGAGTGAGTCTGTCGGGAAAGGCGCCGGACGACGCTCTGATCGAGATACACGTGCAGGTTGAAAAGGGTTGATGCTCCGGCGTCCCGATTTGACACAAGCTATTGATTTTGCTTGATTTTTACCTTTTCTCTCCGCACCCTCGTCACAGCAATTCGACGCGACTTCGAGGGCGAGGAGGTCCCGGGCCGTCATGTCCAACTTACTTGTCGGTATCGTCGCCGGCTTTTTCATTTGCGTATGGGCACTCGATGCGAACCCCGTCGCCGCGACGTTGGCGCTTGTCGACCGCGTGAGTCAGATGGAGGTGAGCTTCGCCGCCGAGGCGACACCGGGCGTGAATGCCGCTCCGCTGGCGGCGAGCATGGAAACGGTTCCCGAGGGGCGCTGATCTAGCCTTTGGCGAGTGCGCGGCGCATCACCTTGCCATTCGCCGTTCTGGGCAGACTTTCCACGAAGATCACTTCGCGTGGGCATTTGTAGGCCGCAAGCCGGTCTGCCGCCCATTTCAGAACCGATGCCGCATCCGGCTCGCTCGCTTCCTTTGGCACGACGAAGGCGGCGACGATGCTGACATCCTCGCGCACGTGAAGTTCCGTCACGGCGACTTCCTGAACATCGGGATGACCCGCGAGCGCCGCTTCGACTTCCTGCGGCGACACGCGATACCCCATCGCGTTCATGAGGTCGTCGGCGCGGCCGTGGTACCACATATACCCGTCGGCATCGAAGCTCGCGAGATCGCCACCGACGAACCATTCGCCGCGATAGACTTCCGCTTCCTCGTCGGCACGGCGCCAATAACCGAGCATGAGACCTGGGTCGGACCGGTGAACGGCAAGGAGGCCCGTCTCGCCGGCCGGCAGGGGTTCCGTTCCCCCCTCTACGGGCAGCGCCGCCACGCATCGCCCCGGCTGCGGTTTGCCGGGACTGCCCGGCCGGATTTCCATGCCGGGGCCCGTCGAGACATAGGTCGAGCATTCGCTCATGCCGAGCGCCTCGCAGAGTTCCTTGCCTGTTGCCTCGCGCCAGTGATCAAGGAGCGCGGGCGACAAGGCCTCGCCCGCCGTCAGGCCATGCCGGAGCGAGGAGAGGTCATGCGCGGCAAGGTCGCAATATTTCAGCACCTGGCGGTAAAGCGTCGGCACGGCGGCGAAGAGCGTCGCGTGCGTCTTCTCCATCAGCTTCGGCCAGACCAGTACGTCCTTCTCGCCATTGTAGAGAACGGTCGTCGCGCCGTTCGCCCAGGGATCCGTGAGGCCGACGCCCAGCGTATAAGTCCAGTTGAAGGCGCCCGCATGGAGCATCACATCGCTCGCCTCCATGCCGTACCAGCCGCGATACATGGGCCTGCGTCCCCAGGCACTGCGATGCGCATGAAGAACGCCCTTGGGCCGCCCACTCGTGCCCGATGTGTAGACAAGAAAGGCGGGATCGTTCGCCGCTGTGTCCGCATAATCCGGCAGCGGCTCATGCCGCCGCAGCTTTGCAATCGCCTCGGCATCGAAGACGCGGACGCCTTCGGCCGTCATGCTCATGCCCGGCGCCAGCGCAACGGCGCTCGCCGCTGAATCGGAAAGCAGGAAATCGGCTTCGGCGGGCGTGAGCTGGGAGGACGAGGGCAGGGGAACGATCCCCGCCGCCAATGCGCCGAAAAACATCAATGCGTATTCCGACGTATTCGGCATACGGATCATTATCCGGTCGCCGGGCCGGAATCCCTCGGCAAGCAGGCCGGCGGCCACGCGGCGCACCGCTTCGTCGAGTTCGCCATAGGTCCAGCGCTCGGCTTCCTCAAGCGGTGCGCCGGCGTCGGCAACCACGATGAGTGCCGTCTTGCCGGGCGTAGCAGCGGCGCCGCGTGCCAGGCAATAGCGCGCGATGTTGAAGCTTTCGGGACAGGCTTCGCCCGAATAGCCGCGGGCAATGGAGGGAGCGGGGATGACCATGCACCGGTTTGTACGGTTGCCTTTCTCCGGGCGCAAGCGCGACGCTGCGTCAGATCGGAAGCCGGCCTCCCGGCGTTTACGCGCCATCCGGCAAGCTGTACAAATCTGGCAACGAACAGCAACGCCATACAATGGCTGACTTAACGGGAGCGAAGAGATGGGAAGCGGACCCCTTAGCGGTATCAGGATCGTCGAATTTGCAGGCATCGGTCCGGGTCCGTTCTGCGCCATGCTGCTCTCCGACATGGGGGCGGATATCGTTCGCATCGACCGCAAGGGTGCGCGCGGCGGCTCCAAATACGACATCGGATCGCGTGGACGCCGCTCTGTCGCACTCGATCTCAAGAAGCCGGAGTCGGTCGAGGCCTGCCTGAAGCTGATCGAGAAGGCCGACATTCTGCAGGAAGGTTTCCGGCCGGGCGTCATGGAGCGCCTCGGCCTTGGCCCGGATGTCTGCCTGAAGCGCAATCCGAAGCTCGTTTATGGCCGCATGACCGGCTGGGGCCAGACCGGCCCGCTCGCCAGCGCCGCAGGGCACGACATCAACTACATCTCGCTCACCGGCGCGCTGCACGCGATCGGCCGTCCGGGCGAGAAGCCCGTTCCGCCGCTGAACCTCGTCGGGGATTTCGGTGGCGGCGCGCTCTATCTGGCGATGGGCATGCTGGCCGCGCTCGTGGAAGCGCAGCGCAGCGGCAAGGGCCAGGTCGTCGATGCAGCGATGACCGATGGCGCGACCTCGCTCATGTCCATGTTTTACGGTTTCACGGCGTCCGGCATGTGGCAGGAGCCGCATGGCACGAACATGCTCGATGGCGGCGCGCATTTCTACGACACCTACGAGACGAAGGACGGCAAGTGGATTTCGATCGGTTCCATCGAGCCGCAGTTCTACGCAATCCTCCGCGAGAAGGCGGGCCTCACCGACAGCCTCTGGGATGCGCAGATGGACCGCGCCCAATGGCCGGAGATGAAGAAGAAGATCGAAACCGTCTTCAAGACGAAGACGCGCGGCGAGTGGTGCGAGATCATGGAAGGCACCGACATCTGCTTCGCACCGGTTCTGTCGATCAAGGAAGCAATCGACCACCCGCACAACAAGGCGCGTGAAACGATTGTCGAAATCGACGGTGTTGCACAGCCGAATATCGCGCCGCGCTTCTCTCGCACGGAATCGAAAATTCAAGGCCCCGCACCCACCATCGGCGAACACACCGAAAGCGCGTTGAAGGATTGGGGCTTCTCCGACGGCGACGTCGACAGCCTGAAGAAGGCCGAAGCGATTTGAGTGCGCTTCCCGGCACGACAGGGCGGCGGCGCATCTACTTGATGCGCCACGGCCATGTCGACTATTTCGGGCCGGAAATCAGGGCCGCCGGGGGCGACACCAAAGTCGTGCCGCTGACGCCGCTCGGGCAGGAACAGGCGAAGGCCGCTGGGCAGGCGCTCTCTCATGTCGCTCTCGATCGCGCCGTTTGCTCGGGCGTCCCACGGACACGGCAGACGGCTGAACATGTCCTCGCGGCGCAGGAGGGCAAGACGCCTTTGCTCGAAGAAGAACCCGCGCTTGTCGAGATTCACGGCGGCAGCTTTGGCAGGATTTCGAGCCGAGCCGAACTTGCCGCGAAAATGGCCTATCATTTCGACATGGCAGGGGAACCCGGTGCGACCATGCTCGATGGCGGCGAAATCTTCGCGGACGCATTGCGCCGGTCCGTCTCGGTTATCGAGCGGCTTCTCGCGGAGCCCGGCTGGCACACCATGCTGATTGCCGCCCATGAGGGCATCAACCGGTTGCTTCTCGGCTGGGCGGCCACGGGTTGCTCGGCGGAGCGGGCTCTTGGCGCTGTCCGGGCCTTCGAGCAGGACCCCGCTTGCATCAATGTCATCGACTTCGACATGGTGCCAGCCGCCGATGGCAGCGTGGGCACGGAAATCGAACGAGCGCTCATAAAATCCGTCAATGTCACGCCCTACAATTACGCAAAGAACGGCATGAACATGACAAGCCTTGAAGCGATTTTCGCGATTCAGCCACGCTGACGCCTCTGGCTTTTCAGGGCGCCGGGGCCTAGCATTTCCGCCAGGCCGTTCGTCTTTCTGGGAGGAGAGGATGAGTAACGTGCTTCTCGGCACCGTCGCCCATATCGGTGAGGCGAAAACACCAGCGCCGAAGATCACGGGCTTCCACCACATCGCCTATCGCTGCCGCGATGCCGACGAGACACGAAAATTCTATGTCGATCTCCTGGGTCTCAAGCCTGCGGCCGCGCTTGCCTTCGACCGCGATCCGGGCGGCAGGGACCGGCCCTTCATGCATCTCTTCTTCGAGATGGGAGACGGCAATTTCATTGCCTTCTTCGACGAGCCGGGAACCGCCGACGATGCGGTCTTCCGCATGAAGGACGGTATCGAGGACTATCACTTCGCCTTCGAGGTTGCGACCCGGGCAGAGCTCGACGATTTCATCGCCGGCTCAAGGAGGCGAAGGTTCCGGTCTTCGGTCCCATCGACCATCACTTCTGCCATTCGATCTATTTCTTCGACCCGAACGGGCTCGCCTGCGAAATCACCGTGCGGGATGCCAAGCATGACGCAATCATGGAAGCCGAAGGCGGACGTGTGGCGCAGGTTATTCGTGAGTGGACGGAGAAAACCCGCGCCCTCAAGAAAGCCCGGCTGAAGTTGCTGAACGCGGCGGACTGAGTGCAGACGCCGATCATCGCGCGGAGTTAGTCTCTCGGAATCCGGAACTGCCGTTCGCGTTGCGACCTAATCTTCGTCAACCCACCAGGTGTTGCTGCGGTATCCGTAACGGGACGTCTGTTGGGGAACCTTGACCTTCTTCCACAAGGCGAGCCACTGGTCGGGTTGATGGAAGAGCGGGATCATGTAGGCCCCGGAGAGCAGAACCCGGTCCATCGCCCGTACCGCAGCGATGAAGTCTTCGCGGCTTCTCGCTTCCAGCATCGCGGCGATCATCGCATCCACGGCCGGTTCCTTCACCCCCATGTAGTTCCGCGTCCCCGGCACATCGGCCGCTTCCGACCCCCAGTAGAAGCTTTGTTCGTTGCCCGGCGACAAGGAAGAAAACCAGTTATTGAAGATCATGTCGTACTGGTAGCTGTCGCGTCGCGCTTGATACTGGCTCGGATCGACGTTGCGCACCGTTGCCTCCACGCCGACGCGACGCGCCATTCGGGTATAGGTAAGGGCGAGCCGTTCCTCGGCCGGTGTCGCCACCAGTATTTCAAAGGCGAGGGGCTGCTCCGTCCTGGTATCCGTCATACGCCCGTCCCGGACTTCGAATCCCGCCTCGCGCAGCAGGGCGACGGCACGCATGCGGTTCTCACGATCCTGACCGGAAGGATCGCCCTCGGGTGCCTGCCAGCCATGCGCCATGATACCGGGCGTCACCGCGTCCGGAAAAGGCGCGAGAAGTTCGCGCTCTCTGGCATTCGCTTCGCGTCCGTGCGAACCGAGTTCGGAATTGTCGAAGAAGCTCTGTGTCCGGACATAGGCGCCGTAATAGAGATTCCTGTTCACCCATTCGAAGTTGAAAAGCTGAATGAGCGCTTCGCGCACGCGGCGATCGGCGAAGACGGGACGCCTCGCGTTGAAAACGAGCGCGTACATGCCGGAAGGCATGCCGCTTTCGAAAATTTCCTTGCGCAGCTTTCCTGCCCGAAGAGCCGGAAAATCGTATCCCGTCGTCCAGCGGCCCGGATCGTCCTCGGGCCGCGCGTGATAGATGCCGGTCTTGAATGCCTCGAAGGAAGCATTGGCATCGCGAAAATATTCATATGTGAGCCGGTCGATGTTGTTCTGCCCGGCATTCACCGGGAGGGATGCGCCCCAATAATCCATATTGCGGCGATAGACGATGCGGGCGCCCGGCTCGATCCTTTCGACAAGGTAAGGACCGCTTCCCACCGGCGTATCGAACCCCGCGTCCCCGAAGTCACGCGTCTCATATACGTGTTTCGGGACGATTGGCATGAGGCCCAGAATAAGCGGAATTTCACGGTCGCGTTCGGCGCCAAAAACGAACTTCACCTTGCGCGGCCCGAGCTTCTCGACCTTCTCGACCTTCGAGTAATAGGTCTTGTAGTTCGGCCTTCCCTTGTCCCTCAACGTTTCGAGCGAATAGATCACGTCGTCGACGGTAACGGGCTTGCCGTCCGAAAAACGGGCCTTCGGGTTGAGTGAGAATGTCACGGAACTTCTGTCGTCCGGCATCTCGACCGTTTCCGCCAGCAAGCCGTACAGGGTGAACGGTTCGTCATAGCCGCGCGCCATGAGGCTCTCGAACACATGTTCGCGCAACCCGATGGCGGCTGTGCCCCGCACGATGAAGGGGTTGAGGCTGTCGAAGGACCCGGTCGCACCGAAGACGATGGACCCGCCTTTGGGCGCGTCCGGGTCGACATAGTTGAAATGCGTGAAATCCGGCGGGTAGAGGGGATCGCCATGCATGGCGATCGCATGGCCGACGCCCGCCGCCGGATTGCATCCGCAGAACAGGGCGGCCAGGGCCACAAGGACCACCGGCAAGCCTCTTGCCGGCAGCAAAAGGAGGTTCATGGGCACATTCCGCTTCCCGGCGTGTGACCGGGCGTGGACGAGACCCGCAAAGTTAAGCAAATCCATCGATTCTTCAAAGATTCCCGATGCCTTCTTTATGCCGAAATGCGAGGGTACCGCTCAATACCGGTCGCGATTGCGGCCGGAAGAGTTGCTTTATTCAAATCCCGAAAGGATTTCAGTCATGCTACTTCGACGCTTGCTTTCCGGCGTCGCCGCTGCGGCTTTCTTCGCTGGAGCCGGTCTCGTCCCGGCGGGCGCTCAAGACGCAGGCGCCCAGTCTGAGGCAACCACCAGGAATTTCGGTACCTGGAGCACCCGCTGCGAGAAGAATGCGGAGGGGGCCGAGCAGTGCCACGCTTTCGTCGATGTCCGGATCGGCGAAAACAAACAATCCATTGCCTATATCGGAATCGGCTATAGCCCCAAGGATACCGACGAAGACGGCAAGCAGGATCTGTTCATGTTCGCCATCACGCCGCTTGGGACCTTCCTTCCGGCGGGTATCGGCTGGAACGTGGACGACAAGGAAAAGTTCAGCCAGCAATTCCTGTATTGTCTGCCGGGCGGATGCCAGACAGAGATTCTTTTGACGAAGGAACGGCTGGACGCGATCAAGAACGGTACGGAGATGAAGATCGCTTTCCGTCTCGTGGGGAAGGGCGACGTGAACGTGCCGATGAAGCTCGACGGCGTCTCCAAGGCGATTGCCGCCATACCTATGCCCAAATCCTGACGGATCAGTCTGTCCGTGACGGCGAGAACACGCTCCGGAGCCATCCGAGAGTTGTGTTCTCCCGCAGGAGATAGCGCATCATCCTGTCCATATCGCGCTCGAGCGTTTCCGGGTCCCGAAATAACGACGAACGCCGCTTGAATTCGCGGGACGGATCGAGTTCTCGCACGACGCGCGCGGGATTGCCGGCCGCGATACAGTTGGCGGGGATATCCCGTGTGACCACGGCGCCGGCCCCGATGATGCTGTTCTCGCCGATCGTGACGCCTTTGCCCACGATCGCGCGCACACCCAGCCATACATTTTCACCGATCCTGATCGGCTTGTGTTTGTCGTGTTCGGCCGTGCGGTCATAGGTGTCGTGCCAGTCCGAATCCGAGATGTAGCAGTGGCTTGCGATCATCGTGTCGGTGCCGATCACAATCTCCTCGGACGCGACGATGTGCGTTCCCGGACTGATGAGCACGCAGTCGCCGATGGCGATGCGGCCTTCGCGGTCCCCCGTGCGCCATGTGGCGAGCCGAACGAAATTTCCAGGGGAAGCGTGCAGATGAAGATGGCTGCCTGCTGTGATCCCGGCGCCCCATATCTCGATATTGCGCGGGCTCGATACGTCGATGCCCGGCCCTACTGCGTCGAAGGCCGGCACGATAAAGCGGTTCACATAGAACCTTCTCCAACCGTCCAGGATCCTGCGGATCGGATAGGTTCGTCTGTCTCGCCGCAATTTGGTGTCCCTTTGGTGCGGTCTGGCACGGTTCGAGTGGAGATCAGTGAGCGGAGCTTGCGCGAACGGAATAGATACCGTCCTTCAACGGGCCGAATAATTCCCGCACCTGGGGATGGCGCACGGGCTCGCCCGATTCGTCCGGTAGCAGGTTTTGCTCCGATACATAGGCGACATATTCGGTGTCCGAGTTCTCGGCAAGCAGGTGATAATAAGGCTGGTCCTTGCGCGGACGAACTTCCTCGGGGATCGACTGCCACCATTCCTCGGTGTTGTTGAAGGTCGGATCGACGTCGAAAATCACCCCCCGGAAGGGATAGAGCCGGTGGCGGACAACCTGGCCGATTCTGAACTTCGCTTCCCGGTTAACTTGCATGGCCGGCTTCCGTTTTTCGAAACATATGTAACTCTAACAGCTTGGCCCGGCTGGAAAAACTATATACGCCACAGGGAGTTGAGGCGCAGCATTGCCATTGGGAAGCAAATAGCCCATATGGCGAATATCTAAATCTCACCCACTTGAGGAAAAATCCATGAGCCGTTCTGTGGCACCCTTGTTCGAGCCCTTTATACTCAACGGGCTCGAATTGCCCAATCGCGTCGTTATGGCTCCCATGACGCGTTCCCAGTCGCCGGGTGGCATTCCCGGCCCGGAAGTCGCCGCCTATTATCGCCGCCGCGCCGAAGCCGAATGCGGCCTCATCGTCACCGAGGGAACCACGGTCAACTCGCCCGTCGCGACGGCCGACCCGAACGTGCCGCAGTTCTGGGGTGAAGAAGCCCTCAAGGGCTGGAAGCGTGTGGTCGAAGAGGTGCATGGCGCCGGTGGCAAGATCATGCCCCAGATCTGGCATGTGGGGATGACGCGCAACCCCGAGAAGGCGACCAATCCGGGCCTGCCGAGCCACGGCCCCTCTGGCCTTGTTGCCCCCGGCAAGAAGCGCTCCGAGCCCATGACCAAGCAGGAAGTCAAGGACACGATCGCGGCCTTTGGGCGCGCGGCGGCGGATGCCCGTGAATGCGGTTTCGACGGCGTCGAGGTCCATGGTGCACACGGCTATCTCATCGACCAGTTCTTCTGGGAAGGCACCAACCAGCGCGAAGACGAATACGGCGGCGATCTCGTTTCGCGCGCGCGCTTTGCCGTCGAGATCGTCGAGGCGGTTCGCCGCGAGGCGGGCAAGGACTTCCCGTTGATCTTCCGGTTTTCGCAATGGAAGCAGCAGGATTACGCGGCGAAGCTCGCCCTCACGCCGGACGAACTTGCCGCTTTCCTGAAGCCGCTGTCCGACGCGGGCGTCGATGCCTTCCATTGTTCCCAGCGGCGCTTCTGGGAACCTGAATTCGATGGCTCGGACCTCAACCTCGCGGGCTGGACCAAGAAGATCACCGGCAAGCCCAGCATCACGGTCGGTAGCGTCAGCCTGTCGGGCGAGTTCATCGCCTCCTTCGGCGGCGAAAGCTCGGAGGCGACGGGCATCGACGAATTGCTGGACCGGCTGGAGAAGGGCGAGTTCGATCTCGTCGGTGTCGGTCGCGCGCTGCTCGTCGATCCCGCCTGGGCGCAGAAAGTGCACCAGGGAGCGTTCGACAAGCTCATGCCGTTCAACCCGGCCGCGCTCGCAACCCTGTCCTGAAGTCGGCGTCTTCCGGTAAATCGAGCCTCCCCCGAAAGGGGGAGGCTTTTTCCGCTTACTGACATTTCGGTAACCGGCTGTTTTCATTCATAACATTTTTATGTCTGCCGCTTGAACGCTGCGTCACCGCCGCGTAGCCTTGCTCCGATGGTGTTACCTGCCGGCTGCTTCAAGAAGAGCGGGATGCCCCGAGATGTGATCCGACAAACCGGGTATTTCCGGTTTTCATTGGGGGAGACGGCATGGTGGCTGCGGATGCGGGCGCAATTGAAATGGGTTCCCGGGCAGGGCCGCGGCTCAAGCCGCCCTCTCGTTTCCTGACATTCGCAGAGCCTCGAGCGCTGATCGAACTGGGCATTGGCATCGCCTCGGCACCCTTGCTGCTGCAGGCGGCCCGAGGCGACGGACATCCCGTCGTCGCTCTGCCGGGCTTTCTCGCTTCCGACGGCTCGACCCATATGCTGCGCCGCTATCTCGCCCGGATGGGCTACGAGACGCATGGCTGGGGCCTTGGCAGGAATATCGGCAACATGATGACGCGCCGTTATCGGCTCTATGAAACCGTCGCCGCTCTTCATAAGAAAACCGGCCGAAAAGTGAGCCTCGTCGGATGGAGCCTTGGCGGGATATATGCGCGTGATGTGGCACTCGAAATGCCGGATGCCGTGCGTTATGTCATTTCACTGGGCAGCCCCTTCGCCAACGACGTGCGGGCGACGCATGCAGGCAAGCTCTATGAGAGGTTGGGCGGCGAATCCATCGACAATATCGCGGAAGCCGATCTCATCCGTATACAAAGCGATCTTTCGATGCCTGCAACCGCCATCTTCACGCGCACCGATGGCGTTGTGAACTGGAAGACCTGCGTCCTTCGGGAAAGCAGCAAGGCAGAGAACATCGAGGTACTCGGCAGCCATTGCGGCCTCGGCGTGAACCCGGCCGTGCTATGGGCGGTCGCGGATCGTCTGGCGCAGAAAGAAGGAACGTTCGAACCGTTCGACCGCAAGGGTCCGTTCAGGCACGGCTACCCCCGGCGTTGAACGCGCCATCCCGGCCGCCTTGCCTCGGGGGAGGAGGAGGCGCCGGTTCATACGGAAAAACAGACGCTGCTGGCGCCGGCGGGCACACAGGCGAAATGCGTCTCCTTGGGAGGGAAAAATCATGGAACAACTCAGCGCGATGGACGCGTCGTTTCTCTATTTCGAGACGGCCAATGCGCCCATGCATATCGGCGGTTTGACGATCTACGATCAGTCGACGGTGGAGGGGGGTGTACTCGGCTTCAAGCGTATCCTCGAGAACTACGAGACGCGCCTGCACCTCGCGCGCTCCTTCCGGCAGCGCGTCGTTCGCGTGCCGATGAGCCTCGATCATCCTTACTGGATTGAGGATCCCAATTTCGACATCGAATTCCATGTCCGGCATATCGCGCTTCCCAAGCCGGGCAATTGGCGCCAGCTCTGCATCCAGGTTGCGCGGCTTCACGCCCGGGCCCTCGACACGTCTCGGCCGCTCTGGGAATTCACCGTGATCGAGGGACTCGACCAGGTAGAAGGCTTGCCACCGGGCAGCTTCGGCATCATGTCGAAGATACATCATGCAGCCATCGATGGCGTGTCGGGCGCGGAAATCGTCGCCGCGATTCACGATGTGGCACCCGATGCGACGCCAGTGCCGCCCGAAAAGCCCTGGGTGCCGGAGCGCGATCCAAATGTGCTGGAGCTTCTCTCGCGCACCTATGTCAACAACCTGCGGCAACCTTTCAAACTTGCGGGCGTCGTGGCGTCTTCGGTTCCGGCGCTGGCGAAAGTCGGCATCGGCCTCACCGCGGGCAAGCTCAAGATGGCGGGGCCAGTTCCCCGCACCCGTTTCAATACGGCGATTTCGCCGCATCGCGTTTTCGACGGCCGCTCGTTTCCGCTCAGCGAGATACGCGCCATGAAGAGCGCCGTAGACGGGGCGACGGTCAACGACGTCATCGTCACCATCGTTGGCGGCGCTATGCGGAAATATCTCGAATCCAAGAATGAGCTTCCGAAAGACTCTCTGATCGCGATGGCGCCGATTTCGGTTCGGGCCGACGACAAGAAAAAGGCGGCAGGCAATCTCGTCAGCGGAATGATGCTTGCGATCCGTACGGACATCGAGGACCCGGCGGAACGGTTGACCGCCGTGTTCCAGTCGACGAAAAGTTCCAAGGAACTTACGAATGCAATCGGCGCCAAGACGCTGAGCGATTATTCGCAGTTCATTCCCTCGACGCTGTCGGGCCTTGCGGCGCGGCTTTATTCCAATCTCGGCATTGCAAACCGCATCAAACCGTTCTTCAACACGGTCATCACCAATGTGCCCGGACCGCAGATTCCGCTCTATATGACCGGCGCGCGCATGGTCACGCATTTCGGCCTGGCGCCGATTCTCGATGGCATGGGGATCATCCATCCGATCTTCAGCTATTGCGGGCAGATTACCGTCTCGTTCACCGCGTGCCGCGAGATGATGCCGGACCCGGATTTCTATGCGGAATGCATTCAGTCGTCATTCGAGGATCTGAAGGCCGCAACAACGGGTGCCGAGGTACCGTCGGTGAAACCGGCCGCCGGCCCACGCAAGAAGGCGGGCATACGCAAGCAGGCGAGCGCCGTGCGCAAGAAGGTCAAGCCTGCCGCGCAACTGACAGCGTGAGCGTGCGGGAGGCAGGTCATTCCACCTGCCTCCCGGTACACGGTTCAGGCCACCGGCGGGAACCGGATTTTCCCTATCAGAAGCCGTATGCCCTGGCGAGGTCGGGATCCTTTTCCGCAACCTTCCTGGCGAGGTCCACGATCACCTTGGCCTGCTTCCATGTGGCGTCGTCCTGCATCTTGCCGTCGATCATGGCAACGCCGGTACCGTCCGGCATTGCGTCGAGAATCTTCTTCGCGAAAATCACTTCGCCTGCGTCGGGGCTGAAGACGCGCTTGGCAATTGCGATCTGGTTCGGGTGCAGCGACCATGCCCCCACACACCCCATCAGGAATGCATTGCGGAACTGCTGCTCACAGGCGTCGAGGTCCTGAATGTCGCCAAAGGGGCCATAGAAAGGCCTGATGCCGTTCGCGACACAGGCATCGACCATCTTGGCGAACGTATAGTGCCAGAGGTCCTGCTGTGCGGCGACGCGAGGGCCACCGTCTTCCCTGGGGTCTTCGAGCACGCGATAGAAGGGATGACCGCCGCCGACGCGGGTGGTCTTCATCTTGCGCGAAGCTGCGAGGTCGGCAGGCCCGAGGCTCATGCCGTGCATGCGCGGCGAGGCGCTCGCGATATCCTCGACATTCTTCACACCCTGCGCCGTTTCGAGGATCGCGTGGATGAGGAGCGGTTTCCGGAGACCGTGCTTCGCCTCAAGCTGGGCGAGAAGCTGGTCGAGATAATGAATGTCCCAGGAGCCTTCGACCTTGGGCAGCATGATGACGTCGAGCTTGTCGCCGACTTCGGCCACAAGCTCCATAACGTCGTCAAGCATCCACGGACTATTGAGCGGATTGATCCGTACCCAGAATCCTGTCGACCCGAAATCGTGCGTCTTCCCAACTTCGATCACGCCCTTGCGCGCGGCCTCTTTCTGGTCGGCCGGGATTGCGTCCTCGAGATTGCCAAGCAGGACGTCCACCTGCGGGATCATGTCCCCGACCCGTGCGCGAACCTTTTCGTTATGACCGGGGAAAAAATGGATCATCCGTTCGAGGGCGACCGGGAGCTCCCGATAGGGGTCCGGAGCGCCGATCGCGAGCGGTTTGTAGAAGTTCGATGGCAGTTTCATGACAATCCATGGGAAATTAGTTGGAGTTGGTCGCAGTCTAGCGGCGGTGCAACATGAAATCCATGAGCCATTTCAGGGACGTAGGTCCTTCTCCTGCGCATCGATCACTGCCCTGACCGGCCCGGCGGCATAGAGACTCGCAAATCCCAATACCGACGACACGGTGATCGCGAGATAGGCTGCTTGATAGCCGCCTGTCATCGCGTAAAGGAAGCCGAGCAGGGCAGGGCCCGCCGCATTCGCACAGGTTGTAATCATCTGCGCCACGGAAAGAATCCGCGCATAGGCCTTCAATCCGAATGCTTCGGCCATGATCAGCGGTTGCATCATCTGCATGTTGCCGACTGTCGCCCCGAACATCGCGGAGACGATGAAGAGCGCTACGACGCCCTCGGCAAAGGCAAAGGCGCAGAAGGAAACGCCCTGCAGGACATAGATTGCATAGAGATAATGCTTCGAAGCGATGCGCGAGAGAAGCGAGCCACCGATCAGGCGTCCGGCGATGCTTGAGGCTGCCATGACCGAAACGGCGAGAGCCGCGACGTGATCGTCGCCGGTGCGCGTTGCTATGAGGCGAAACTGATGCGCCAGAGAGCCGACCTGCGCCATCATGGAAAAGACGAAAGCCGTCGTGCCGAGAATGAAGAAGCGGCTGCGAAGCGCCTCTTTGAATGCGACGCCGTCAGGCGGCATGAGGCTGCCATCCGCCTTACGCTGCGGCGCGTCGCCGTCCGGCGCAAGCCCGATTGCCTCGGGGCTCCGGCGCAGCATGATCAGCGCCACCGGCACAACGCCGAGAACCAGAATGATTGCCAGCCAATACGCGGCCTCGCCGAGACCGTATCTTTCGACCAATGTTGCTGAGAGTGGCGTAAAAACGATGCCACCAAGCGAAAGTCCGGTCGATGCATAGGCAATTGCCTTCGACCTCTGCCTTGTGAACCAGCGCGCGACGATCGTCATTCCGGGGATGACGGCGACAGCAGCGTTACCAATTCCAAAGAGCGCGTAGAAGCCATATAGCTGCCACAGCTCGCCGACATGCCCCGCGGTTGCAAGAACGCCAGCCGACAGAAACGCACCGAAGGTCACGATCCAGCGCGGGTCGTACCGGTCAAGCAGCCAGCCGACGGCCAGTCCGGCAAATCCGGACGAAATGAAGAAGAGAGCGGTTGCGTTGGACGTTGCGGATACGGAGAAGCCTGCCTCCGCGACGAACGCCTTCAGGAAGATCGACAGGTTGTAGAAGATCAGTCCGCAGGACACGGTATGAATAACGAAGACCGTGCCGACAATATACCAGCCGTAAAAGATCGGACCGCGAGCCGGAGCGCGCGGGCTTTCTGGCTCCGGGCCAGCATCCATTTTTCGGGGCTCCGACAGACACTTCGTTAAATGGCTCAATAGAACCTAGATAGCCGTTTCAGCCGAAGCACCCAAGCGGATTTTCGAAGGCCCCGGCCGGCCGGGCGTCCTTCACGTGTTCCGGCTCCCCCGCAGCAATGTATCCACCGGCCCTGCGGCCAAAGTGAGGAAAAATGCGAGGCACGAAGCTGCTGCCATGACGAGAAAGGCGACGTCGTAACCGCCGAGCCATTCGTAAAGGAAGCCGATGGCTGCCGGTCCCGTCGCCACCCCAAGCGTCATGAAAAGCTGATTGAAGGAGAAGATGCGGCCATAGGCCTTGAGCCCGAAAGCCTCCGCCAGCAAAAGCGGCTGCATCATGAGAAGATTGCCCACCGTCACGCCGAACAAAACGGTCGTCGCGAGCAGGGCGTTCGAGCTTTCCACCGACGCATAAAGGGCGAGCGCCAGGCCCTGGACAAGCGTGAGCGCAAATACGAAATGCCGCGACGCCATGTAGGCGAGACCCCAGCCGCCGAGTAACCGTCCTGCGATACTCGCCATCGCCATGGTCGCGACGGCCAGCGCAGCGGCATCGTTGCTGCCGCTACGTGTCGAGACAAGGCGAAACAGATGCGCAATGACGCCGACCTGCGCCATCATCGCGAAGATGAAGGCAGCGGTGGTGAAGATGAAAAAACGGCTCCGGATCGCGCTGTCGAAATCAATGCCATCTGCAGGCAACAATGCGCCGCTCTCGTCACGCAGAACGGGATCGCCGTCGGGCCCGAGTCCCATAATCTGCGGCGAGGGGCGGATCAGTATCCATGAAACCGGGATCACACCGAGCAGGAAGCCGGCCGCCAGCCAAGGCGTAGCGCCCGAGATCCCCAGATGTTCGATCATGCTCGCGGACACAGGCGTCAGCAGAATGCCACCGAGCGAAAGGCCGGTCGATGCGATGGAGAGCGCGATCGACCGCCGGCGTACGAACCACCTGGCAACGAGCGTCGTCCCCGGAATGAGCGCAGCGCCGGAGTAACCGATGCCAAAGAGCACATAGAATGCGTAGAGCTGCCAGAGTTCCGTGACGTATCCAGCGCCGAATGTCGCAATAGCGCTCAGTATCGCCCCGCCGGTTATGACCCAACGGGGATCGTATCTGTCGATGAGGGCGGCCACCGCGAGGCCGGTAAATCCGGAAGCTACGAAGAAGCAGGCCGTTGCGCCGGACGTCGCCAAAACGGAAAATCCTCGTTCGGCAATGAAGGCTTTCAGGTAGACGGACAGATTGTAGAAGCCGAGGCCAGCCGTCACGGTCATGACGACCATCACCGCAGCGACAACAAGCCAGCCGTAAAACACCCCGCCACCCGGCTTGTCCCGCCTTGCCGCCTCGTGCTGTGCGCTCATGCCACCCCCTGTTTCCGGTCTGCTGCCGGGTTGTGCCTAGATAAACATGCCGCGCGCGCCCGCCAAGGCGGAAAAGGCTGGGAAGTGGCGCGCCTTCGCACATTCGGATAATCATGACGCCATACCGGCAATGGAAGACACCGGATCACAAGGAGACAGCCCATGAAATTCTACAATTCAATAGGCCCCAATCCCCGCGTCGTGAAGATGTTCATGAACGAGAAGGGCATTGAGCTTCCCTTCGTCGAGCTCGACATCATGCAGGCGGACAATCGGAAGGAGCCCTACCTCGCGAAAAATCCGTCCGGCCAGTCGCCCACCCTCGAACTCGACGACGGCAGCTATCTTTCGGAGATCACCGCGATTTGCGAATATCTGGACGAGAAGTTTCCGGGTGGATCGCTGATCGGAACGACGCCGGAAGAACGCGCCGAGACGCGGATGTGGACGCGTCGCGTCGACCTGAACGTCTGCGAGCCGCTGGCGAACGGGTTCCGTTATTCCGAGGGGCTTCCGATGTTCAAGGATCGTATGCGTTGCCTCCCGGAGGCGGCGAACGGTCTCAAGGCCATTGCCCAGGACAAGCTTGCCTGGCTCGACAAGTTGATGGCAGGCAAAGATTATCTTGCCGGCAAGCGGGTGACGCTCGCCGACATTCTGCTATTCGGCTTTCTCGACTTCGGTGCTGCCGTCGGTCAGCCCCTCAATCCCGAATTGAAGAATATCGGCGCCTGGTTCGAGCGGATGAAGTCTCGTCCTTCCGCTGCTGCGAGCGCCTGAACGATCGCCGCGCCGGACCCGCCGGGATTTGGCTGGTCCGGCGCATTTCACCCAGCCCCCTTGCGGATTGAGCGGAATCTGTCAATCTCGTAAGGTAAAATTACTAGTTGGGGGCTGGCGTGGGAGGGTGCGTCATGAAGATACTTTTCCAGTTCTGTCTGGCTCTCGGCCTGGCGGTTTCCGGCCTGTTTCTCGCGGGCGCCGGCGAGGCCAGTGCACAAGACATTCCGGAATGCATCGATTCCGATACGATAGGGAACCCACAGGCGACGGCAGCCTGGTGGGGGCGGCGCTCTGCGGAGGAAAAAAAGTATATCAGCGAGCTTCCCTGCAAGGAGCGTTACATACCGATGGTCTGCGTTTTCCTCTGGGAACCGGATCTCCGCGACTGCACCAACAGGGGGGTTGCGGAATATCGAGCGGACAAGGCATGCAGCGCGGACGGATACGAACTCCTTTCCGAGGAACACGCTGCCTGCAAGGAACGCTTCAAGAAAACATTCGTGCCGCCATTCCCCAATCCGGCCTCCTGAACGTCCGGTGGGGTCGATCCCGGCGGATACGCAACAGGAGAGGGAAAGCATGAGCGAAGCGGCAGAGAACCCTGCGCTCGATCCGGATTGGGAATCGCCTGCCGCCGTTACGCTCGGCAAGAAGGTGCTCGAAACGGATCCCGCGCGCGGCTATATCCGCGCTTCATTCGAAGCGGGCGACGCCTTCGTCAACCGCGGCGGGCGTATCTTCGGCGGCTTTCTTTCTGCCATGCTCGACGGCTTGTGCGGCCATGCGGTGAGGCTTACGCATGAGGTCCCAGGCACGCCGCAAGTCACTCTTGAACTGAAGACGAGCTTCGTCGGCCGTGCCGACAAGGGAAAGCTGGTCGGTGAAGGTTGGGTTCGTCATCGCGGCAAGTCTATCGCATTTGCCGAAGGGGAGCTGCGCGACGAGAATGGCGAGCTCGTGGCAACGGCCAGCGCCACGTTCAAAATCGGACGCTGACATCTTTCCGGCTTCCGCAACAATTCCCGGTTGAGAAACGGCTCCCCAAAGGATAACCAAGGAGCTGGATGGGTGGCCGAGTGGTTTAAGGCACCGGTCTTGAAAACCGGCGTGGGTTCACGCCCACCGTGGGTTCGAATCCCACCCCATCCGCCACTTCAGTCCCTGAGTGGGCACTGAGTTTACGCCGGTTTTTCCGGTAAGCGCCTGAAGCAGCCGGGTCTTCGATCCCATGACCCGAACCTCGCCGTCCGCGACCTCGACGCGCTGGGCCAGCGCGCGCAGGTGGTCGCGGCGGTAGCCGCCGCCTTCGATGCGGATGCGCTGGCGGGCTGTCCTGGCGAAGGTGCGGACCATTTGCGGGGTGATGGCCTTGGAGCCGGAGTTGTCGAGCATGGCCTGGGCGCGCTCGGCATCGGCCTTCGCCTGATCGCGGATAGCCTTAAGGCCGTCGATGCGGTCTTTCAGCGCCGGATCGTCCAGATCGGCAACGCCTGCCTCAATGGCATCGTAGAGCCGCTTGAGCCGCAGTTCAGATTCGGCAGAGCGTTTGTTCAGTTCGGCGATGTGGTCCCGGCGACGCTCAGATTGCTCCTGTCGCCGGTCGAGAACGCTGGCGAGGATGGTTTCGAGCCGCTCGGGCTGGAGGAGCTGATCTTCCAGATGGCTGGCGACAAGATCGTCCAGCTTGTCCATCGGCACGGCCATGCCCTCGCAGGCGGTCGGTCCCTGCCGCGCTTTCATCGAGCAGGCGTAATAGCGATAGCGCCCGCCCTTGCCGGTGCGGATGGTCATGGCCCCGCCGCATTTCGCGCAATGGATAAGCCCGGTGAGCATGGTCGGGCCGCTGATGACGCGGGCGGGCATGACCTTAGGGTTGCGGGCCTTGAGCAGCTTCTGAACCGCGTCGAACGTGCCCTTGTCGATGATCGGCGGGACCGGCACGACAACGACCTCGGTTTTGGGTTTCAGTTCCTTGGTCTTGGACCGCTTGTTGAACTCGTTCTCACCCATATAGGTGCGGCGGGTGAGGATGCGGTGAACCTGACCGATGCCCCAGCGCCCGCCGTCGCGGGTGAAGATGCGGCGGCTGTTGAGGTAGGAGACGATGTTCTTGACGCCCATCTGGCCGGTCGTGCCGTCGCCTTCCAGCGCCAGTCGGTAGATCAGCCGCACGGTGTCGGCGTGGAGCGGGTCGATTTCCAGCTTCTTCTTGGTCTTGGCCCCGCGCTGCTCGGCGGCGACGGTGCGATAGCCGATAGGAGGAAGCGAGCCGTTCCAGAAGCCTTGCCGGGCGTTTTCCTTCAAGGCCCGCATCGCATGCTTGGCGTTTTCCTTGGACTGGTATTCGTCGAACAGCGCCATGATCTGCCGCATCATGACGTGCATGGGGTCATCCCCCATCTCCTGTGTGATCGAGACCAGCTTCACGCCGTTCTTGGCCAGCTTGCGGACATAGAACTCCAGCTCGAAGTGATCGCGGAAAAACCGGCTGAACGAATGAACCACGACGACATCGAAGGGCGCGGGCTTGGACGTTCCCGCCTCGATCATGCGCTGGAACTCGGGGCGGCGGTCGTTGGTCGCCGATGCGCCGGGTTCGATGAAGGTTTCGACCAGTTGCAGGCCGCGCGCTTCGCAATAGGCTTCGCCCTAGTGCTTCTGATCGGGAATGGAGACATCATGCTCAGCCTACCGCGCTGTCGAAACGCGCAGATAAAGGGCGGCGCGCAGCATCACCCGAGGCTGAGATTTGCCATCGCTTGAAGTTGTCATGGGGCTTCTCCCGACAAAAGGCGCTGTGCCGTCGCAACAGGCAGATAGAGGGTATTGGGCCGATCAGTCAGCGGCGTGAAGCCGAAGGCTGCGTAAAAGGCTGCGGCCTTCGCGCCGATGGCGTCGGCGAATATGGCGTGAGCGCCTATCGGCGCTTCGGCGACCGTCCTGATGGCATCGAATAGCAGCGCCTCTCCGAGGCCAAACCCGGCATAGGACTGATCGCGTCCAAGCCAGCCGATAAGCACTGCCGGGACGGTCGGATAGCGCGGCAACCGGCTTGCCAACGGCTCGGGCACGGCGGTCAGCGGGACGTTGCTCGATGACAGCGTGTAGAAACCCGCGATCCGGTCGACCTCAAGGTCTCGGGCAACGAAACAGGTCGCATATCGACGTTTGATGTCCTGCGTGACCGTCTCGCGGAAATAGCGGTCGATCCGTTCATTACCGCACGAGAACGTCTTGCGCTGGTGGACTTTGGACAGCGCCTCAATCGCAAACCTTGCACTCACCGGGGCGCGATCAGCTCAGCATGGCGCTTCGCCGCGCGCTTCAGACGGGCATTTGGCGTGGGCGGGTCAATCAGCGCCTTGGCAAAGCGCACCTGATCCTCGGTAGCCAAACGCAGAACATCGGCTTCCTCAACCGTGCGGCGGGCTTCCTCGCCTGCCGTGGCGATGAGATAGCCCGTCAGCGTCATGCCGCGCAGCCTGGCCGCGCGCTGCATCTGCTCATAGACATGGACGGGAACGCGCGCCTCAAGGCGGGCGGTTTCGATTTCGCTTGCAGGTCTGGGCATGGTCGATCTCCTTTCCTTGATTATATACGGCATATTGCCGGGTTTATCAAGGATCGGATGAGCCAAAGAGTTCATCGAACAGATCGCCGAACCATTGCTCGAACACCTCGATCTCGGCTTCCGTGACCGGGACGGGATCGGGCCAGTCGTCGGTGACAGTCCATGTGGAGAGGTCGTGCTTGGGCGGCCTGCCGGAGAACGGCCACGGATAGCCCAGCAGTTCCTCAAGCTGCTCGGATGCCGTGGGCGGTTTATTGGCGCGCCGGGAGCGGGACACTTCGTCCCCGTTGTCATCATCATCGGCCTGGTCGCGCGCTGGATCGGCAGGCCCATCGGCATTACCGCGCTCCATCGATTTCCCCTTCCGGCCGCCATCTGACCGGATCGGCGACCCAGCGGTCGATGTCGGACTCGCGCCATCCCGCACCGTTGGTGCTGATCTTGAGCTGGGCCGGGAACGTGCCCTCGGCGATCTTGCGGTAGATGGTGGAGCGGGACAGGCCGGTGCGGGCAAGGACGGTCTTGAGGCGGACGATACGGTCTGGATGGGGCATGGTTGCGCTGCCTCCTTCTGGTTGGTTCTGACGTTTGCAGGGACCAGAAAGAGAAGCGATTTATCGTTGAGCAAGAAGTATTTAGTCGCCGTAGGGCTACCGGATAGAATCGGCGGCAAATAGGATGGTCCTACAGTCCGATGCCCCGGCCTCTGCCGAGGTCTATGCCGTGGGTGAAGGCAAGTGCCCGGCCGAGGCTGCGGCCTGATTCGAGATCGATGCCGAGTTCGCGCTTGCGGTTTTCGAGGATGGATTCCAGTTGCGGATCGCGCTCCAGGCTCTTCGCCATATTGCCCATCTCATTGCGCGCGGCGTGATAGCCGGAATAATCACCCGCCGCATATTTCTGATCAACGGCCCGGTCGAGCTTCTGCCAGCGCTCGACGAAGCGGTCGGCCCGCTGGGCAAGCTCGCCGCGTTCCATGCGCAGTTCGGTTTCCTGATAGAGGGCGCGGACGGCGCGGCCGGTCACGCCTGAACCCGCTTCATACGCAAGACTGTTGTCCTTGCTGTAGGCTGCTTCCGCATCCTGCCAGCCGTGGGGGCGTACTTCATCGAATGCGCGCCTTGCCACACCAAGCTCGCGCCGCTGTTCGTCCGAAGGTGTGAGGCCCTGACCTTTGACCTCAAGGATCGCATCGACGGCTCGGGCGTGGCGGATGAGCGCCTTTGTGCGAACCTTGCGCAGCGCCTCCTCGGGATCGTCGGCGGTCTCGTGCGGTGTCTGCGCTCCGGCGTTCTCCCGTCCCGGCCTATCCGGTGCGGGGGACGCCTCCACACCCGCCCTTCCCCTTTCCGGCCGCTGTCCGGCATCGTGGCCTGGCACGCCGTCTCCGGGTTTGCGCAAACCGTCCAACATGCCATCGACCGCATTGCGCACCCGTTCCGGTACGATCTTACGCATGATTTCGGCAACGCAGGCGCGGAAGGTGATGCCGCGCCGTTCGGCGTACTCCTGTGCCGGGTCGATCTGCTCGTAGTCGGTCGCCATGTCCTTGGCCCGGTCACGCGACAGGGTGTTGATCAGTTTGTCCTGGCTGGCGAAGTCGTCGCGGCCATAATGCAAGTCCATGCCATCGCGATGGCGCGACAGCGCGACATAGCTGCCGTGCGCATCCATGCCGGGCGTCGCCAGAACATGGGTGCGGTCCACCGTCATGCCCTGCGCCTTGTGGATCGTGGCGGCATAGCCGTGGTCAATGCGGTCGTAGTCCTTGAGATCGAAGGCAATGGAACGGCCATCGTCGGTGCGCACGGTCATGCTCTGTGTGCTGACATCCTCGATGGTGCCAAGCGTCCCGTTCTTCACGCCCAGCCCACGCTGGTTTTTCAGGAACATCACGCGATCCCCGGCGGCGAAGCTGCGTTCGCCGCGCTCTACGGTGACACGCACGTCCTCGCCCAGATCGCTTGCTTCCCGCATCCGCTCGCGTGCGGCATCGTTGAGTGCCCGCACCTCGGCATTGGTATGGGTGAGGATGATGCGGCTCGCATCCGGCGATGCCTGCCGGTCACGGTCCCAGGTCTCGATGAGATCGTCCCGCGTCTGTTCGCGCGTCTGTGCCTGATGCACCATGTCATGGCTGTCATAGGCATGGATCGCCTCGCGCGTTCTGCCGGTCGCCAGATCGCGCGTTGCATCCATCTGCCAGTCCTCATGCTGGCGGCGCACGGTTTCGATTTCGACACCACCATGGCGTTCATGGATTGACCGGAACGCCGCGCCAGCCTCTATTGCTTGCAACTGCTGCGGATCGCCAACCAGCACCACCTTTGCGCCAACCTCGGCGGCATGGGACAGCACGCGTTCCAACTGCCGCGTGCCGACCATGCCCGCCTCGTCGATGACAAGCACATCGCGGCTGGTAAGCAGGTCTCGGCCATTGGCCCAGCCATGTTCCATGCTGGCGATGGTGCGGGCGCGATGCCCGATCCGCCTTCCAGATTCTCGGCGGCGATGCCGGACAGGGCGACACCGCGAACATCGTAGCCCGCCGCCTCCCGCGCCACGCCGAGCATGGCGCTCTTTCCGGTCCCGGCATAACCGACGACAATGCCGAGACCGTGCCCGTCCGTGACATGCGCCAGAGCGTCGGCCTGCTCGCCAGAGAGGACAAGGCCGCGCTGTTCGGCGCGCGCAAGTGCGGCTTCGCGGTCCCTGTCGTTTATCTCATGCCGTTCGCGTTCCGCCATCATCTCGGCCGCGCGATGGAGTCGCTGTTCAGCCTCGATCATATCGCGCGTGGTGAACCGATCCACGCCGCGCCCGTCCTTGCCCAATTCGACCAAGTCGGGCGAGCCGCGCATCGCGCCCATGACCTCGTTGAACTGCTCGATGCCGTCGCTGTGCCGATGCGCGAACATCGCCATGTCACGGTGCGTGAAGGTCGATTGCTGCTGCGTGATCGCATCCAGCGCCACCGACGGATCGGCGATGATGCGCGCGCCATTGTTGCGCGCAATCTCGCGGTGCATGTCCGCGCGGTCAGCGGCTTCGATACTTTCACCCTCGATCCGCTGCGCGGATGCGCCGATCTGTGTTTGCGGCTCCAGCTCGATGCCCTGCGCCTCAAGGCTGCGATGGTCGATCCGTGCGTCGATGTCGAGTTCGGCCAAGCGCTCGTTGACGTGCTCGGCCCAACGTTCGCGCCACCGTTCCACCATCTCGGTCTGCTCCGGCAACTCAACGCAACACTGGCAGCAATGAAACGCAACCGGGCGGCGCGCAACCGGCATCGGGCGGCGCAGGCGCGGCATGATCTACGGCGCGCTGATCTGGATCGCCGAAAAACTCCGAAGCGATCAGAGTGAACAGGCGCGGGAGCTGTGGGCCACGAAGGGAAGACAGGCGTTCGAGGAGGATCATGCAATGAGAGCGCCCACCAAGCCGCAGGATCGGGCATGATCTTGAGCATGAAGCGGTTGATAGCGCCTGATGATATCGGGGTCGGAGGGAAAGCATATCACAATCCCTACCCCGATTTTACTGAAGCGCTGACTCGATAAAACGGCCAGCCCATCACTGATCCCGTGAAGCTCATCGCGCCGATGCGGCGATCAGCATGTCCAACTGCCCGAAACGATCCTGTGGTCGACCTTCGAGAGCCTGCGGATCATGTCAAAGGTGACATTGCTGCAACCGCGCTATCAAGCACTGCCTCAGCGTGCTCGACATCACAAAGGATGCGGTTGTGCGCGACAAGCAATGCCGCCACCATCATTGGTCACAACCTGAAGATCCGAGTTCAGCCTATTGCTAAGTTCTTTTCGCGGTTTTCGCATAATATTGCATCGTTGCCAGATGCAATGAGGGGCAAAAGCGTCCGCTGCGCCAAGCCACGCCAAAAGGCAGTCCAGCTCTCTTCAGAGCCGGATGACGGAATGGAAGACCGGCGAATGATGTCGCGCCGCGAATACGTCAATCGGCAAAGCGATGCACTGGTCTTTGTTTTAGGGCGGTTTGTCTGGCCGACGCACATCCTCTCGGCCGGTCTGTTTGTGTGGCTACTCCGTACGGATATCATCCTCCGGCTCTAGCCCCGGAAAGAAGACATCAAGCAGGAGGAGATCGGCGGTCGCATCCTCAAGCAAGTCCCGCAACGCTGCCATGTTTGCTGCTTCCCTGACCCCAGCCTGGTCCAGCGTATAGGCAAGCGTCGCACGCAACCCTGCGCGTATGATCGGATGGTCGTCTGCTATGATGACGTAGATGTCGTCCATCTCACCGGCGTTCCAGTTTGTGCCTACTGGCGAGCCACGCGTCGAACTCATCGACTATTACCGGTTCGATCTCCAAAATCCGCGCAGCGGTGAGTTCACCAGAGTAAGCGCCGACATGGCCGAAGCCGCCGCCGATGTCCAACTTTCCCTCGATGACGAGACGCACGGTCATGCCGCCTCCGCGACCCGGAGCCGGCACGTAATACTCTTGAATCCGGGACGAGGCCGCTTCGCCGGCCGTCAGCCAGTAAGGCCCGCCGCCGTCCTCTGGATAAAAGTCGCTGCGCTCGAAACCCTGCTGGTAATAGCCCGAATGGGTTGTTGACCCGGCAGTGTTACGCGCGCTGTCAGCAAGCGCGCAACCTGCAAGGAAGCAAGCGGCGAGGCCGAACCATATTCCTCTTCGCGCGTTGGAACTCACGATCTCCTCCAGCCGGATTCACTATCAGTATAGCAGGATCGCTCGGCATTTAACCGGGTCACTTGTTCCGGTTGAAAGAGAAAGCTAATCATGTTGCTTCTGCGATGATTTTCGACAGGGGGCGAAAAACATGACGCTCAGAAGAATACTGACTGCCGCCTTGGGGCTGTCGCTGCTCGCGGCGTGTGGCGAGGACTCGACGCAATCGCGGGAGTCGGAGCTTGAGGATTATGCGCGCGCCCATGGCGTTGACGCCGATGTCGAGGTAGGCGAAAGCGGCGAGGTTCGCTCGGTCACGATAAACCAGGGTGCGGGAAAGGTCGGGTCTAATCTCGCGTTGCCGGATGATTTTCCCGATGATGTCCCGGTTTATGAAAACCTGAAACTCCACGCCGTGACGCCGATCCCCGGCGGCGGGCTAAGCCTGTCGGGTATTGCAGGCGGCGATCTCGGAGAGGTAGCGCGCTTTTACGCTGCGGAGATGGTTGCGCACGGATGGACGGACGCCTCGCCGCCACCGGCAGCGCCAAGCCAGCGGACATTGCAGTTCACCAAGGGCAGCCGCAATGTGATGATCACTCTCATGCCGGCCAGCCCGGGAACGTCGGTCAGCATCACTCTCATCGGTTCCGGCTGATGGTCGCGCCCGGTTCTCATTGGCGCCGGCTGCGGCGCGTCCTGCTCGCGATTGTCTTGACGGTGAGCGCGGCGTTGCTGGCCTTTGCCGGCGGGACCGTGCTCGGCGGCAAGTATTTCGTTCCGCCCGGTCAGGGGCTGGCAGGACCCGTCGAGGCGATGGGCTATGGTCTGTTGGCCGCATTGCCGGCCATGGCGCTGGCGATCTTTGTGTCGGTCAAGCTGGCGATAAGAGCGCTCTCACTCGTGACCGCCATGGCTTTTCTTCTCGCATTCGGACTTTATGGCGTCCTGATTGTAACCACTTACAATGAGGGGAAACTGAGTTACGACGCCCCGCAAGGCCCCCAAAAAGGCCAAACGAAAATAACCGAACCGGTAATGGCGGAGCCAGAGAGTCAATCGCCGCAAATTCCTGTCACAGTGGACAGTGTTGTTCCGGCGTCTCCTGTCAAGGCCGGAGCGACGCAGACACAGGTGCAGACCTGCTACCCAAGCGAACGTTTGCACGCCCACGCCATCAGCGGTGAAGTCTATGGCGAGCATGATCTCATTCTGGACGCCGCGCCTTCGGGTTTGCGGCTGGCGCTTCTTCGCGAGCGCTGGGGCTGGCGGATTGCGGTGCTCGATGCCGCCGCCAATGATCAGATTCCTGCCTCGACCCTGCGCGGCGGCCTGCCTGATCCGCGCGAGATTTACGGCTGGCATTTCCGCAATGCCGACAATACCGGGGCGAATATGGGTGAGGTCAACGCGCCTCAGCGCGAACGCCGTTTTGCCTTCATGACGCCGGCCGACAGCGAGACCGCCTCGGGTCTCGGCTGGCTGATCGTTGAGGACTTCTCCTTGACCGATCTCGAACCAGGTCAGCAGGCGCGGATGATGTCTCTGCGCTTCAAAGCCTGCCTGATGCAACAAAAGACAGCGGCAGAGATTGCCACTGAAGCCAATTTTGCCAGCCTCGACTTCCTGCCCGAGGACGAGGAATTGATGCATGCCTGCGGACTGGATACGGAGGACTATGTGCTCGAAGCCCCGTTCCCGCCCCGCCTGGTCGGCGGTGATTTTGATGGCGACGGCGCGCTGGATAACGCCGCATATGTATTGCGTATCGCGGACGGACGGCACGCAATCGCAATTTGCCGTGCCGGAACCTGGCTCGACGTGATCGGCCCCGGCGGAATTGACCTCGATCTTAAGCGGGATGGGAAAATTGCCGCCTATATCCAGAAAGCCGAAGCATGGCGCGCCGGACCAATGGCCGGAGTGCCAGTCCATGACGGTGAAGCCGAAAGGCCGGATGTTCAAGGCGATGTGCTGACCCTGGAGCGCGTGGAAAAATCCGCCTACAGCCTTTACCGGACCGATGGCGTCTGGCGCGCCTGGCGGCATTATCGCTTCGTCGAGCCCTAACCTGGAGAGAATTGATGAAACGCCAACTGGGAAAATTGATCGGCGCCGCCTGTCTCATATCTGCCGGTTTATCGCACGCGTCCGAGGCTCCGCCAACGGATTTTCTGGATCTGGCGGCGGGCGCGGTTCCTGTCGCATTCGGCGCCAATCCGGAAACACTCAAGGTCGGCTTTGACCACGTGGTATCGACCATTGACGGCAACCCAGTCGGCAAGGTGATGACGCTGAAACCCGGGGGCCCGGATTCCGAAATATGGTTCGTCTACAAACTGCCGGCAGAGACGATTTTCACCGGATTTGCGATTCCGAATGTCAGCGAGACGCCCAGCCCGTCGCAGACGTTTTTCCGCGACGTCGAGATCGCCGGCGCTCTGAACGGGCCGGACGGCCCGTTTCAGCCGCTCGCGGCCGCCACGCTTGCGACCCATGCCAAAAAGGGTGAGATCACCCAAATCCCCGCCGACATTGAAACGCCGGTGCGCTGGGTGAAGCTGACCTTGCGCGGCGGCGTCAATGTCGAACGCGACAAGACATTTTTCGAGTTTAGCGAGATTATCGGAGTGGGGTCGCAAACCGCAGTGCCGATGCTGGAGACCTTTACGGGCAAGTGGCGCGAGCGCGGCATGAAGCTGGAGATGAAACAGGATGGCGCCAGTGTCAGCGGCTGCTACGACGGCGTTGGCGATTTGCAGGGCGTCGTTTCGGGCAACCTTCTGCGCGCGACCGGAACTGATCGAAAGAGCGGCGTACCCAGCACGTTTATTTTCACGGTGAATGACGCAGGCGAGGTTACCGGCCTGCGTTCAACCAACGGCGCACCGTTCAAGCGATATGCAGGCTCCGCCGATCCCAAGCTTGTTACAGAATGTAGCAAAGTCGAGACCCGCCCGCCCGGCTGCGGCGACATCGTGCACGGTATTCAGTTCGATTTCGATTCCGCCGTCATTCGGCCGGATTCAACGCCGGTGCTCGACGCCCTGCATAAGGGGCTGAGCGGCGCCGACGCGCGATCGATCCGGATTGTCGGGCATACTTCCAGCGAAGGATCGGATGAATATAACCGCGCTCTGTCCGAACGGCGCGCGCAGTCCGTCGTATCGTCGCTGGTTGAACGGGGCGCTGACGCGGCGCGTCTTTCCGCGCTCGGTCAGGGGGAGACGCAGCCGATCGCCGACAACTCGACGGAAGCGGGACGCTCGCTGAACCGCAGGGTGGAAGTTCAGTGCTTTGAGTAATATCGAACCCTTGGCGCATTCTACTGCTGCCACAGGCGGGTGGACCTCATCGAGCGGTGATGGCGGTAGCGTTCACGGTGGTGAATGGACCTTGGCGGACCGGGACATATGGAATTGTGGATGATCCTGAGGAGGCAATTGTGATCTCAATCCAAAAACGTTTCGCGAAGGGTGCGGTGGCGCTCGCCATCGGCGCCTTTCCCGCTGCCGCAACCGCGCAGCAGCCCGGCCCGCAGGATATCCTGCGCCAGATGCAGCAGGGCGTCATGCCCGGCGTGCCAGGCATGAGCCCATTGGCGGTGCAACAGGGCACCTGGGTCTACCCTGTCGCCGCCGGTCTGCACACGGGGATGGCCGATAACAGAAATGTCGAGTCAGGCGGTGGGATCGACGCGGATTTCATCGCGCGCGCCTCCGTCTACGCAGCCTACGTCCAGGCGGGAGAGCCGCCGACATGCGCCGGCGGCAGCCATCACGATATGCGCGGGCGAACCCGTATCGTAGCGATGACGGTTGACACCGGAACCGGTCCGTTCATGGCAGGCGGTCAGCTCAGCCGCCTCGTGGTCAATCAGGCCGAGCAGCGGGCAGTGCTCTACCTTTATGGCAACATGCGCTCCTGGGTTCCCGAACCCAATTATTGCGACGACCAGCAGATGGTGGAGGAGACTGGTGGCCGGGGATTCCTGCGTATGGAATACAGCACTACGGCCCATGTCGCGCCGCTGAACTTCATCGCCTTCCCGCGCGCGGGTGAGGTTGACGTGTCCGATCTGGAGGACGCCTGCAATCGCTTCAAGGCAACTGCGCTTGAGGCCTATCAGGACATGAACCGGCGCTGGAACCTGATCACCAACGTCTACAATGGTCCGGTTGACTGGAGCGTGATCACGCCGGTCGAGGAGGGCTATGCCGACGCAGAACGCACCAGTTTCGCCAACGGTTTGTTCAACACCGGCGACGTCATCGACGCGGCCTCCGCCGCGGCGGACGCCGTCAGCCTCGGCGCAAGTCTCGCCAACGCGTTCAGCCGCGCGCCCCGCGTCGCCGAGAGCGGCGCCGCCGGGATCGCGCAATGGGTGGTGATGCAGGCCATGGAGCCGGCGCTCAATGCGGCGGGGATTGAGACGATCAACCCCGTCGATGCCATGATGATGATGGCGACGATGGGTCATGCCGCCTTCCGTGACAGCGATGAGCCGCGCGCCCGCGAGATCGCCAACCACGCCATGCAACGCTTCCCGGAGGCCGGCGGTCCGTTCGAAGGGATCGACGCCGACTACATGCTGCACACCCTGATGCAGGCCTGCGAGGGTCTCAATCCGCAAAATATGCCGGAAGGAAGCGCAACCGGTCATTTCAGCTGGCCGGGGGGCACGGTGATTCTGTCGGGCCGTGGCCTTGCCCCCGGGGAACCCGCAGCGATCGCCACCGGTCCGGTCCAGTCCGGCTCCATCGCCGACGCGCTGGCCATGGCGCAGGCCATGGGTGCGAACATCCCTGACAAGGCGCAAATTCAGGCCGCAATGCCGCCGGGGATGTCGCTGGACGCCATGCCCGCCCCAATGACTGGCCGCGCCGGGGGCGGCGCCATGCTGGCGTCGAACACGCCGGAATGGACGGTCAATTTCGTTGTCGAGCTTGTCGACGATGGCGAGCGCATCGCCGATTTGTGGTTCGATCCACGCCGATAGGCGTGTCGGTGACTTTCCGGTTGGATATGCCCTTCGCTGAGATTCCGGTCATCGTCACCGGCGCTGGCTTCGCCAACGGCGTGAACATCGACGGAACGGTCTGGAGGCCAATGATCAGCCCTGACATCACCAGCGCAATCAGGCCGTTTGGCTCGACACCTTCCAAGCGCGCCGTCATCTGCAATATCTGCACCCCTGAGGAACAGATCGATCTACTCAGACGCGTCCATTAAGACATCCTACTTCCCGATCAGGGTAGATCATAGTGCAATAGCGTAAACGTAGTGATCATCACTATCGGTCGCGGCCCGCCACCCTCGTATCGGGCATTCATTGCAGTGCGACAGGCATTGCGGGCATTGAATTTGCCGTCTTGATCTTTTGACATTCTGCATGTCAATTAATCTCCGCCGCAACAGAGATGCGGGGGAGGTGACAAAATGCTTTATGCATCTGGACTCTGGACCTGGGGTCTGGTGCTTGCTGCAAGCGTGGT
Source organism: Alphaproteobacteria bacterium HGW-Alphaproteobacteria-3 (assembly GCA_002842875.1). GTDB lineage: Bacteria > Pseudomonadota > Alphaproteobacteria > Parvibaculales > Parvibaculaceae > Parvibaculum. The sequence goes on along the minus strand of PHEF01000002.1, from coordinate 55,198 downwards.
TTTCTTCGGCTGGTACCGCAATTGGCGCGGACCTCTGCACCCTGACGAGATACAGGGCTATCTCGCCAAAATGCAATCCATTCACGGTAATGAACGCAACGACGTCGAGACGATGCGCCGCTTTCTCGAGGCCGACGATGGACGCGAGTTCGTCATGCTCAACCTCGTGAAAATCGCGCCGGATCCCGTCCCCGATCCGGAGACAGGTGAGTTGGTGTCAGGTTCGGTCCTGCTCAACCGGTACACCAAGGTCTTCTTGCGCGCGCTTTTCGCGCGGGGCGGGCATCCGGCCATTGTGGCGCGAAAGATTGGCGGCTACTTCGACGCCTCGCACGTTCCGCCCGATCCCCCGGATGGACCATCGTCGGCTTCATGCGCTACCGGAGCCGGCGCTACATGATCGAGCTCGTCGTGGATCCGCGCTTTGGCCCGGCGCACGCTTTCAAGTTCGCAGCAACCGCCGAAACCTATTCGTTTCCGACGCGCATCATGCTCAGGGCTTATCCGGGCCCGATGCTCTGGGTTCCCCTTCATGCTTGCGCTTGCAGCGGCCCTCGCCCAGACCGCCATTCTTCTTTCGGCCGGTTGAACGTGAACCTCAGGAGCAGGAAATGAAAGTCCTCCGCACGCCGGACGAGAGGTTTGGCAATCTTCCCGACTACAATTTCGAACCGCTCCTGCTTCTCGTGCTGTCGCTGAGACGGGAACACTGAGCTGGAAAACGTGCATGGCCACGGCACTTCCTTGTTTTCTCACGTCCCGCCTGAAGAGAGTTGTGCTTTTTGGACTGCAAAAAGGGGCTCACCGCCGAAAAGCGTATGGTTAACGTGAATTCTTATGGGGGGAGTGTTGTTGTGCCGGTTGATTTAACGTCGCCGTGGATTCCGCTGAGCATCATCATGCTGCTCGGCCTTTTTATGATCCGTCAGTTCATCCAGGAACGTCAGGCAGCGCGCGTGCTGGCATTGGAGCAGGCTTCCGCTCCCGCCGCCCCACCTGCTGTCGAGACCGCGGCTGAAGGCTCACCGGTGGTCGCCGTGGCGCCCGCGCCGGTTGCTGCGCCCGGTGCATCTGCGCCGGAAAAGCCCGCCAGGAAAAAAATGAAGCTCCGTTGGAGAACGGCTTGGATATGGCTACCGTTTCTCGTCGGCTTCTTCGGGCAGGCTTATCTGAGCTTCGTCAAGCCGATGCTGGAAAACGCCGGCTAGTCCTTACATCAGACCAAGGTCGGGCAGGGGTCTGTCGAGGGGAAGCGCCAATATCCCATCGACGATGGAAGCCGGAGTCGAGATGCCTCCGTGGCGAAGGAGCATTTCGGCCTTGGCGATCATCTCGTTGCGGTTGAGCGGTGCTTCGGGATCGCCCTTGGCGTTGGTTCGTGCTGCTTCATATTCCTCGCCGCCGGCAAGCCGCAACCGCACGCGCCCTCCCCAGGCTTTCGGGTAGGCCGAAGCCCATGGGTTCTCCGCCTTCACCACCACATGCGCGGCGAGGGCCGCGCAGCTTTGCCGCGCTTCCGGACCAAACGCCTCGAAATCGACTTCAGGCAGGAGCAGGGCCGCCGCAACTGCGTGCTGGAGAGAGAACTTCGCTTCGTAGCCGCTCGAAGCCTGCGGTCTGTTGCAAACGTCAAGCGCGGCCCGATAGGTGGCAACCTCGACAGCGGCGATCTCCGCAGGATCGTGCCCATTGGCGACCAACCGCTTCCGCAGTTCCTCTGCGGCGTCGATCGCCGGGTGCGTATGGCGGCACGAAGGCCATGGCTTTATCGAAGTACGGGTCAGTTGCCATGGCGCCGACGGATCCCGCACAACAGCCTCGGGGTCGGCGTCGGGGCAGGCTGCCCGGAAAAATCCCTTGTCGCCTTCGAGAATTTTCGGTGGGCCCGTGAAGCCGAAGGCTGCAAGTTCGGCAGCTCGCACACCAGCCTCTGCGGCGTGGCCCGCATGCAGGTGCTTGGTCATGGCGCCGGTTTCAAGAAACTGCCAGAGGCCCGACGACTGGCTTCCGGCATTGCCGAGCGCGTGAACGGCAGCACCGTCTTCGAGGCCCAACAGCGCCGCAGCGGCCATCGCCGAACCGAAAGGTCCGCAGGTCGCCGTGTTGTGCCAAATTCTGTAGTGAGCCGGACCGACTGCCATACCGACCCGCGTCGCTGCCTCGAAGCCGTGAAGAACGGAAGTGAGAAAGCTCCGTCCAGTTGCTCTACGCTTCCTTGCGAGCGCCCATGCCGCAGGAACGACGACACAGCCGGGATGCACGACCGACTCCCGATGGAGGTCGTCAGTTTCCAGAATGTGGCAGAGGGCGCCCATCAGGAAAGCTTCGCGGCCCGGATCCGGCGCGGCGTTGGAGGGCGAAGCCCGCCACCAATCGAGCAGAATGCGGCCCGGCTCCGAATTCCGTCCGGCGAGACTGTTCGCGACCGCGTCGAGCGTGAAAAGCGCTGCCGCCTCCATGTCCGTGTCGTTCACGGGTTTCGCGCGGATGAGCGCAACCAATGTCTCGGTGAGGGAGGGGCCGGCGGCGGGGCGTGGATGGTTCACGGCATTTCTTTTCGTTGGCAAACGGAATGTTCATTCGCACATGATGGGATCATTCGCACCGCGCTGCAAACGAACGCGCCCGAGCCGCTTCTTGCCGCTGCAAGCGCGGCTGATTATAAGAGATTCCATTGTGTTCGCGGGGTGATTCGCTGCCGATTGGCGCAGCCAAAGTCCTCGGACGGGGTTTTCCGATGTCTATTCGACCTCAAGAAACGGTTCGCTGCGGCCCCAGGATGCCGCGCGCCGTCGTCCTTGCCGTTGTCGTTCCGCTTGCCCTGGCGCTTGCGGCTTGCGGCACCACAGAGCCGCAGCGCTCAGCGCCTCTTGCCCGGGGCGGGGGCGTCTACAAGGTCGGCAGTCCCTATCAGATCAACGGCATCTGGTATTATCCGAGCGAGAATGAGAAATACGACTCGACCGGTATCGCCTCATGGTACGGCCCGCAGTTCCACGGCAAGCGCACAGCCAATGGCGAGGTTTTCGACGAGAACCAGATCACGGCGGCGCATCCGACACTGCCCATGCCGGTTCTCGCGCGCGTAACCAATCTCGAAAACGGAAAGTCGCTGATCGTTCGCGTCAACGACCGCGGGCCCTTTGCTGCCGGCCGCGAAATCGACATGTCGAAGAAGGCGGCAGAGATGCTCGGCTTCATGCAGAAGGGCACGGCCAAGGTCCGCGTTCAGTATATCGGACGTGCGCCGCTCGAGGGCGGTATCGGAGATGGAACGGGTGTTGCCGAGACATTCGTGGCACCGCCGGTTGTAACGCCGACTGACGAGCGCCGGGTATCGGGCACGGCGCCTGTGACCGCCGTCGCCGCCGTTTCCACTTCCGTTTTGCCGGCGCCATCGGGAGCAGCAAGCGCGCCGCCGCCCGCACCTGCCGCTACGATGAAACCCATTCCCGACAATGCGGCCGCTCGAAGCGCCGAGACCGTGGATCAGGTTCCCGTAGCTGGCCCCGGCAATCTCTATGTTCAGGCGGGATCGTTTCAGAACCTGCAGAACGCGGAGGCTGTGCGCCAGCAACTGACCGGTGTCGGGCAGGTGGAGATACAGACCACCATGGTCGACGGAACGCCGTACTACCGGGTCCGCGTCGGACCACTCACCGATGTACCGGCGGCGGACAGCTCGCTACAGAGTGTCATTGCGCAAGGCCACAAAGGCGCCCGAATTGTCGTCGATTGAAGGTTCTGCAAACCGGAAACGACCAAAGCCAGAGCGAGACCTATGAAGCACCCGACATTCATTTCCGTATTTTTCGCCGCCATGTGCTGTGTGTTTCTCGGCGTGCCGCGTGACGCGCAGGCCTTCGACACCCAGGCCGGTTATGCCGTTCTCATGGACTACGACACCGGGACGGTGTTGTGGGGAAAGAATGCAGACGAACAGATGCACCCGGCGAGCATGAGCAAACTCATGACGCTGGAAATGCTGTTCAACGCTCTCCGCAACGGCAGCGTGTCGATGGACGACGAGTTCAAGATCAGCGAGCACGCATGGCGCGCGGGGGGCGCAGCCTCCGGCTCCTCGACGATGTTCGCGGATCTGAATTCGACAGTGCCTGTTCATGCGATCCTGCGCGGCATCATCGTTCAGTCGGGCAACGATGCCTGCATAGCGACGGCCGAAGCGCTCTCGGGTTCGGAATCCGCCTTCGCCGAAGCCATGACCGAGCGCGGGAAGGAAATCGGACTCGCGAATTCGAATTTCGAGAACTCGACCGGCTGGCCGCATCCGGATCATTTGATGACGGCACGGGACCTGGCGATTCTTGCCCGTCACCTGATTTCCGATTTCTCCGAGTACTATCCGATCTTCAAGGAGACGGATTTTACCTGGAACGGCATCAAACAAGGCAATCGCAACCCCGCGCTCTACCTCGATCCGTCGGTGGACGGATTGAAGACGGGACACACGGAAGCATCGGGCTACGGTCTCGTTGCTTCAGCAAAGCGCAAGGATCAGCGCCTCGTTCTGGTGCTCAACGGATTGCCGAGCGAAAAGGCTCGCGCGGATGAAAGTGTGCGGCTGCTCGACTGGGGCTTTCGTTCGTTCAAGCACTACAAGCTTTTCGCAGCCGGAACGCCAATCGACAACGCTCCTGTCTGGCAAGGTACCTATGGCGAAGTTCCGCTCGTCAGCAAGACCGACATCGACATCATCATGTCTCCCGAGCAGCGCAAGGGCATGAAGGCAACGCTTGTCTACGACGCACCGATCGAGGCGCCGGTTGCAGCGGGGCAACGGGTCGGGACGCTGCGCGTCGAGGCGCCGGAGATGCCGGTTCGCGAGTATCCGCTCGTCGCCGGCGGCGCCGTCGAGCGGCAAGGCATTTTCGGGCGCGCCATGGGCTCCCTCAAGCACATGCTTCTCGGCGGCAGTTGAGCCGGTGCCGCGCGATCGCTTCATCACGCTCGAAGGCGGAGAAGGTGCAGGCAAGTCGACGCAGGCGCGACTTCTCGCGACGAAGCTCGAGGAGATGGGGCATCGCGTTCTCATCACGCGGGAGCCGGGCGGGTCGCCCGGCGCGGAAACGATCCGTAGACTGATCGTCAATGGCGATACGGACCGCTGGACGCCGAAGGCAGAAACCCTGCTTCTTTTCGCGGCGCGCGAAGACCATCTCGCGCGCACGATCCGTCCTGCGCTGGCGCGCGGCGACTGGGTGATCTGCGACCGTTTCGTCGATTCGACGATGGCCTATCAGGGCGTGGCGCAGAAGCTAGGATCGAAATTCGTTAATGAACTCAGGGAGTTAGTGGTCGGAGACGACATGCCCGCGCTGACGCTCGTACTCGATCTTGCGCCGGAGACGGGGCTCGCCAGGGCAGGGCGGCGGGCGAATGGCGAGGACCGCTACGAGCGCATGGAGACCGAATTTCACGAGACCCTCCGCCAAGCCTTTCTAAACATTGCGAAAAATGAGCCCGAGCGCTGCGTCGTCATCGATGCGGAAAGGAACGAAACCGTGGTGGCGGAGGCCATCTGGGCGGTGGTTCGGGGATATCTCGACCGCGACTGTCATTGAAATGTCACCGAACCGTAACAAAAGGTTTGGTTAAAGACATTTGCCCCGATCCGGATCCTCGACTATAGAACTCACAGTCAACTTATCCCCGAGAGAGTATCCCGGCGACCGCGCCGGCCACGTGAAGAAGAAGGATCGCCGATGCAACGACGACACCGGACCCGCTTTGGCAAGTCGTCTTTTTCCGGCGCCGCACTCATTCTCCTCTCGGCAATTCTTGTTATCCCCGCTTTTTCGGCCCATGCCCGCAGCAGCGAAAACGCCGTCGCGACGGCGGCTCATATCCTGCCGCTGACGAGGCCGGAAGCGGCACCTGCGAGCTACCCCGGACGGCCGCTGCATTTCGGCGCCCCCATCGACGTGACCAAGGCGCGCATGACCTCCGGCTATGGGTGGCGCGTGCATCCCGTCCTCAAAACGCGGAAGATGCACAAGGGCGTCGATTACGCGGCGGCGAAGGGGACGCCGGTCTACGCGACCGAAGACGGTATCGTCGGCATCGCCGCGTGGCGCGGAAACTATGGCAAGCTCGTCACGGTCAAGCATTCGGAAACCATCGAAACCTATTACGCGCATCTTTCCGGCTTTGCGCCGGGCGTCCGTGCGGGTGCCGGGGTGAGGAAGGGCGACGTCATCGGCTATGTCGGCATGACGGGCCTCGCAACCGGCAACCATCTCTATTACGAGGTGGCGGTCGACGACGTGAGGGTCGACCCTCTCGCGCAGGATCTGAACGCGCAGGTCAACGTGCTCGCGGCGGCGGTGAAGCGGTCCGGCGACCGCCAGCTCGCGCAGACGCGCGACAACGGCATCAGCGCGGCGCGCTAGGAGCGGCCGAAGCCTTCTGCACATTGGCAAGATGTGTGTGCGCGGGCCGCACATGACGCGGCGCGCCGCCCCGTGCTACCAAAGGGCATGAGCGAGACCGAGATTCCCGAAAGCGACCGGCCAGGCGACTATCCGCATCCGCGGGAGACCGCCGACTTCAGAGGGCAGGCGGACGCGGAAAGCGCGCTGTTCGATGCCTTCATGAGCGGACGGATGCAGCATGCCTGGCTGCTGACCGGCCCCAAGGGGATTGGCAAGGCGACGCTCGCCTACCGGATGGCGCGCTTCGTCCTGCATTACGGCTCGGCGGAGGCGGCGAGGGCGGCGGGAGCGCACGACCTTTCGGTTCCGCAGGCGTCCCCCGTCTTTCATCAGATCGCCGCCGGAAGCCATCCGAACCTTCTCACCGTGCGACGCCCATGGGACGACAAGACGAAGAAGCTGAAGACGGTGATCACGGTCGATGAGGTGCGCCGCATCGGTCATTTCTTCGAACTGACCGCGACAGAGCGGGGCGCCTGGCGCGTGGTCGTGATCGACAGCGCCGACGAGATGAACACGAACGCGGCCAATGCACTTCTGAAAGCACTTGAGGAACCGCCCGCGAACGCGCTGTTTCTGGCGCTTTCCCACCAGCCCGGCCGCCTTCTGCCGACGATCCGTTCGCGCTGCCGCACGCTTCGGATGACGCCGCTCGGCGTGGACGATATCGCAGCACTGATCGCCGATGCGGAGCACCGGGCCGAGAACCGGGCGAACGAACAGCGGCGGAAGTTTTCACCGACGCCGGAAGCGGACCGCCTGTTGCTCGCGCATCTTTGCGAAGGGAGCGCGGGACGCGCGCTCTCGATCGCAGGCAGCGGCGGTCTCGCGCTCTACAGGGAGCTTGCATCGCTCCTCGTTCAATTGCCGCGTGCGGACATTGCCGCGCTTCACGCCTTCGCCGACAAGGCGGGCAAGCGGGGCGCGGGCGAGACCTACGAGACGATGATCGAGCTTCTGACGCACTGGCTGCAGCGGCTCGTGCGGGCAGGTGCCGGCCTCGATCCGGGGCCGGACATCGTGGAGGGAGAGGGGGCCGCGATGCGGCGGCTTGCGGCCGGAGGCAGCCTTGATCGCTGGGTCGAGGTATGGGAAAAGATCAGCCAAATGACCGCTCGCGGCGAGGCGCTCAATACGGATCGCAAGCTCGTGATTCTGAACGTCTTTTCGATGCTCGAAGCGGTCGCGAGCGAGGGCGCCGGCGCTTGAACGGCACAGGCCGCGCCCCCGCCCCGAAAAATTCTCGCTTTGCTTGAATTTTTCGACCCTCCCCCAGGGGAGGGTGGGACGATATGGATGTAACGAGACAACCCGGTTCGAAAGAAGAATGAGCGCTCCCAAAGCCTTCTACGTTACGACGCCGATCTATTACGTGAATGACGTGCCGCATATCGGGCATGCCTACACGACGCTGGCCTGCGACGTGCTCGCGCGCTTCAAGCGGCTGGACGGCTTCGACGTGATGTTCCTCACAGGGACCGACGAGCACGGGCAGAAGGTGGAGAAGGCGGCGGCGCTGGCGGGCGTGACGCCGCAGGCGTTCACGGACCGCGTGTCGCAGAATTTCCGCGATCTCTGCGAGGCGATGAATTATTCGAACGACGAGTTCATCCGCACGACGGAGCCGCGCCATACGGCGTCATGCCAGGATCTCTGGAAGAAGCTCGAGGCGAGCGGGAACATCTATCTCGGCTCCTATTCGGGCTGGTATGCGGTGCGCGACGAAGCCTTTTACGGCGAGGACGAGCTGACCGCCGGGCCGAACGGCAAGAAGATCGCGCCGACGGGCGCCGAATGCGAATGGGTGGAAGAGCCGTCCTATTTCTTCAAGCTGTCGGCCTGGGCGGAACCGCTGCTCAAGTTCTACGAGAGCCATCCCGACTTCATCGCGCCGGCCGCACGGCGCAACGAAGTGGTGAGCTTCGTGAAGGGCGGCCTGCACGACCTCTCGATCAGCCGGACGACTTTCGACTGGGGCATCCCCGTGCCGGGCGACGAGAAACACGTGATGTATGTATGGCTCGATGCGCTGACGAATTACATAACGGCGGTGGGCTATCCCGACACGGGGACCGACGCCTACAAGCGCTACTGGCCGGCCGACCTGCACATGATCGGCAAGGACATCCTGCGGTTCCATGCCGTCTACTGGCCTGCCTTCCTGCTGGCCGCGGACCTCGAACCGCCCAAGCGCGTCTTCGCGCATGGCTGGTGGACGGTCGAAGGACAGAAGATGTCGAAGTCGCTCGGCAATGTGATCGCACCCGCCGACCTCGTGACGACCTATGGGGTGGATGCCTCGCGTTACTTCCTGTTGCGCGAAGTGCCGTTCGGCAGCGACGGCGACTTTTCGCACAAGGCGATCGTGCACCGGACGAATGGCGACCTTGCCAACGATCTCGGCAATCTGGCGCAGCGCTCGCTGTCGATGATCGCGAAGAATTGCGGCGGCGCGGTGCCGGAGCATGGCGCGTTCACGGATGCGGACAAGGCGCTGCTCGAGACGGCATACGGGATGCTCGACCGGGTGCGGGCGGCGTTCGACGCACAGCTTTTCCACAAGGGGCTGGAAGCGATCTGGTCGCTCTGCGGCGATGCGAACCGCTATATCGACGAGCAGGCGCCCTGGGCGCTGAAGAAGACCGATCCGGCGCGCATGGCGACGGTGCTCTATGTGCTGGCGGAGACGATCCGGCACATCGCGATCCTGGTGCAGCCGGTGGTGCCGGAATCGGCGGCGAAGATGCTGGACCAACTTTCGCTCGGACCGGACGCGCGCGGCTTCGAGACGCTCGGGCCCGCAGGGGCGCTGAAGCCCGGCACGCCACTGCCAGCGCCGCAGGGCGTGTTCCCGCGCTATGTCGAGCCGGAGGCCGCCACGTCATGACGCTGCCGGTGCTTGTGGACAGCCATTGCCATCTCGACTTTCCCGATTTCGGGCCGGAAGTCGACGAGGTGGTGGCGCGCGCGCATGCGGCGGGCGTCGGGCTGATGGTGACGATCTCGACCAAGGTGAGCGCGTTCGACCGGGTGAGGGCGGTGGCGGAACGCTTTCCGCATGTGTTCTGCACCGTTGGCATTCATCCGCATGAGGCGGCGAGCGAACCCGAGACGGACATGGCGACACTGGTGGCGCTCGCGAAGCATCCGAAGGTCGTCGGCATCGGCGAGACGGGGCTCGACTATTTCTACGAGCATTCTCCGCGCGAGGCGCAGCAGCGGAATTTCCGCGCGCATATCGCGGCGGCGCGCGAGACGGGGCTGCCGCTCATCGTGCATACGCGCGACGCGGACGCGGACACGGCTCACATTCTGGATGAGGAAATGGAGGAGGGCGCTTTCCCGGGCCTCCTGCATTGCTTCAGCTCTGGGCCGGAACTTGCTGAAAAGGCTATCAAACTCGGGCTTTACGTTTCCTTTTCAGGGATCGTGACCTTCAAGAATGCGGAGAGCCTGCGCGAGACGGCGGCGAGGATTCCAATGGAGCGGCTGCTGGTCGAGACCGATGCGCCTTATCTCGCGCCGGTGCCGAAGCGCGGCCAGCGCAACGAGCCGGGCTTCGTCGTTCATACGGCCGCCAGGCTCGCCGAGATCAAAGGCGTGACGGCGGCGGAACTCGCCGAGGCGACGACCGCGAATTTCCTGAAGCTCTTTGCCCGCGTTCCGCCGGAAGCGGTGCTGCGGCCATGAAGCTGCGCGCGACAATCCTCGGCTGCGGCTCGTCCGGCGGCGTGCCCCGGCCCGGCATTGGCGGGCCTTTCTGGGGCGCCTGCGACCCCCACGAACCGAAGAACAAACGGCGGCGGTGCTCGCTGCTGATCGAGCAATGGGACAAGGACCCGACGGCGAAAACCGTCGTGCTTGTGGACACGTCGCCCGACATGCGCGAGCAGCTTATCGATGCGAAGATCGGCTGGGCGGACGCGGTTCTCTTCACGCATGACCATGCCGACCAGTGCCACGGGATCGACGATCTGCGGATGCTGGCCATCAACAAGCGCCGCCGCGTCGATTGCTGGATGGACCGGCCGACGCATGAGACGCTGCTGTCGCGCTTCGGCTACTGCTTCCACGAGAAGCCGGGCTCGGGTTATCCGGCGATCCTCAACGATCACCTGATCGAAAAACCGGGACACGCCATCCACATCGAGGGCCCGGGGGGCACGATCGAAGTCATGCCGTTCGACCAGGACCACGGCAATATCCGCTCGCTCGGTTTCCGCTTCGGGCCGCTGGCTTACTCGGCGGATGCCGTTGGCATACCGGATGAGAGTTTTGCGCTACTCGACGGAATAGATTGCTGGATTGTCGATGCGCTGCGCTATACGCCGCATCCGACGCATGCCCATGTGGAGATGGCGCTGGGCTGGCTGACGCGCGCGGGCGTGCCTCAAGGCGTGCTCACCAACATGCATGTCGATCTCGACTATGCGGAGCTGGCGGCGCGGCTTCCCGAAGATGTGCGGCCGGCCTTCGACGGCATGCAGATCGAATTCACGCTGTAGACGCTCAGACCGTATCAAGACCGCACCGGGCCGCACCGAAGGTTGCGCGGTCACTTGATTATTCTTCATAATATATATTATCGGCGAAATGGGTATGAGGTTTTGGGGCGCGTGGCGGCGGTCCCCCGCCGATCCCAAGGCGCTGGAATGCGGCCACTGGGACGCGGGCAATGGCGGCAGCTCAGGCTTCGCCGTTCGCGGTGGCCTGCAGCAGGCGGATATTCTTCACGAGGATTTCGCGCGGTCCGGGAACGCCGAGGATGCCCGCGCGCTTGAGATCGCTGATCGTCCGGCAGACCGTTTCGATCGTCAGGCCGAGATAGTCGGCGATGTCCTGACGTCCCATGTGGAGGTCGAGCATGACGCTGTCCCTGCGCTCCTGGCCGCGCCGGTCGAGCATCATCAGCAGGAAGGTTGCGACGCGTTCCTTCACCGTCTGGCGGCCGAGCATCAGGAGGTGGTTCTGCGCCAGCGAAAGCTCGCCGCAGAGCAGCGATACGAGATGCGAACGGAACCCGGCGGAGCTTCGGTCAAGATCGGCGAGGCAGTGCTGCGGGAAGCGCACGACCGTGGTATCGCTCATCGCCTCGGCGGTCAGCGCATATTCGTTACCCTGCCAGGCGAGCCCGAAATATTCGCCGGGAAAGCAGAAGCCCGCGATCTGACGGCGGCCATCGGCGAAGAGCTTGCACAGACGCACCGATCCGCTCGTTACCTTGTAAAAGGAGCGCGCCGGATCGCCGTCGGAGAAGATGGCCTGGTTTCTTTCGAACGCGAACACCGCGCCCGCCGCAGGGAAGCCCGACACCCTGCCCCCGGCCCGGCTTTCCGCATTGCCGGACATTCCGTTCGCCCCGAGAATGGCGGCGAGACCGCCCATATCCGGCGCCTGAGCGGATGTCGCGGGCTTGAAGACTTTCGTGCCGATGGACATGAGCTACCCCTTCATGTGATCCGGCTGAAAAGACGCCGGTTCGACGGAACGATGAAACGATGCCACGGGAGACGGTTCGCCAGTATTCAGGGAAAACCCGTAGAGACGCCGCGTCATCGCATCCAAAACGGGACGGTTCAGTTGTCAGTCGCCCGATGCGATGGCGAGTGCGCGCGCGATTTCACGCGTGAGATCGCCTTCTTCCGCCGGCTTCTCAAGGAGGACGAGCGCGCCGGCACGCGCCACACGCTCGCGCAGAGACACGCTCGACCGGCCGGTCAGAACGATGGCGGGAATGGGGATGCCCGACGCCTGCAAATGTTCGAGGAGATCGGCCCCGCTCATGTCAGGCATGTGGAGATCGAGGAGAAGGCAGCAATTCCTGCCCTGCAGATGGCCTTCGGGTTTTTCGGCATCGATGAACGCCTGGGCATCCGCGTAGTCGCGCACCGTCATGCCGAAGGATTCGAGAAGAAAGCGCACGGATTCACGCACGGCGTCATCATCGTCGACGACGTAGATGGTTGGCGAACTTGACGGCGACAGCTGCATTTCACAATACCTTCGCGGCCTGCATTGCGCCGCAGGCGGAAGGTAGCAGCGCCGCAGACGCCGCTGTATCCGTAGTTTTACGGGGTCGACCTAACCTGTCTTTTTCTCCGCGGGAACGACGCCGGCCGCGAGCGCGATCCTCACGACCTCGGGCAGGCTCCTGACCTTCATCTTCTCCATCAGATGCGCACGGTGAACCTCGACCGTCCGCGGAGAGATATCGAGTTCGTAGGCGATGACCTTGTTGGGGTGACCGGCGACGAGATGTTCGAGAACCTGTTTCTCGCGGGCGGTGAGGCTTTCCACCAGCGCGAGGACGTCCTGGCCGGGCGGACCTGCCGGACGGCTCCGCGATATCTCCAGCGCCCGCTCAATGGCGGCTAGCAAATCGTCCGCGTCGAACGGCTTCTCGATGAAATCGACCGCGCCCTCCTTCATGGCCCGCACGGCGAGCGGCACGTCGCCATGCCCGGTCATGGCGATGAGCGGCAGACGGGCGCGGCGGCGCGCCAGTTCCTGCTGCAATTCGAGACCGTCCATTTCCGGCATGCGAATGTCGGCGACGATGCATCCCGCCATATCCGCCGAATAGCTTCCGAGGAAGGCGACCGCAGAGGCAAAGGCCGCAACGCCGAAGCCGGCGGCTTCCAGCAAGGCGCAGAGCGATGCCCGAACGGCATCGTCGTCGTCTATGACGAAAATCTTCTCCATCGGGCTCACAGGCTTGAGGGCGACTGCGGGGGCAATGAAAAGTGGAACTCCGTGCCGCCGCCGGGTGCGGGTTCCATCCAGAGGCGGCCGCCATGCGCCTCGACGATGGAGCGGCATATGGAGAGGCCTATGCCCATTCCGTTTTCCTTGGTGGTCACGAAAGCCTCGAACAGACGCCGGATCACTTCATCGGGCATGCCGGGGCCCGTGTCCAGAAAACTGGCCTGAACGTGCCCCTCCCCGTTCATTCGCGTTACAACCGTCAGCCTACGGATCGACACTTCCTCCATGGCTTCGACGGCGTTGCGAACGAGATTCAGAACGACCTGCTGAATTTGAATCCTGTCGACGAATATGTCCGGGAGATCCTCCGCGAATGACTTCTGGATCTTCACGTCGAGCACCGCCGCACCGACAAGCGCCAGTTCGATGGCTTCCTCGATCACCCGGTTCAGGGATTCGACCGTCCGGCTGGTATCCCGCTTTTCGGTGAATTCGCGCAGCCTCTTGATGATTTGCCCCGCCCTGCTCGTCTGCTCAAGAGCCTTCTCCATCATCTCGCTTGCGCGGACGACAGAGGCGTCTTCCACAGCGCCCACCGTTCGCTGCGCAGCCCGCAGGTAATTCATGATGGCGGCGAGGGGCTGGTTCAACTCATGCGCAAGCGCGGACGACATGTGTCCCATCTCGTTGAGCCGCGACACATGCATCAACTCCGACTGCAGCTCCTGAAGCTTCCGGGAGGCCGATTGGCGCGCGCTGATGTCGTGAACGATGCCGACGAACAGGGGCAATCCATCGAACATGCCTTCGCCGACGGAGAGATAAATGGGGAAGACGGAACCGTCTTTGCGCTGCGCCATAACTTCGCGGCCGATGCCGATGATCCTGCGCTCACCGGTCGTGCGGTAGTTGGTCAGATAGCCGTCATGCTCCTCGCGGTAGGGGGTTGGCATGAGCATGCTGACATTGCAGCCGAGAACTTCGCCGGGCTCGTAGCCGAACAGCCGCTCGCAGGCTTCGTTGTAGAGGCGCACCTTCCCCGCCTCGTCGATTACCAGAATGCCGTCAACGGCTGTCGATACGAGCAGACGAAAAAGCGCCGCGTTCTCCGCTTCCCCGAATGGCAGGTTCAGGTGCTTGTCCATCCCCATCCCAAACCAGTGATTTCGGGAAGGAAATTAACACCCGGAACGGTGTGAATACAAGTTGTGGCGCGGCCGGAGCGCCTTCCCGATGCGGGACGCGCCCGACGCGGCGGAATTTCAGGGATTGCGGCTGTCGACCTTTTTGCCGTTTTCGCCAAACGCGGCGAGGCCTTTCTCCAGATCGTCGGCGAGCAGCGGCAAACGGAGCAGATATTCCGCCGTTCGTTCGTTGTGCGCGGCTTCTGCTTCCGACAACGCCTCGTCCCATTCGTCGCGGCTGTAGGTGGCGCGGCCAAGCCAGCAAAGCGCAACAAGTTCGATCTGCTCGTCCGTATCGAGGCTTCTGATGAACTCAAGCAGTTCCCGCCTTGCGGGATCGCCGATTTCTTCTTTCGCGCCGAAAGCTCTCGCCTTCACGACGATGTGGCAGACCTTCTCCGGATCGAGCGTGAGCATTTCGGTCTCTCCACCGCATGCGGCACGTTTCCGAAGAAGCGCGCCGCGTCACGAGCCGGCGTCAATGTCGCCGTCTTCCATCAACAGAACGCCGGCGACCAGGAGCGGGCAGATGACGAGGAAAACAAGCGCAGGAAGCACTTCTGCTTCATGGCCATACAAGGGCAACAGCATCGCGCCGCCGGCGATGCCGATGGCAACCCAGAGCGGCACGAGGAATAGCGCATGGCGTTCCCGCGCCTCCGTTTCGGTCTCGGGCATGGGCCCGACAAGAGAGGGTGAGATGGCGGCCAGGATTGAAACGGGAAAACGTGCCGCTGCGATCCGCATGTTCATATCGTTCCTCCTCCACATAAAGACGCTCATGCCTTCAGATGCCGATGAGAATGCGCTATGCGGCAACCTGACTCCTTGATCTCAGTCATATGTCCGGACTTTTGTTGAGCGCCTCCCGGCACCGATGCTGGCAAGGTCGACAAGCGCCGGGCGAGCCCCTACCTTTCCGCCCATCGACATTCCACAAGCGAACGAGTTTCCGCCATGGGCTTGAAAGCCGCCATTCTCCCCGTCACCCCGTTTCAGCAGAACTGCACGCTTTTGTGGAACGACGAGACCATGCGCGGCGCCGTGAGCGATCCGGGCGGCGATCTCGAGCGGATCAAGCAGGCGGCGGCCGAGATCGGCGTGACGATCGAGAAGGTTCTGCTGACACATGGCCATCTCGACCACGCGGCGGCGGCCGGCGATCTTGCCCGCGAGCTGGGCGTGCCCGTCGAGGGGCCGCATGAGGACGACCTCTTCCTGATCGAGGCGCTGCCGGAACAGGCCGCGAAATACGGCTTCCCGCCGGTGGGCGGCTTCCGGCCGGACCGCTGGCTCAAGGATGGCGACAAGGTGGAGTTCGCCGGGCTCACCCTCGACGTGCGTCACTGCCCCGGCCACACGCCGGGACATGTCGTCTTCTTCCACGAGCCATCGCGGCTTGCCATTGTCGGCGACGTTCTCTTTCAGGGCTCGATCGGCCGGACAGACTTTCCGAGGGGCGATCACGGCGCCCTTGTCGCCTCGATCCGGGAAAGGCTCTGGCCGCTCGGCGACGACGTCACTTTCGTGCCCGGCCATGGTCCGCTTTCGACCTTCGGCGTCGAGCGGCGGACCAATCCCTTCGTCGCGGACGAGAATTTCGCCTGAGGATTTCGCGGGGAATTTCATCTGGCGGAATGCGGCCGTATACCCCACGAAATTCATGGACATCCGGGGTGCAATCGGTTTCCTTAGCGGCGCTGACAAATAATCAATAAACCTGCCGCGACGGGCGAGACAGACCCGCCGAAAGGCATGGGCGCCGAAACGGCGCGAACGATCGTTTCCGAGGGAGAAGCCGAGTGAACCAACGCCGCGTGACACGCCTTCAGATCGGTGCTTTCGGGCTTCCCTCGATCCCGATATCGGCGCTGGGCCTTCCGATCGTCGTCTACCTGCCGCCATTCTACGGACACGACATGGGGCTGAGCCTCACTGTCGTCGGCACGGTGTTCATGATGGCGCGGTTCTGGGACGTGTTCACCGATCCGGTTCTCGGGATGATGTCGGACCGGTATCCGACCCGCTGGGGACGGCGGCGGCACTGGATCGTGATTTCGGCGCCGATCCTCATGGTCTCGGCCTACATGCTCTTCATGCCGAGCCCGCCGGTGACCTGGGTCTACCTCGCGGGATGGATGTTCTTCCTTTATATCGGCTGGACGCTGATTACCATTTCGCACATGTCGTGGGGGGCGGAACTTTCAGCCGACTACAACGAACGCTCGACCATCCAGGGCGTGCGCGAGTTCCTGCTCATCTTCGGCATGTTCACCGTGCTCGCCCTGCCCGCCATCATCGAAAATGTATCGGAGGCGGGCGCCGGCGGCGCCGAGAAGGTCGCCGCGATGGGCTGGTTCATCATCATCCTGCTGCCGATCACCATCGCTCTCGCGGTGTGGATGACGCCTGAATTTCCGAGCACACAGCACCAGCAAATTCCGTGGAAGCGGGCCTGGGCAATCATCATGAAGAACCGGCTTCTGCAGCGCGTGCTGGCGGCCGATCTTCTCGTGAACATTGCACCGGCGATCACCGGATCGCTCTACATCTTCTTTGCCTCTTATGTGATGGAGCTGCCGAAGTCGGCAAGCCTGCTGCTGCTCGTCTACTTCATCGCGGGCTTTGTCGGTATTCCGGGCTGGATCCGGCTCAGCCATATGGCGGGCAAGCACAAGACTCTTGCGATCGCGATGGTTTATGGCGCGGTGACGCTGCCGCTCGTGGTGTTCTTTCCGCGCGGCGAATTCTGGTGGCTCTTCATCGGCAATTCGCTTTACGGCATCGCCTATGGCGCGGGCTCCTTCCTGCTGCGTTCGATCATGGCCGACGTCATCGATACGGACTATCTGGAAACCGGCCAGCGGCGCACCGGCCTCTATTATTCGCTGCTGAGCATGACGGCCAAGGTGGGCGCGGCGCTTGCGGTCGGCATTACCTACCCCCTGCTCGACTTCATCAAATTTACGCCCGGGGCCGAGAACACGCCCGAAACGCTCAATCTGTTCATGGCGATGTATGTGACGCTGCCCGCGATCGTCATGCTGGCGGCGGCAATGGTGATGTGGGGTTTCCCGCTCGACCGCAAGGCGCAGCTCGATCTGCGCCGGAAGATCGAGGAACGTGACGGCGTTCACGCGCCGCACAATGCGAGCGACGCCGCGGCGGCCGTCGCGCAGGTGGGATCGGCGGGCGGCATTGCCGACCAGCCGGCCGACTGAGGCAGGTTTTCGTGTCCAGGGAATCAGGCGGGATCGAAGCGCTGCTCGACATCATGGCGCGCTTGCGCGATCCGGACGGGGGCTGTCCGTGGGACCTCGAGCAGGATTTCGCAAGCATCGCGCCCTACACGATCGAGGAAGCTTACGAGGTTGCCGATGCGATCGAGCGCGGCAACATGGATGACCTCAAGGACGAGCTTGGCGATCTCCTTTTGCAGGTCGTGTTCCACGCGCAGATGGCGAAGGAAGAAGGCCGTTTCGATTTTTCCGGCGTCGTGCAAGCGATCTGCGAAAAGATGACAAGGCGGCATCCCCATGTCTTCGGCGACGAGGAACAGCGCAGCGCAGGCGCCGTGAAAGGACGCTGGGAGGAAATCAAGGCGGAAGAGAAAGCGGCGAAAGGCCTTGCGCAGACGAGCATTCTCGACGATGTGCCGCTTGCCCTGCCCGCGCTTGCCCGCGCCGTCAAGCTTCAAAACCGCGCTGCGCGCGTCGGCTTCGACTGGCCGGACACTTCGCTTGTGATCGACAAGCTCAACGAGGAAATGCTCGAACTTTCGGCGGAGGTTGCCAAGGGCGGCGATGCCGACCGGCTGGAGGACGAATTGGGCGACCTTCTGTTCGTCTATGCCAATCTTGCGCGGCACATGAAGGTGGACCCGGAAGCGGCGCTGCGCCGCGCGAATGCGAAGTTCCGCCGCCGCTTCGGCCGCATCGAGGAAAAGCTCGCCGAACGAGGACTGACGCCGGAGCAGTCCACGCTTGAGGAAATGGACGCGCTCTGGAACGAGGCGAAGGCGGAAGAGCGGAAGCGCTAGAGGCGGCGTTTCGCTCTTATCTGTTGCGCGGTCCTCTGCCAGCTCTCCTCGTCGCGGGCGACGAGATGCGGCCCTTTCAGCACTCGCGGCGCGTAGTCCAACTCCGTTTCGATATCGCGGACGACGCCGCCGGCTTCGCGCAGGATCAGCGTGCCCGGCGCGTGATCCCAGGGCAGCATCCGGTGATAGGTGATGAAGTCGTGTTTTCCGCGCGCCACGTTCGTGTAGTCCCAGGCGGAACAGAGCAGCGAAGTGGTGGCGCCGACGCCAGCCGCGTGGGCTTCGATACCGGATTTCCAGTCATCCGGCATGAAGCGGACATAGAAGCTCGCCGTCTGCGCCGCGAGTTCGGCCGGCGCTGCCCCGGCATCGAGCCGCACGCTTCCGGCTGCGTCGTGCCAGAAGGCCCCGCCGCCGCGTTCGCTGACAGCGAGCGCATCGATCACCGGCAGATAGATCCAGGCGCGGACCGTTTCGCCGCCTTCGACGAGCGAGACCATGAGCCCGAACGCCTCGCGGCCGGCGGCAAAGTTTCCCGTGCCGTCCACGGGGTCCACCGTCCAGAGGGGCGTGTCGTCGTCGAGGTGAGCAAGGAGCGCGGGGTCCGCGGCCGCGGCCTCTTCGCCCAGCACGCGCGAACCGCGAACCAGCGCTTCGAGCCTCGGCGCGAGCCAGAGTTCCGCCTCGCGATCAGCGATGGTTACGAGGTCACCTTTCGATTTTTCCTCGACCTCGTGCGCCGCAAGGGCGCGAAAGCGCGGCATGACGATGCCGGCCGACGCTTCCCCGATCAGCGCGGCAACTTTAGCGGCGAGATCGTCCATGCTCATTCAGCCGCGTGAATGGCGGCTTCGCCAAGACGCTTCGAGAGATCGGGAAAGCGCTTCTCGAAACGGCCAGCGGCAAGAGGCGTGAGGCCAAGATCGAGGTGAACGATACCGTCCTCGCCATCCACACGGTGGCGAACATGCGCATTGGCATGAAGCCAGGCAATCGCCTCGCCCTCTTCCGGCCGCAGATCGAAACGGACGCTCCGCTCCTCATCGACGATGAGATTGTCGATCAGGGCGAGAAGCTCCTGCGTGCCCTCGCCCGTCAGCGCGGAGACGGCGACGGTGAGCGCCTCGCGCCGCGCCAGATTGACGGCCGCGTCGTGCATTTCGCCGGCGAGCAGGTCGATCTTGTTCAGCACGTCGACGACATGCTGATTGTTTTGCGCGGTGGACTCCCTTGTGACGCCGAGCGATGCCAGCACCCCCTCGACGTCGCGCTTCTGGATGTCCGTTTCCTCGTGCGCGGCATCGCGCACATGCAGGATCACCTCGGCTTCGAGGACTTCTTCGAGCGTGGCGCGGAACGCGGCGACGAGATGGGTCGGGAGATCGGAAATGAAACCGACGGTGTCGGACAGGATGATCTTGCGGCCGCTTGGCAGGAGGAGGCTGCGCATCGTCGGATCGAGCGTCGCGAAAAGGAGGTTCTCGGCGAAGACGCCGGCTTCCGTCAACCGGTTGAAGAGCGTCGACTTGCCGGCATTGGTGTATCCGACAAGGGCGACGACCGGATAAGGCGCCTCGCGTCTTGTCTTCCGGTGGAGCTGGCGGGTGCGCTTCACGGTTTCGAGCTGGCGCTCGATCTTGGTGATGCGCTCCTGAATCACGCGGCGGTCGGCCTCGATCTGGGTTTCGCCAGGGCCGCCGAGAAAGCCGAAGCCGCCGCGCTGACGTTCGAGATGGGTCCAGCTTCGGACGAGACGGCTCTTCTGGTAGTTCAGATGCGCGAGTTCGACCTGCAGCGTGCCTTCCCGCGTCCGCGCGCGTTCGCCGAAGATTTCCAGAATGAGGCCGGTGCGATCGAGCACCTTGACGTTCCAGGCGCGTTCGAGGTTTCGCTGCTGACCGGGACCGAGGGGGCCGTCGACGATGACGAGTTCGACGCGCAGTTCGGCGATCTGACCCTTCAGCTCCTCGACCTTGCCCTCGCCGAACAGTGTCGCCGGACGCCGCTGCACGAGCGTTACGACCGACGAACCAACGACATTGAGGGAAATGGCGCCGGCAAGCCCCAGGGCTTCTTCGAGCCGCGACTCCTGAGACCGCGTGGCGGTTCCCGCGCGCCTGGCCCGATGTTCCGCCGACTTCAGCCAGGGCACGAGCACAAAGGCCCGCGTCGGCTCTTTCGGGTTCACCTGAAAGTCCTTGTCACCGCGCGCGCGGTCAGTCGTGTCCGTGGTTTCTTCGGTCAATCAGTGCTCTTTTGGCAGAGGTCTCTTCAGGCCTCATCACCATTGGCATCGGCTTCAAACAGTTGAACGGGCTGGGCCGGCATAATGGTCGAGATCGCATGCTTATACACGAGCTGCGAATGGCCGTCCCGGCGCAACAACACGCAAAAGTTGTCAAACCAGGTCACTACGCCCTGAAGCTTGACGCCATTTACCAGAAAGATGGTGAGGGTCGTCTTGTTCTTCCGAACGTGGTTCAGGAACGTGTCCTGCAAGTTATGAGTTTTCTCGTTCATGGGTAGGCCCCATTTATGACGTTAAGTGAGGCCGGACACTTGCCGCGCGGGTCCGGCTTTTTTTGGCACACGCCCGTCCCCACAAGGGATCGGCGGGCTGCGGCTCGACCCGGTTACAGTCCGGCTTTTCAGCTTATGCTGCAAGTGCGAAATTAACTTCGCACATGCATTCACGGCGAATTTATCGGTTTTCGGGGCCGTTTGGCGGGACCGCCGTCAGGAAAGCTCGCCAATCCGGCCATAGGCCTCGCGCAGGCGGAGCGTCGTCGAGCCGGGAGCGGCATTGCCGACGGGGTGGCCGTCGATGCGGACCACCGGGATGATGATGGCCGATGAGGCGCTGATAAAGGCCTCGCGCGCGGATTTTGCCTCTTCGGGCGTGAAGGGCCGCTCCACGACCTCCACCCCCTCGGCCCTTGCGGCACGCAGCAGGACGCTGCGCGTCACACCGCTCAGGATGTCCGGCCCCTCCGGCCGCGTGATGAGCCGCCCTTCCCTGTCCACAATCCAGGCATTCGTCGAGGCGCCCTCGGTGACGAAACCTTCCCTGTCGACGAGCCAGGCCTCGTAGGCCCCCGCCTCGCGCGCCGCCTGCTTTGCGAGCACGTTGGGCAAGAGTGCGACGGATTTGATGTCGCGGCGCGCCCAGCGCTGGTCGGGCATGGTCACCACATCGACGCCCCTGGTGACCGAGACCGCCACACGCGCCTCGTTGAGCCGTTTGGCGGTGACGACGAGCGATGCCTGCGCGTCTGCCGGAAAGGGATGGTCGCGCGGGGCGACGCCGCGCGTCACCTGGAAATAGACCATGCCGTTCGCAATGCGGTTGCGCCGGACCACTTCGCGAAGAATGACCTTCAGCGCGGAAAGGGAGACGGGCATATCCATTCGCAGTTCGCGGAGAGAGCGCTGCAGCCGTTCGAGATGGAGCCTCTCGTCCCTGAGCTTGCCGCCGCGAATACCGCAAACCTCGTAGATTCCGTCCGCGAATTGATATCCGCGGTCCTCGATGTGAACGCTCGCTTCCGCGTGGCGGAGATAGCGGCCGTTGACATAGGCGATGCGCGACAAGGGACGTTCCTTTGGCTCAGAAGAATTCGAGGCTGACGCGGAACATCTGTTCCACCTTCCTCACCTGATCGGAGCGGGCGAAGAGAACGACGCGGTCCCCGGCCTCGATCTCGGTGCCGCCACGGGGAATGATGACTTCGTCGTTCCGGATGACCGCGCCGACGAGGATGCCGTCCGGCAGGTTCACCTCGCGCAGCGGCTTGCCCACGAGGGTCGAGGTTTCGAGCGCTTCGGCCTCGATCACCTCGGCGGCGCCGTCATGCACGGATTGCAGGCCGCGAATACGGCCGCGGCGGACATGCTGCAAGACGGTGGAGACAGTGGCGCCGCGCGGGTTGATGAAGGCGTCGATGCCGAGCGAGCGCATCAGCGGCGCATAGGTGTTGTTGTTGATGAGCGCCATGGTCCGCTGGCAGCCTTCGCGCTTGGCCACAACGCAGGAGAGAATGTTCGTCTGGTCGCTGTTCGTGAGCGTGACAAGCGTTTCCGTTTCCGCGATGCCCGCCTCCTGCAGGAGCTCGGGATCGAGGCCGCTGCCGTGCAACACGATCGAACGCTTCAACCGGTCGGCGGCCTGAACCGCCTTCTCGCGGTCGCTTTCGATAAGTTTCACGCGCGTGCCGGGATGGTTTGTCTCCAGCTCGTGAGCGACATGGAGACCGATATTGCCCGCGCCGACGATGATGATGCGCCGGGCGGCGACTTCCTCGTGGCCGAAGATGCCGAGCGTGCGGCGAACGTCGCGCACATCCGAGGCAAAATAAGCTTCATCGCCGACGAGCATGGGGTCGTCGCTCTGGGGCACGAAAAGTTCGCCGTTACGAACGATGCCGACCACCCGGGAACGAAGATCCGGGAAAAGATCTGTCAACTGGCGCAGCGGCGTGTTCGCGATCGGGCAGTCTTCCTCAAGCGTCACGCCGACCACGTTCACCTTGCCGTCGGCAAAGCTGAGAATGTCGAAGGCGCCCGGCACCGCGAGGCGACGCAGGACCGCCTTGCCGACTTCGAGTTCGGGCGAAATGATGACGTCGATCGGCAGGTGATCCTGCGCGAAGAGATCCTGGAACCCCGGCTGCAGGTAGCTCTGGGAACGGACGCGCGCGATCTTCGTGGGTACATTGAAGACCGAATGCGCGACCTGGCAGGCAATCATGTTCACTTCGTCATGAAAGGTGACGGCAATGAGCATGTCGGCGGAGGCGGCTCCCGCACGCTCCAGAACGTCGGGATGTGCGCCGTGCCCGACGATGGCGCGAACGTCGAGCGTGTCGGAAATCTGGTGAACGAGTTGCGGCGACTGGTCGATCACCGTCACGTCGTTCTGCTCGGAAGCGAGCTGGCGCGCGATGCCGAAGCCCACCTGCCCGGCCCCGCAGACAATTACCTTCATGATGAGGAGTTCCCGTTTTTACGCATCGTCGGATGGATCAGGCCAGTACGTCCGGACGGTTGGCCGCCGCGACGCCAAGCGACTTCAGCTTGCGGTGAAGCGCGGAACGCTCCATGCCGATGAAAGCCGCCGTCCGCGAAATGTTGCCGCCGAAGCGGCTGATCTGGGCCATCAGGTATTCGCGCTCGAAAGTTTCGCGCGCCTCCCGCAACGGCAGCGCCATGATGTGCTCTCCCCCCGCCCCGTTCACCGTCATCTGGGCGGAGGCACCGACTTCCGCCGGAAGCATGTCGGCCGTCACCATCGCGCTCGGATCCCCGGAGGAGAGGATCAGAAGGCGTTCGATATTGTTCCGCAACTGACGAACGTTTCCCGGCCAGTCATGAGCCTGCAACGCGGCCATCGCATCGTCGGAGACACGCCGCGCCGGCAGGCCGGTCGCATTGGAGATCAACCCCATGAAGTGTTCCACGAGAAGCGGAATGTCCTCGCGGCGCGCGGCAAGCGGCGGCACAACGATCGGGACGACATTCAGGCGATGATAGAGGTCTTCCCGGAAACGCCCCTTCGATATTTCATCGAGGAGATCCCGGCTCGACGAGGAAACGACGCGCACATCCACCTTCACGCGCGCGCCGCCGCCTACCCGTTCGAAGGTCTGGTCGACCAGGACGCGAAGAATTTTGCTCTGCGTCTCAACCGGCATTTCCGACACTTCATCGAGGAAGAGCGTGCCGCCATGTGCCTGCTCGAATACGCCGACCTTGCGCGGGCCCGACGCACTTTCCTCGGTTCCGAAGAGTTCAATCTCCATGCGTTCGGGCGCCATGTTCGCGGCGTTGAGGGCGACGAAGGAATGGCTGGATCGGCGGGAGCGTGCATGCAGCAGCCGCGCGACGACCTCCTTGCCAGATCCCGCAGGCCCGGAAATCAGCACCCGGCTGTTCGTCGGCGCCACCTTGTCCACGGTCTGACGGACCTGCGCGATCGCAGGCGATGCACCGATGAGCGACGTATCGTCGCCTACGCGCACGCGCAGCTCGCTGTTTTCACGGCGCAGCCGGAAGGCCTCGATCGCGCGTTGCACGACGAGGATCAGCCTGTCCGCCTTGAACGGCTTTTCGATGAAGTCGTAGGCGCCCTGCTTGATGGCGGAGACGGCCGTTTCGATGTTGCCGTGGCCGCTGATGATGATGACCGGCAAATCCGGATGACGCTCACGGATCACATCGAGCAGTTCCAGACCGTCGAGCCTGCTGCCCTGGAGCCAGATGTCGAGAACGACAAGGCCCGGACGGCGCGCCTCGATTGCGGCAAGCGCCCGGTCGCTGTCGCCCGCATTGCGCGTGTCGTAGCCCTCGTCGTTCAGGATGCCCGATATCAATTCTCGAATATCGGTTTCATCGTCGACTATCAGAATATCAGACGCCATTAACAGCCTCTTCGCTTGCATCGCCGGCAACGTCTTCGTCGTTGCGCGTTTTTCCATGTCTTCCACTACTCTCGGCGTGGCGCCGGCGGGGGAAGACGAGACGCACACGGGCGCCGCTCTCCCACCCTTCGTCTGCCGGGGCGTCTTCCAGCACCAGCTCTCCTGCGTGGTCTTCCATCACCTTGTTGACGATCGCGAGTCCAAGTCCCGTACCTTTCGCATGCGTCGTCATATAAGGTTCGGTCAGCCGGGACCTGTTGTTGTCCGGCAGTCCGCAGCCTGAATCCGTCGCCACGATCGTGACGCTGTTCTCATCGGGAAGAATGGTCAGCCGGATGCGGCCGATCTTCCCCTCGAACGCGCGCGGCGCTTCCGCATCGTCCTCGTCTTCTCCGCTATCGTGTCCGCGGATCGCCTCCGCGGCGTTTTTCAGGATATTCGTCAGCGCCTGACTAACGAGCCGTCCGTCGCATTCGACGATGGTGGGCTCTTCCGGCAATGCGAGATCGTATTCGATCTCGGGGTGGCCGATCCGCTGAAGGAAGACTGCCTGACGCAGTATCTCATTCAGGTCGAGCTGTTTGAAAGACGCGGTCGGCATGCGGGCGAAGGACGAGAACTCGTCCACCATGCGGCCAATGTCGCCGACCTGCCTGATGATGGTCTGCGTGCATTGCTCGAAGATATCCGGGTCGGATGTGATCTCCTTGCCGTATTTCCGGCGCAGACGCTCCGCCGACAACTGAATCGGCGTCAGCGGGTTCTTGATTTCATGCGCGATGCGCCGCGCAATATCGGCCCAGGCGGAGGTGCGCTGGGCCCTGACGAGTTCGGTAATGTCGTCGAATGTGAGCACAAAACCGCCTTGACCGGAATCCGTCATCTCGCGCGTCACCCGCACGTTGAGCGTGCGATCCTGCCCGCCTTCCGGAACGATGACCTGAGCCTGCGCGGTGCGGTCCGGGTGTGCACGGGCGTCGGCAACCGCCGGCGCCATTTCGGGAATACCCGCCGCAAGCGCCTTGCCCAGAAGATTTGCTTCCGTGAAGCCGAAGAAACGCAGTGCCGCGCGGTTGGCGTGCGTCACGCGGCCTTCATTGTCGAGACCAAGCACGCCGGCGCTCACGCCGGAAAGCACCGCCTCGGTGAACTGGCGGCGTTCGTCGAGCTGATGGTTCGCTTCGATCAGATCGTTGCGCTGGCTTTCGAGCTGACTCGTCATGCGGTTGAAGGCGCCGCTGAGCGTGTCAAGTTCGTCGCCCGTGCCGCTCACGGGGACGCGCGCCCGCAGGTCGCCGACGCTCACCCGCTCGGCTGCCCGCACCAGCCGGGAAATCGGATCGACGATCCTGTTCGCCGCCCACAGGCCAAGCCAGATCGCCGCCAGAAGCGTGATCAGCGCCACGGTGACATAGATGAGCCCGAAGGTGATCTGGAACTGGTTGCGGCGGGTTTCGAGACTTTCGTACTCGGTGACCGCCGCCCGCGTCTGGGCAAGATGTTCGAGAACTTTCGCATCCACGAAGCGGGCCACATAAAGGTAGGTATCCTCAAGCGAGGGCAGCGCCACGAGCGCCCTGATCTGGTTGTGGTCCTCGACGATGAAGAGCGCCACGTCGTCCTTTCGCGCCACGTCGAAATGGTCTTCCACCGGCATACCGACGTCGACACTTCCGCGCGCCTTCGCCAGGATGCGGCCGTCCGACTTGATGACATAGGCGCCGTGCAGCGACCGCAGACGCATCTGGCCGGTTATCAGGCGGTGGAAATGGGCGGGGTCGGAAAGGAGGGACGAGCCCTCGCGCTCGATGTCGGTGGCCATGGCGAGTGTGTCGCCGCGAAGCACTTGCCTGTGTTCGTTCAGATAGGCCTCGGCGACCGTCTCCGCGTTGGAGATGATGAGTTGCGCGCGTTCGCCGAACCAGGTATCGAGGCCGCGATTGAGCGTCACGGCCGCAAAGACGGCGACGATGATCGCCGGCATGACCGCGACAACCGCGAACATCGTCACCAGGCGCGCGTGCAGCTTCGCGCCCGTCGTGCCGCTGACGCGCGCGAGAATGACCCGGACCAGGCGCCAGAAGATGAGCGCGAAAAGGACAAGAACGACGACGAGGTTCGCCAGCAGCAGGGAGATGAGAACGGGCCTCGTCGGGGAGAAGGACGTCAGCCCGGTCAGCAGCATGTAGGTGAAGGAGCCGAGGCAGATTGCGGCGACCACCAGACCGATCGAAAAGGTCGTGGAAAAGCGGCGGCGGTTCACAAGCTGCCACAGCCGTCCTTCCCAGCTTCCCGCACGGCCCTGGCCGGCTTCGTGTATTTGATCTGTCGGTACCATGCCCGTTCCTGCGCGGCGGCGCGGGCGATATGCGGGTTATCGAACCCCGCTGCCTCGTCTGTGCCTAATGCGCCACGCTCCCTTTGCGGCAAGGCGACATTCTGTATCGGCAAGCGATACCGTTCAACAACAATGTTGCCGGTTTACGACACTATGCACCATCCACACCACAGGTGCCTAGCGTAGTCCCGCCGCGTGACGCGGGCGTGACTTCGTTTCATCGGATGGACCGTATCGCGGGGCTACGCAGCGCAAACGGCAACGCCCGCTCGAAAGCGGGCGCACCTCTGGTGTGAACTGAAACCGATATCCGAAGCCGTCAGGCGGCTTGAAGGTGGCGCTGGGAATATCCCTTGAACGCGGAAGCGCGTGGCTTCATGGCGAGGATGCCAGCGGCGACGAATTGCGAGCCGTTGTCGTCGCGGCGATGGTTTTCACGCCACGCCATTTCACCAGCATAGCGATCAAGGTAGCGGCCCGAAATGAAATGGTGCGTGCCAATCTCCGAACGGCGGAGACGCGAGAAATAGCTTTCCGCTTGGTTCGTGCAGATATGGCCGTCCGAATAAGCGAGCTGATGATTGATGCTGTAGGCCTGAAAGAAGTCCCGCACCTTATCCCAGCCCGGCGCTTCGTCGGTATAGACGACCGAACCGGCCTTCACATTGTCCATGATGAAATCCGTCGAAGCGTGCTCGGTCGGGAATACCGCCGTCACGGCACGCCCGCCACGCTCACGCATGACGACGACCGACTTGCGCTTGCCGTTCTTGTTGATGGCGTAGCGGCGGTCCTTGCGATCTTCCTTGCGGTTCTCCGGGCGGACGTAGCCGCCGAAGTACGCGCCGTCCACTTCGATATCACCGGCCAGCGTCACACCGTCCTGCTCGCTCGCAAGGGCTTCCCGGAGCTTGTGGGCGAGAACGAAGGCGGTGCGGTACTGGACGCCAAGATCACGCGAAAGCTGGAGCGCCGAAACACCCTTCACCGCGTTGACGAAGATCGCCACGGCGGCAAGGTAATCGCGCATCGGCAGCTTGTAATGCGAGAACACCGTACCGGACGTGACAGAGAACTGACGACGGCAGGCCTTGCACTTGAAGATGCGGCGGGACTGGTACTCGTAAGCCCCGGCATGGCCGCAATGGGTGCAGACCGGCTCGCCTTCGGCCCAGCGGAGCGCCCGGAACATGGCGTAAGCCTCCGTCTCACTCATCCGCATGACTTTCGCCAGTGAGAGCGTCCGGGCCTTTGCGCTAAGAAGGAAATGCTGTGCCATTTGTCATCGTTTCCGTTGCCTATGCAACGGATATAGTACGTTGACGTAGCCCATACAAGGGCATAAGTATCATTTACGATACGTTTTTCATCGCAGGTGATACATGGCCGAAAAGACGGACTGGGAAGCGAAAGCCGCTAACCTCTTGAAATCAGAGCTAAAACGGAAAGGCGTGACCTATTCCCAGCTAGTCGAAAAGCTGGCCGAAATAGGCGTTGACGAGAAGGAGGTAAACGTCCGCAATAAGCTCTCTCGGGGGAAATTCACAGCGGCGTTTTTACTTCAATGCCTAGAAGCTATCGGCTCGCAATCATTGCGCTTGGACTGACACTGTTCGCCTTTTCAGGGCAAGCCAAAGAAGAAGCTCAAGCCGGACAGGGGGAGGCAACCCAACAGGAGCGCCCAGCCCAAACGCTTCCGATTCCTCTGCCGGTTCACGTTGTCGAGGATCAGGCCGCCGCCGACGCCCGCGAGCGCCGAGAAGAAGAAGCCCGCCAACGGGAGATAGCGGACGTTAACGCCCAAGTTGGCATGGACGAATCCACAAGAGCAATGAACGCTGCCACGCAGGATATGCGGGACTATGCGCTCTACTCCACAGTGCTCGTCGGCGTCGGCACCTTCTTGCTCTTCGTGACGCTTGGCCTGACCTACATGGCTAACCGTGCCGCCCAAGATGCCGTTACCGCTACCAGAGAGATGGGGGAGGCTCAAATAAGGGCCTACCTCGTAGTGGGCGGAAAAAAAATCGTGAATGACTACTTGTCCGTGATCCCAGAGATTGAAGTCAAAGTGTTCAATCACGGTCAAACGCCCGGCATACTCAAAAAGCTGCACTACGAATGGTCTTACGATGAGCCTAGCGGCGTTGTTCCGACCTATCGGAATGAAGACACTCAAATCAAAGATAATGTCGTTGCAGGTGGGGAAGACCACCAATTCGGCACAACCAACGTGCATCCCAACAGGCCATATCTTTTTGGCTTCATCGAGTATGAAGACGTGTTCCGGAAAACTAGGACAACTCGCTTCTGCATGAAAATGACTATCGTGTCGGCCGACAAAATCACAAGCGAGCCCGCTGGCACCCCAGCCCATAACCATTGGGATTAGCAGCGCCGCTGATGCGAGCGTGCTCATTCAACACCTCCTTTCAGCGTTGCCGAAAGGGCGCATACCGCTTGGGTGCGGTTGGCGCATAGTGTCGCCGGTTTACATCAGTGTCATAAAGGGCTTGAGCGGAGGGTTAACCGGGCCCTCGTCACTTCAAACCGCGGATCACCTGGATGTCGAGCTCGCGAATCTTCTTCCTGAGGGTATTGCGGTTGATGCCCAGAAGATGCGCCGCCTTGATCTGATTGCCGCGCGTGGCCGCGAGACTCATGCTGAAAAGCGGCTTCTCGACCTCCTTCAGCAGGCGCTCGTAGAGGCCGGGCGGCGGCAGGTCGTCGCCATGGGTCGAGAAGATGCGATTGAGCGTCCTCTCGACCGAGGAGGCCAGCGGTTCGTCCGTTGCCGGCTGAGCGGCCGGCTTGCCGAAGTCCGGCTCCGCCAGTTCCGATTCGAGGATGCGGGCACCGATCGTTTCCTCCGTGTAGAGGGCCGCCAGGCGGCGAACGAGATTTTCCAGTTCGCGCACATTGCCCGGCCAGCGGTAGCGCTTGAGGAGTTCCATCCCTTCCGCGTCGATCGTCTTGGGCGGCAGCCCTTCGTCCTCGGCCTGACCGAGGAAGTGGCGAACGAGATCGGCGATGTCTTCCGTGCGCTCGCGGAGCGGCGGCAGGCGGATGGGGACGACGTTCAGGCGGAAGAAAAGGTCCTCGCGGAAGAGGCCCTGATTGATGAGCTGGCGGAGGTCGCGGTTCGTCGCCGCGACAATGCGCACATCGGTCTTGATCGGCGTACGGCCGCCGACCGTCGTGTATTCGCCTTGCTGGAGGACACGGAGAAGGCGCGTTTGCGCCTCCATGGGCATGTCGCCGATCTCGTCGAGGAAGAGCGTGCCGCCTTCGGCCTGCTCGAAGCGGCCCGTCGCGCGCTGGCTTGCGCCGGTGAAGGCGCCCTTCTCGTGACCGAAGAGTTCGCTTTCGATGAGTTCACGCGGGATGGCCGCCATGTTGACGGCAACGAAGGGCCCGTTGCGGCGGCGGCCATAATCGTGCAGCGCGCGGGCGACGAGTTCCTTGCCGGTGCCGGACTCGCCCGAGATCATCACCGTGAGGTCCGTCTGCATGAGCCGCGCGAGGACGCGGTAGATGTCCTGCATGGCGGGCGAACGGCCGATCAACGGAATCTTTTCGCCTTCTTCCGGCTGCTGGCGTGCAATCGCGGGTTCGCGCGGTGCCGTCATCGCCCGGTCGACGACGCGGATCAATTCGTTGAGATCGAACGGCTTGGGCAGATATTCGTAGGCGCCGCGCTCCGCCGCCGTGATCGCGGTCTTCAGCGTGTTCTGCGCGCTCATGACCACAATGGGCAGATCGGGGCGCACGCGCTTGATCCGCGGGATGAGATCGAAAGCGTTTTCGTCCGGCATCACGACGTCGGTGATGATGAGATCGCCCTCGCCCTGGCTCACCCAACGCCACAGGGTTGCCGCGTTGCCAGTGGAACGGACGTCGTAACCGACCCTTCCGAGTGCCTGATTGAGCACGGTCCGGATCGCCGCATCGTCATCCGCAAGAAGAATGGTGCCGCTTGGCATGGGCGCTGCTCCTGTCAGTGCGCGGTTTCGTCGTGGATCGCGGTTGCGCCCGTATGCATGGGCAGCAGCACGCGAAAGATGGTTTTTCTCGGCAGGCTCTCGCATTCGACGATGCCGCCATGGTCGCCGATGATCTTCGCGACCAGCGCCAGGCCAAGACCGGTGCCGGACGACTTCGTCGTCACGAAGGGATCGAAGAGATGTTCCATGAGGTCGCCGGGAACGCCGCCGCCGTCGTCGATCACGCATATCTCAAGCGGCAGGCTCACGCGGTCCCGGCTGCCGGGCATCGAAAGACGGACGCCGGGCCTGTAGGCGGTGGTGAGCACAATCTCGCCATCCGAACCGCCGATGGCTTCGGCGGCGTTCTTCACGAGATTGAGGAAGACCTGGATGAGCTGGTCCTTGTCGCCGAGCACGGGCGGCAGCGATGGATCGTATTCCTCGACGATACGGATGTTTCTTGCAAAGCCTGTCGTTGCAAGCTGCTTCACATGTCCGAGCACGAGGTGAATGTTCACGGGCTCGCGCGGGACCGGCCGCTCGTCGGAGAAAACCTCCATCCGGTCCACAAGTTTGCAGATGCGGTCGGTCTCCTCGCAGATGAGGCGGGTGAGCGTCTTGTCCTCCGGCGATCCGGAAATTTCGAGAAGCTGCGCGGCGCCGCGAATGCCGGAGAGCGGGTTCTTGATTTCATGGGCGAGAATGGAGGCCATACCGGTGACGGATCGCGCCGCGCCTCTATGCGTGAGCTGGCGGTCCATCTTCTGCGCCATGGTGCGCACCTGGAGAAGCAGGAGAACGTGGCCCGGATATTCGGCGAGCGGCGTCACCTGGATGTCGACCTGGCGATCGCCGATACGCGGTGTGCCGATCTCGACGCCATATTCGTTCACCGAGACGCCGCGCTCGAAGACCTGCCCGATCAGCGCGAGGAGAGGACTGCCAAAGGCGACGATATCGTTCAACGGATGACCGAGCAGCATGGCGGAACTGGCGGCGAAAAATTCCTCGGCGCTGCCATTCACATATTCGATGCGCATGTCGCGATCGATCAGGAGAACCGGATGCGGCATCGATTTCAGGATCACACTCGCCTCCGGCGGACCGCCGGAACCAAGAGCGCGAACGGCTTGCGACATCACGCGGCCTCCCTTTTCGTGGATGGATCTGCGGGCTCGGCCTCGCCCGCCTGCACATAGAATGCCGAAAGCGCCGCAAGCACGTCGCGCGGATCGCTCATGCGCACCACGGCGCGCTTCGTCGCCATGGCGTCTTCGGGGAAGCGCCGCGATGCTTCCTCGAGGTACCAGACGAGATGCTTGCGGGCGACGCGCATACCGAGCGCCTCACCGTAATGCGCGAGCATGTCGCGGTAATGCGCGGCAACGATTTCGCCCTGCGCCTTCCAGGAGGGTGCGGCGCGCTTTTCGCCGGTTGCGAGAAAATGGGCAATCTGATCGAGAAACCAGGGGCGGCCCTGCGCGCCGCGTCCGATCATCACACCGTCGGCGCCGGACGCATCGAGGATCGCGCGCGCGTCCTCCTCGCTCGTCACGTCGCCATTGGCGATGACGGGAATGGAGACCGCCTTCTTCACTTCGGCAATGAAGTCCCAATCCGCCCTGCCCTTGTAGAACTGGCAGCGCGTCCGGCCGTGCACCGTCACCATCGCCACGCCCGCTGCCTCCGCGCGGATGGCGAGTTCGGGCGCGTTGCGCCGCGTCTCGTCCCATCCCGTCCGCATCTTGAGCGTGACGGGCACGCCCGTCGCATCCACGGTTGCCCGGATCAGGCTTTCGGCATGATCGAGGTCGCGCATCAAGGCCGAGCCGGAGAGGCCGGAGGTTACCTGTTTGGCTGGACAGCCCATGTTGATGTCGACGATGTCGGCTCCCGCCGCTTCGGCGACCCGGGCCCCTTCGGCCATCCAGCGGGCTTCGCGCCCGGCAAGCTGGATCGATAGCGGGCGGAACTCCCCGGCGCCTGCGGCCCTGCGCACCACATCCGGACGCGCCCGGACAAGCTCGTCGCTGGCCACCATTTCCGACACGACGAGCCCCGCGCCCAGGCCATGCGCCACCCGGCGGAACGGCAGATCCGTCACGCCGGCCATGGGGGCGAGAAGCACAGGATTGCGAAGCGTGTGTGAGCCAATGGAGATGGTCAAACTTTGGGCACCCGAAGAAACTGCACAAATTTTGCCCAATTTAGCACCTGCCTAAAGTTTCGGCAAGGCAAATCGCTTGCGCGGGATCGCGCGGGGTGCGAAACGAGCGGATATGAACGTCGCCGCGCTGATTGTGGCGGCCGGCCGCGGAAGCCGCGCGGGACCCGGCGCGCCGAAGCAATATCGCCAGCTTGCCGGGGAGCCCGTGCTTCGCCGGACCCTCGGCGCCTTTGCCGCCCATCCCCACATTTCGAGCGTCCTTCCTGTCATTCATGAGGATGACAAGGAGGCCTATGAGTTGGCCTCGGCGGGCCTGCCAAAGCTTCTGCCCCCGTGCATCGGCGGGGCGACCCGCCAGGCATCGGTTCGGGCGGGCCTCGAAAGGCTCGCCGCCACGCCGCCCGATTACGTGCTCATCCATGACGGGGCAAGGCCGATGGTTTCGGCGCGGCTCATCGCGGATTGCATTTTGGCCTTGGCGGAACATGCAGGCGCCCTTGCCGCCCTCGCCGTCACCGACACGATCCGCCGTGCGACGGCGGAGGGACTTGCGGGCGAGACGGTCGACCGCACCGGGCTCTGGCGCGCACAGACACCCCAGGCCTTTCGCTTCGGCGCCATTCTCGACGCGCATCGGCGCGCATCGGGCGATGAGTATACGGACGATGTGGCTGTTGCGGCGGCCGCGGGCGTCGACGTCGCGATGGTCGCGGGCGACGACGACAATATCAAGATTACGAGCGCGGAAGATATCAGGCGGGCGGAGCGCATGATCATGCGGGGCGGAGATGTGAGGACGGGCACCGGCTTCGACGTTCACCGGTTCGGGCCGGGCGATCACGTCTGGCTGTGCGGTGTGAAGGTGCCGCACACCTTCGGCCTTGTCGGCCATTCGGACGCGGATGCCGGACTTCATGCGATCACCGACGCGATCCTCGGCGCCATCGGCGCGGGCGATATCGGCCAGCATTTCCCGCCGAGCGATCCGAAGTGGAAAGGCGCGCCGTCGGATATCTTTCTCGCCCATGCTGCGACACTGGCGCGCGAGGGCGGTGCACGGATATCGAATGTCGATCTCACGCTGATCTGCGAGCAACCGAAGATCGGTCCTCATGTCATCGCCATGCGGAAACGTGTCGCCGGCATTCTGTCCGTCGACGTGACGCGGGTGAGCGTCAAGGCGACCACGACGGAGGGGCTTGGTTTCACCGGCCGCGGCGAAGGCATCGCGGCCCAGGCTCTCGCAACGCTCATCTTCGGGTGACAGCATGATCCGATTGACCCCCTTGCCGCCTTCCCTTCCCTTCCATCATCCAGCCGTTCTCATCGCGACCTGGTTCGGCGCCGGTCTCATCCGTCCGGCTCCCGGCACATGGGGGACGCTCTTCGCCTTTCCGTTTGCCGTCGCAACCGGCTGGGCAGGCGGGTCCTGGGCGCTCCTTGCCTGCTCGGTTGCCGCCTTCGCGGGAGGCATATGGGCTGCGGGAAAATATTGTCAGGCGGCGGAGACGGACGATGCGTCCGAAGTCGTGATCGACGAAGTCGCCGCGATATTTCTCGTTCTCGCCGCCCTGCCGATGACGCCGGTTGCATGGGGCGCGGCCTTTGTCCTCTTCCGCTTCTTCGACATTCTGAAGCCCTGGCCGATCGGCGCGATGGAACGGCGCTTCAAAGGCGGGTTCGGCGTCATGATCGACGACATCGCTGCCGCGCTCTTCGCCATCTTCACCTTCATTTTCCTCGATATTCTCTGGCTGGTTCTGACATGAGCATCTTTCCCCGTCGTCTCGTCCACCTCGCGGAACTCACGCTCGCCGATGCACGCGAGGCAAAGCTCAAGATCGTCACGGCCGAAAGCTGCACAGGCGGGCTGATCGCGGGCTTGCTCACCGATATCTCCGGCTCATCGGATGTCGTCGAACGCGGATTTGTCGTCTATTCGAACGAGGCGAAGCGCGACATGCTGGACGTGCCGGGCGACCTCATCGCCGATTTCGGCGCGGTCTCGGAACCCGTCGCACGGGCGATGGCGGAAGGCGCGCTGAAAAACTCGCGCGGGCACATCGCCGTTTCGGTTACCGGGATTGCCGGACCGGGCGGCGGCACACCGATGAAGCCTGTGGGCCTTGTCCATTTCGGAGCGGCACGTAGCGGCCGCAGCATCCTTCACGAGATGCAGTTGTTCGGCGATATCGGACGCGACGAAATACGCATGAAAAGCGTCGAAGCGGCGCTCAATCTCGTGCGGCGGATGATGTAGACCTGTCCGTCGAGGGAACCGGCGCGCCCGGTTCGAATGACGGCGAACCGCGGCTGGCGCCATAGAGTTCGCCGGCGCGATCGATGAATGCCTGCATCATCTTTTCGAATGCCTTGGCGAAGACGGCGCCGATCATTTTTTGCAGCGTCGCGCTTCTGAATTCGAAATCGATGAAAAAATGGATACGGCAACCGCCTTCGGGCAGCGGCTCGAACTGCCACTTGTTGTGGAGGTAGCGGAACGGCCCCTGCACATATCCGACATCGACGAGGCCTGCTTGCGGATCCAGCGTCACGCGGCTCGTGAATTGTTCGCGGAATACCTTGTAGGAAACGATGAGGTCCGCCAGCAGCACTTCCGTGCCGCCGATCGTCTCGCGGCGCCTGATCCGCGCACCGCTGCACCAGGGCAGGAAATCGGGATAGCGCTCCACGGCGGCGACAAGTGCGAACATGTCTTCCGCCGCGTAGGGGACGTCGCGGGTTTTCTCATGCGCCGTCATGGGACTGTCAGCCTCGTGCGAGCATCGCCTGTCGCGCTTCGCGAAGGCGGGCAAAGTCCTCGTCCGCATGATAAGACGAACGCGTCAGCGGACTTGACGAGACGAGCAGGAAGCCCTTGGTCCGCGCGATACGCTCATAGGACTTGAACTCTTCCGGCGTCACGAAGCGGTCGACGGCGGCGTGTTTTCGCGTCGGCTGCAGATATTGTCCGATCGTCAGAAAGTCGATCGAGGCGGAACGCATGTCGTCCATTACCTGCAGTACTTCCTCGCGCGTTTCGCCGAGACCGGCCATGATTCCGGACTTCGTGAAAATCGTCGGATCGATTTCCTTCACGCGCTGCAGAAGACGCAGGGAATGGAAATAGCGCGCGCCGGGACGGATGCCGAGATAGAGCCGCGGCACGGTCTCGAGATTATGGTTGAAGACATCGGGCCTCGCCGCCACCACCTTCTCCAGCGCGCCCTCCTTGCGCAGGAAGTCCGGCGTCAGGATTTCGATGGTGGTGCCCGGCGAGCGGCGGCGGATCGCTTCGATCACCTCGACGAAATGCTGTGCGCCGCCATCGGCGAGGTCGTCGCGGTCGACGGAGGTAATGACGACATGGCGAAGGCCGAGCTTTGCCACGGCCGTTGCGACGTTCTCGGGCTCTTGCGCATCGAGCGGCGCGGGAAGGCCCGTCTTCACGTTGCAGAATGAGCAGGCGCGCGTGCAGGTGTCGCCCATGATCATCATGGTGGCGTGCTTCCTGGTCCAGCACTCGCCGATGTTGGGACAGCCGGCTTCCTCGCAAACCGTGACGAGGTTGTTCTCCCGGACGACCTGCTTCGTCTCGGCATAAACCGGTGACCCCGGCGCCTTGACGCGGATCCACTCCGGCTTGCGCAGTACCGGCGTGTCGGGACGCTTCGCTTTTTCCGGGTGCCGGGGCTTTGCCGCGCCCGGCTTCAGCGTATCTACGATCGTGACCATGAATTCGGATACCGTTTGCCTGACAGGACATGGATAGCCGCTTGGTCCGATTCAAGCAAATCTGGCCGTCTTCCGCGCGACTCAGGCCTTGTCTTTCGGCAGCTCGTAGAGGCCGCCGACGATCTGCATTTCGCCTCCCTCCGTCCGGACCGGGAGATAGATCGCCTCGTAATGCACGTGTTCGAGGTCCACACCAATGAAATACCCCCGCAAACAGGCAGGTTGGCGCGTCTCGATAATGCGGTTGTGGAATGCGACCTGGTCGCTGGCCATTTCCGGCGAATAACAGTCCGAGAAGAGCTTGCCGGTAAATCTGTGGCCGAGGCGCTCCTCGTTTTCGCTGCCGACCAGCCGGTAGCGCATGTCCGCACCACCATTCGCCGGCTCGACAACGTACATGCCGCCCATCGCGTGCGGCATGTCGAGCGGATTAAAATCCTCGCGCAACATGACGCCGTCGGGCTGCAGGCGCGCTTTCCAATATTCAAGGAAGTGGCGGCAATGGGGATGACGCGGTTCGTCGGCCTCGACAACCGAGTAGCCGATGTCGCTGCCCGCCGAATGAACATCGCTTTTCGTCGTCACGCCTCACTCCTCCTGTGTGAAGGTTAAGGCCGCAATGGTTAAACAATCCTGTCTATGCCGGATTTGTGAACAGCCCCAACCGCAGAAACTGGCTGTCGGGTGCCCCCAGTTCGCGGAGCGCCGCGCGCAGCCGTTCCGACAGGTCTTTTTCCAGCTTCGATCCCGCGAGATTCCGGCTCTCGCCAGGGTCGTCCTCGAGATCGTAGAGATGGTGCCCGGAGAAGCGCGTCAGCGCCCAATAAGGCAACATGTCGCCCTTCTGCCATTGCTGGTGGATGACCGGCACCTTGCTCCCCGGCATCCGGTCGAGAAATGCCCGCTCGTCCGGCAGCGGCAATTCCTGCTCGCGCGTCAGGAAATGCGTCGGCATGGTCGACCAGCGGTTCGACATCATGCTCAGCGGCGCATTGTCGCCGGCAGGCCCCCGCGCATATTTGTAGCGGCCGTCGATGTAATGGACCTCGCGGCCCCAGACGCCTGTGAGCAGCCAGTCCCTGATCTTTTCCGTCTTCCCGTGCATCAGCGGCAGAAGCGAGCGGCCATGCGTGCGCTGGCGGACTTCCACGCCGAACAGGTCAGCCAGCGTCGCAAAGAGGTCGACGCTCGTCGTCAGCGCGTCGCAGGTGCCGGGAGCCACGTCCGGATGCGCGATCATCAGGGGTATGTGCCCAAGCGGCTCATAGACCGGCACGCCGGGCTTTCCCCATATGTCCTTCTCGCCGAGATAGTGGCCATGATCCGTACAAAGAATGACTAGCGTGTCCTTCCAGAGATCGTGGCGGTCAAGCTCGTCCAGCACCTTGCCGAACCACTTGTCGATCATGGTCAGCTTGCCGCCATACGATGCCCTGATCTGGTGCGCCTGCCGCTCGTCGATCACGCCCTTCGCAATACCGCCGTCGACATAAGGCGGCCAGATGAGATGCGCGCCCTCCCAGTCCGGATCGTACATGGAGGCATAGGGCTCCGGCGTATCGAAGGGCTCATGCGGGTCGAACTCATCGACAAAGAGCATGAAGCGGTCGTGATGTCCGGCATTCTCCGCAAGCCACCTGGCGGCGGCGCCCATGGTACGCGGACCGGGAAAATCCTCCTCGCCGCGGAAGTATCCGCGCGAGTCGTCATAGGGCATGTGCTTGCGCATGAAGTTAGGCGCACCCGCCCAGCTCGGATCGGCCCGCGTCTTCCACGGGTCGCCTTCGTGACCGCGCTGATAGTCCCAGGCGGTGAAATCGACATGATAGTTCTCGCCGCCGCTTTCGAAGAGATGCGGGTGGTCGGAGATAAGCTGCGTCACCACGCCCTTCGCGCGCAGCTCATAGGTGATGGCATCTTCCCAGATTTCGACGGAGCCCCAGGGCCGCTACAGGAAATCGAGCGCCCCGCAGAGGATGTCGTGCCGCGCGGGCATGCAGGGCAGCGAGCCCGTGAAATGCCGCGTGAACCGCGTGGCGCGCGCCGCGAACCGGTCGAGATTGGGTGTTGCGAATTCGCGCCCGCCATAGGCGCCGAGCATGTGCCGGTTGAGGCTGTCCAGAAGAACGACGACGGCATTTTTCGGCGCGCGTTGCGGCGCGGCCGGTATTTCGTCAGCGGTCAATTCTCCCCCCCTGCCTACCCTCAAGGATGCCGGTCCTCGAGGATCAAGTATGGAGGACGCGGCCATAAGCGTCGAGCACCGCTTCGCCCATCATTTCGGAAAGCGTCGGGTGCGGGAACACGGCCTGCATGAGTTCGGCCTCGGTCGTCTCCAGCGTCATGGCGATGCCATAGCCCTGGATGAGTTCCGTCACTTCCGCGCCGATCATATGCGCGCCGAGAAGCTCACCCGTCTTCGCGTCAAAGACGGCCTTGACGAAGCCTTCCGTTTCGCCGAGCGCGATGGCCTTGCCGTTCGCGCGGAAGGGAAACCGGCCAACCTTGACCTCGTATCCCTGTTCCTTCGCTTTCGCTTCCGTCAGGCCGACGCTTGCGACCTGAGGCGTCGAATAGGTGCAACCGGGAATGCGGCGCGGATCGACGGGATGGATGCCCTTGACACCGGCAATGCGTTCGACGGCCAGGATGCCTTCGTGGCTCGCCTTGTGCGCGAGCCAGGGCGGACCGGCGAGATCGCCGATGGCGTAGATGCCCTTCACGCCTGTCTCCAGCCATTCGTTGACGACGACATGCGTCTTCTCGACCTTCACGCCCGCTTTTTCGAGGCCGATATTCTCGACATTGCCGACGATGCCGACGGCGGAGATGAGTTTTTCGGCTTCGAGCGTTTCGCTCTTGCCGCCAACGGTCACGGTCATTTTCGCGCCGTTGCCGGAGACGTCCGTCTTCTCGATCTTCGCGCCGGTGAGAATGCGGATGCCGCGCTTCCTGAAGGCGCGGGCGGCCTCCTTCGAAATTTCCTCATCCTCGACGGGAAGGATGCGGTCGAGCACTTCGACAATCGTCACCTCGGCGCCGAAAGCGCGGTAGAAGCTTGCGAACTCGATGCCGATGGCGCCGGACCCGACGACGATCAGCGATTTCGGGATCGCCTTCGGCACCATGGCCTCGCGATAGGTCCAGATCGTCTTGCCGTCCGGCTCAAGGCCTGGCAGCACGCGCGCCCGCGCACCAGTCGCGAGGATGATGTTCCTTGCCGCGATCTCGCTCGTCTTGCCGTCCTTCGTCTCGACGGCGACCTTGCCTTCGCCGGCGAGCCGCCCCGTTCCTTCGATGACGTCGATCTTGTTCTTCTTCATCAGGAACTTGACGCCGTTCGATAGTTGCGCGGCGACATTCCGGCTGCGGGTTACGACGGCTTCAGCATCATAGCCGATCTTCTCGGCCTTGAGACCGAACTCATCGAGACGATGCAAGGTCTCGTAGATCTCCGCCGAGCGAAGCAGCGCCTTGGTCGGAATGCAGCCCCAGTTGAGGCAGATGCCGCCCAGCGCATCGCGCTCCACGACCGCGGCCTTGAGGCCGAGCTGCGAGGCGCGGATCGCGGCGACATAACCGCCGGGGCCGGAACCGATCACGACGACATCGTATTGCCCGGCCATCACATCAGCATCCTTGCGGGATATTCCACGTAAGCCTTGAAGGCCTCGAGGAAGCGCGCGCCGAGCGCGCCATCGATGGCGCGGTGGTCGCAGGACATGGTGACCGTCATCATGTTCGCTATTTCGAGCTTGCCGTTCTTCACGACCGGTCGCGCCTCGCCCTTGCCGACAGCGAGGATGGCGGCCTGCGGCGGATTGATGACGCCTGTGAAATGCTTGATGCCGAACATGCCCAGATTGGAGAT
The DNA here is from genome assembly GCA_002842875.1 of Alphaproteobacteria bacterium HGW-Alphaproteobacteria-3. Classification (GTDB taxonomy): domain Bacteria; phylum Pseudomonadota; class Alphaproteobacteria; order Parvibaculales; family Parvibaculaceae; genus Parvibaculum. The sequence goes on along the minus strand of PHEF01000002.1, from coordinate 14,305 downwards.
CGAGAAGCTGCCGCCTTCATATTCGGAAGGTTTCAGTTTCTTCTCGCGGGCGCGCGCGGCGAGCGACTTCGCTTCCGCTGAAATCTCGGCAAGGCCCTTCGTCTCGGCGTTGCGAATAATGGGCGTGATGAGGCCGCCGTCGAGAGCGACCGCAATGCCGATATCGGCCGATTTGTGCTTCAGAAGCGCGTTGCCCGCGAAACTCACATTCGCGTCCGGCACCTTGATGAGCGCGAGCGCGGCGGCGCGAATGAGGAAGTCGTTGACAGAGAGCTTTACGCCCTCGCCCGCTTCCTCGTTGAGCTTCGCGCGCGCAACGAGAAGTTCGTCGAGTTCGCAATCGATGGTCAGATAGAAATGCGGGATCTCCTGCATCGATTGCGTGAGGCGGCGCGCGATGGTCTTGCGCATGCCATCGAGCGGCACTTCCTCGTAGGAATTCTTGTCGTAGAAGGCGCGCGGATCAATGCCCGGCATCGGTGCGGTTGCGGCGGCGCCTGCAGCCTCTTTCTTCGGGGCTGCTTTCGGGGCGCCTTCGAGGTCTGCCTTCACGACGCGGCCGCGCGGTCCCGATCCCGCGATGGCGGCAAGGTCGATCCCCTGCTGCGCGGCGATGCGGCGGGCAAGCGGCGATGCGAAGACGCGCTCGCCCTTCGTTGTCGCCGGCGCGGAGGGTGCCCTGGCGCCGGCATCGGCGACAGGCTTCTCCTTGCCCGACGCTTCCCGTTTAGGTTGCTGCGCGGGGGCTTCCTGCGGCGGCTGATTTTTCGGCGCGGCGGTTCCCGAAGGCGCATAGTCTTCGAGCGCGCTTTCGTCTTCGCCCTCGTCCAGAAGAATGGCGATGGGTTTGTTGACGGCAACGCCCTCCGTTCCCTCATCGACGAGAATACGGCCGATCGTTCCCTCGTCCACGGCTTCCACTTCCATGGTCGCCTTGTCCGTTTCGATCTCGGCGATCACATCGCCGGCTCTCACGCTGTCGCCTTTCTTCACATACCATTTGGCAAGCGTGCCTTCTTCCATGGTCGGCGAAAGCGCGGGCATCAGGATGGGTGTAGGCATGGACCGCGCTCCTCAGCGATAGCAGACGGTTTTCACCGCCTCTATCACTTCTTCGGCGCTTGGCAGCGCAAGCTTTTCGAGATTGGCCGCGTAAGGCATCGGCACGTTCTTTTGCGCGACGCGCAGGATCGGCGCATCGAGATAATCGAAGGCCCTGGCCTGCACCTCGGCCGCGATCTCGGCACCGATGCCGCAGACCGGCCATGTCTCCTCGACGGTGACAAGGCGGTTGGTCTTCTTCACCGAAGCGATCACGGTTTCCATGTCGAGCGGGCGGATGGTGCGCAGGTCGATCAACTCGACGTCGAGGCCCTCCTCTTCAAGCTTCGCCATCGCTTCAAGACAGTATGCGATGCCGTGGCTGTGCGAGACGAGGGTCACGTCGCTGCCCTCCTTCATCACGCGCGCCTTGCCGATGGGCAGAACATGATCGTCGACTTTCGGTACATCGAAGCTCTTGCCGTAGAGCACTTCGTTTTCGAGGAACACGACCGGATTCGGATCGCGGATCGCGGCCTTCAGAAGACCTTTGGCATCGGCCGCCGAATAAGGCGCTATCACGATCAGCCCCGGAATATGCGCATACCAGGACGCATAGTCATGGCTGTGCTGCGCGCCGACGCGGGAGGCAGGCCCGTTGGGTCCGCGAAAGACGATGGGGCACGACATCTGTCCGCCCGACATGTAGCGCGTCTTCGCGGCGGAATTGATGATCTGGTCCATCGCCTGCATGGCGAAATTGAACGTCATGAATTCGACGATCGGTCTCAGTCCCGCCATCGCCGCGCCGACGCCGAGACCGGCAAAGCCATGTTCGGTAATCGGCGTATCGACCACGCGCTTGTCGCCGAACTCGGCGAGCAAGCCCTGCGTTACCTTGTAGGCGCCTTCATACTGCGCGACTTCCTCGCCCATGACGAAGACGCGGTCGTCGCGCCGCATTTCTTCGGCCATCGCATCGCGCAGCGCCTCGCGCACGGTCTGCGTCACGAATACCGTGCCTTCGGGAATATCGGGGTCGCTTTCAACCTTGGCTTTGGGCTGTTTGCGTTCGGTGACGGTCTTTTCGCGCGTTTCGCGGCTCGTTGCTTCGCCCTGCCCGGGCTCGGTTTTCGGCGCCTTTTTCGGCGTGGCCTTCGCTTCCGATGCGTCTTCGCCTTCCTCGGTGAGAAGCGCGATGACGTCGTTCACCTTCACATTCTCTGTGCCTTCATCGACGAGGATTTTCGCGATCGTGCCCTCGTCCGCGGCCTCGACTTCCATCGTTGCCTTGTCGGTCTCGATTTCGGCGATCACATCGCCCGCATTCACCTTGTCGCCCACCTTTACGTGCCATTTGGCGAGCGTGCCCTCTTCCATCGTGGGCGAAAGGGCCGGCATGAGCACTTCAATCGGCATGAGCGTCATGCCTCCACATCGGCAAGAACGTCGGTCCAGAGCTCGGATGCGTCCGGCTCCTTGCTCGACTGGGCGAACTCGGCGGCCTCGCTGACGATCGCCTTGATTTCCTTGTCGATCTTTTTCAGATCGTCTTCGGAAAGCGATTTTGCTTCGATGAGGCGCAGTCTCACCTGCTCGATCGGATCGTGCTCGGCACGCATCTTGTTCACTTCTTCCTTGGCGCGGTATTTCGCAGGGTCCGACATGGAGTGACCGCGATAGCGATAGGTCATCATTTCCAGGATGTAGGGGCCCTTGCCTGCGCGGCATGCATCGACAGCGCGCTTGCCCGCCTCGCGCACGGCGCGCACATCCATGCCGTCGACCTGTTCGCCCGGAATGTTGAAGCTCACGCCGCGCTTGGCGAGGTTCGTCTGCGCGCTCGCGCGGGCGACGCTCGTGCCCATGGCGTACTGATTGTTCTCGATCACATAGACGACCGGCAACTGCCAGAGTTCGGCCATGTTGAAGCTCTCATAGACCTGGCCCTGGTTCGCCGCACCGTCGCCGAAATAGGTCAGGCAGACCTTTCCGTTTTCACGATACTTGTTTGCGAAGGCAAGGCCGGTGCCGAGCGGCACCTGCGCGCCCACGATGCCGTGGCCGCCATAGAATTTCTTCTCGACGCTGAACATGTGCATCGAGCCGCCCTTGCCTTTCGAATAGCCGCCCGAGCGTCCGGTCAGTTCGGCCATGACGCCTTTCGGGTCCATGCCGGTTGCGAGCATGTGTCCGTGGTCGCGATAACCGGTGATGACCTGATCGCCTTCCTCGATCGCGCCCTGCATGCCGACAACGACGGCTTCCTGCCCGATATAGAGGTGGCAGAAACCGCCAATCAGCCCCATGCCGTACATCTGGCCCGCCTTCTCCTCGAAGCGGCGGATCAGCAGCATGTCGCGATAGGCCTGCAGTTCCTCATCCTTCGAGAGGGCAGCGGGGCCGCTCGCGGCTTTCTTCGGTTGCTTTTTCTGGACGGATTTCGATGCGGCAGCCGCCGTCCGGGGGGATGATTTGGACGCCATTCAGGGGGCCTCGACGCCGGAAATGAAAAACAAGCACAAGCATAGTGGCATAAAGAACCACCCAAGACACACATTAGAAGTGGCCTATAAATATTTGGTTTCAATGACAAAAAGAGAAATCAACCGGATATCGGTTAAGTTCCGCTGGGGCGGCGCCGCCCGTCGGCCGCCAATCAACGGGGCGTGCGCGCGCCACCCGGCTGAGGCTCAAGGAAAATGACGATCTCGTTCGGTCCGCCATAGCCGAGCGCCGCGCGGGCGCGCTCGTCGAGAAGATCGGGGTCGAGGCTTTCCGGCCGGAGCAGCGCTACCTGCCGGTCGAGCTGCTCGCGCTTCCCCTCCACTTCGGAAAGCTGATGCTCCAGCGTGTCGATACGGTTCTGGATGTCGAGCCAGGCAATAAAGCCATACCGGCCATAGACTGCGTGATAGGCGAAATAGCCGAGCACGACGATGCAGACGAACGGAATCAGCGCCTGGCGGAGGCGGAGCGGTTCGGAAGTTCGAATCATCGCGTTGCTGTTCATGACCAGCAGGGAATCACATAGCGATTCCAACGGTCAAGCGGGATTCCTGAAAATCGGGAGTCCGGCGTGACTCAGGCTTTCAGAATGCCCCGGCCGGCATATTCGGCGGACGCCCCCAGCGCTTCCTCGATGCGGATGAGCTGGTTGTATTTGGCGAGCCGGTCCGAACGCGCGAGCGAGCCCGTCTTGATCTGACCGCAATTCGTCGCGACCGCGAGATCGGCAATCGTCGCGTCTTCCGTCTCGCCGGAACGATGCGACATGACGGCGGTGTAGCTCGCCTTGTGCGCCATCTCGACGGATTCGAGCGTCTCGGTGAGCGAGCCGATCTGGTTCACCTTCACGAGGATCGAATTTGCGACGCCCTTCGCAATGCCGTCGGCGAGGCGGCGTTTGTTGGTCACGAAGAGATCGTCGCCGACAAGCTGCACTTGTCCGCCAATGCGGTCGGTGAGCGCCTTCCAGCCCTCCCAGTCGTCCTCGGCCATGCCGTCTTCGATGGAGACGATGGGATACTTGCCGACGAGGTCGGCCCAATAGTCGACCATGCCGCCGGCATCGAGCTTCTTGCCCTCGCCCTTCAGGTCGTAGACGCCGTTCTTGAAGAACTCGGTCGAGGCCGCATCGAGCGCCAGATAGATATCGTCGCCCGGCTTGTATCCCGCCTTTTCGATGGCCTTCATGATGAAGCCGATGGCTTCTTCGGTCGAAGCGAGGTTCGGCGCGAAGCCGCCTTCGTCGCCCACATTCGTGTTGTGGCCGGCGGCCTTCAATTCGCCCTTCAGCGTGTGGAAAACCTCAGAGCCCATGCGCACGGCATCGGCGATGGAACCGGCCGCCACCGGCACGATCATGAATTCCTGAATGTCGATCGGATTGTCGGCGTGCTCGCCGCCGTTCACGATGTTCATCATCGGCACCGGCAGGACGCGCGCGGCCGGACCGCCGACATAGCGGAAGAGCGGCTGACCGAGCGACGCGGCTTGCGCCTTCGCCACTGCCAGCGAGACGCCGAGGATTGCGTTCGCGCCGAGGCGGGATTTGTTGTCCGTGCCATCGAGCGCGATCAGGGCGCGGTCGATCTGAATTTGCTCGGAAGCATCCATGCCGCCGATCGCATCGAAGATCTCGCCATTCACCGCGCCGATCGCGTTCAGCACGCCCTTGCCCTTGTAGCGCGCGCCACCGTCGCGAAGTTCCACAGCCTCATGCGCGCCCGTCGATGCGCCGGACGGCACACCCGCACGGCCAAGCGCTCCATCCTCCAGCAGCACGTCCACCTCGACCGTCGGATTGCCCCGGCTGTCCAGTATTTCGCGACCGATGATGTCGATGATGGCGGCCATGTCGTCCCGTCTCTCGTTTGAAATGATGTGGCAAGCCGGGCTTGCGCCCGATGGCGGTTACATAGCGGAGAGGCGCGCGGGACGAAAGAGGCTATTCGCCCGACATGGTGCGCGGGGCGGCTCATTCTACCGTTCAGACATACGTTACCGGCGCTCGCCCCGAACAGGCGACCGAGCTTCCTCCTCCATCCGGAGGCTGGAAAGATCAGCCGTGCAGGGCCATCGCCAGGGGGACGTCCTCCGGGCAACCGCTCAGAAGCTCGGCCCCGTGCTTCAGGATGTAGTCGCGCTGCGCCTCCATCATGACGCGGCCGAAGCCGATGCAGAACTTCTGCCCCACCTGAAGTGCTTCCCGTTCCCGCCTGTCCAGGTCGCGCAACACCTCGTTGGTGTCGGCGAGCCGCTGATCCAGCAGTTCCTTCACCCGCCAACGCGGCAGAAAGGGCGCGAAGCTGAGGATGAAGATGAACTCGGAACGAAGCCGATGCCGGGCGTCGCCGGACATCAAGGCCTTCAGGCAGGCGGTCCGTCCCGCCTCGGTCAGTTCATAGACCTTTTTGTTAGGCCGGCTGTCCTGTTCGACCTTCCGATAGGTCACCAGCTTGATGTCATAGCCCGTGGCAGGGCCCCCCATGAGGACACTGAGCAACAGTTCCTTCGTATTCAATCCGCTTCCTCCCCGTCAGCAGATCCGGCACTTAGGTTGATGTGCCTTTTCATTATAAGGAAAAAGTTATTAAGTTTTTTTCACTTATTACTCATAATAATAACAACAATTGACCTAAGCGAATTCCCTCCTCGATCCCTCGCAAAAGGTCGGCATCCCTCACCAACTCGTGGCCGGTTCCGGCGGAGCCGGCCGCTACTTCCCAATCCGCCAAAAGTCTAAGGGGCAGACCAAGAATCCATCCACGCGGGGGGGAACCTTCAAAATGATAGTATCGGCAGGACGTACGCCTGTCACGAATGAACGGGCGTATCGACGCATTCGCCGTTCGGGGCGCAACTTTCCGTAGCGGCAGCCTTTGCTACCACACTTCTTTTTCCGGCTCGGCGAGTGCCGAATCCTGCCAGTTCAGCGATCTCGACCTCAGCGTCGACACGACCATCTCGGCCGGCGTGACGTTGCGCGCGAGCGACCGCGACTGCACCAAGATCAGCCCGGTCAATGGCGGCTGTGCGAATGGCGACGGCCGGACCACCGGCGTCAACTCCGACAATGGCAATCTCAACTTCGACCAGGGTGACTTCGTCAACCAGACGGTGAAGGCCACGGTCGACACACAGGGCACGTGGGAAAATTACGGCTTCTTCCTCCGGCCCACCGCCTTCTACGACGTCGTCTATGCGGACAACGATCTCGATTTCCGCAATCTCGATTCCGAGGGCAAGGACCAGCTCGACTACGACATCGATATTCTCGACGCTTTCGTCTACGGCAACTGGGATATCGACGGTCACTACACGATGCTTCGCTTCGGCAAGCAGGCGCTGAACTGGGGCGAAAGCCTCTTCATCCAGGGCGGCGTCAATGCCTTCCAGGCGCTCGACGTGACGCGTATCCGCACCCCCGGCGCGGAACTCAAGGACGCGCTGACGCCGATGCCGATGATCTTCGCCTCGACGATGGTCACGCCGAACTTCTCCGTCGAAGCCTTCTGGCAGTTCGCCTATGAGGAGATGGAACTCGATCCGGCGGGCTCGTTCTTCTCGCCCGACATGCCCTTTGGCGTGTCGGACCTCGAGCAGAACGCCTCGCAGCTCTGAGGCACCAGCGATCCGATCCCCGAATTTCTCGGTTCCGAACACGGCGAACTATCTGCAGGGTCTGAAGCAGGTCTCCATCGGCATCGACGCCGACTATCAGGGCACCTGGAAGGGAAGCCTGAGCTACACCAACATCTTCGGTGCCGGCTTCGACAACCCGGCCTTCAACCGCGACTTCATCATGGCGAGCGTTTCCTACGCCTTCTGATAAAGCCTTAGAACAAGACGATAAGGCCCCGGAAAGCCACCGCTTTCCGGGGCCTTTCTTTGTCGGCTTGACGCAAGCCTGCAGCTCCTGTTCAACACGCCCGACGGAGCGTCTCGACGATGACAGAAACGGCAAACGGCAAGGCACTCGTGCTTTTCTCGGGCGGGCAGGATTCAACGGTCTGCCTCGCATGGGCACTTGCGCGCTTTGCGCAGGTGGAGACGGTCGGCTTCGACTACGGTCAGGCCCATGCCGTCGAACTCGAATGCCGCAAGACGCTGCGCGACCGGCTCACCGCCCTCAACCCAGAATGGGCCGCGAAGCTCGGTCCGGACCACACGATCGCGCTGCCGGAACTCGGCCGGATCAGCGAGACAGCGCTCACCAGCGACGTCGAGATCGAGATGGGCGAGAACGGCCTGCCGACGACCTTCGTGCCGGGCCGTAACCTTCTCTTCTTCACCTATGCGGCGGCTCTGGGCTACCGCCGCGGCGCGGCCGTCCTCGTCGGCGGTATGTGCGAGACGGACTATTCCGGCTATCCAGACTGCCGCGCCGGAACGATCTCCGCGCTCGAACAGGCGATCTCGCTCGGCATGGACAAGCCCTTCACCCTCGCGACACCGCTCATGCGGATCGACAAGGCGGCGACCTGGAAACTCGCGGAGGAGCTCGGCGGCAAGGCGCTTGTCGATCTCATCGTCGAGGAAAGCCATAGCTGCTATCGCGGCGACCGCTCGAAGCGCCACGACTGGGGCTATGGCTGCGGCGCCTGCCCCGCCTGCGCGTTGCGCGCCCGGGGCTACGCCGCCTATATCTCGGGCGAGGCGTGAGCCCCATGTATTCGGTGAAGGAAATCTTCTACACGCTGCAGGGCGAAGGCGCGAATGCCGGGCGCCCGGCCGTGTTCTGCCGTTTCGCGGGTTGCAACCTCTGGACCGGCCGCGAGCAGGACCGCGCGCGTGCTGTCTGCACCTTTTGCGATACCGACTTCGTCGGCACGGATGGCGAGGGCGGCGGCAAATTCACCGATGCCGGGGGGCTGGCGGATGCGGTCGAAGCGGCCTGGGCGAGCGGCGCCGGAGACGACCGCTTCGTCGTCTGCACGGGGGGCGAGCCCCTGCTGCAACTCGACGCGGCGCTCATCGCGGCCCTTCATGCTAGAGGTTTCGAGATCGCCGTCGAAACCAACGGCACGATCGCGGCGCCTGAGGGCATCGACTGGGTCTGCGTCAGCCCCAAGGCGGACGCGGACCTGAAACAGCTACGGGGCGACGAACTCAAGCTCGTCTATCCGCAGCCAAAGGCACAACCGGAACGCTTCGAAAATCTCGCCTTCCGGTATTTCTTCCTGCAGCCGATGGACGGCGCGGAGCAGGAGGAGAACACACGCGCGGCGACCGCTTATTGTCTCGCGCATCCGAAATGGCGGCTCAGCCTCCAGACGCACAAGCTGATCGGTATTCCCTGATGAGAATCTACAAAGAGTTCTTTTTCGACGCGGCCCACTTCCTGCCTCATGCGGCGGAAGGCCATCCCAACCGGCGGATGCACGGGCATTCCTTCCGCGTCGTCGTCTGGCTCGCGGGCAAGCCCGCGGCGGAGACCGGCCTCGTCCGGCATTTCGAGGATGTCGAGCGCGAGGTCATGGCCGTGCGCGAGAAGCTGGATCACCATCTGCTCAACGAAATCGAGGGCCTCGAATTCCCGACGCTTGAACACATCGCGGCGTGGATATGGCGCGCGCTCGAAAAGCCGCTGCCGGAGATCGCGCGTGTCGAGGTGCATCGCGCCTCCTGCCGCGAGGGTTGCGTCTACGACGGCCCGGACAGCGAGTAAGGGAGCTTCGCGCATGGCAAGGACACCGAAGAAGACCGGCAGCAAGGGATTGACGCAGCTCGGCTCCGCGACGCCCGTACCCGCCTCTCCCGAGGCAGCAAAGCTTGAGCGTGTCGCCAACCCGCATCCGGACACGAATTATGTCGCGCGCTTCACCGTGCCCGAGTTCACCTCGATCTGCCCGGTGACGGGCCAGCCCGACTTCGCGCATCTCGTCATCGACTACGTGCCCGGCAAATGGCTCGTCGAATCCAAGTCGCTGAAACTCTATCTTCAGTCCTTCCGCAATCACGGCGCCTTCCACGAGGATTGCACCGTCGCCATCGGCAAGCGGATCGCTGAACTCCTCGCACCGAAATGGATCAGGATCGGCGGCTACTGGTATCCGCGCGGCGGCATTCCCATCGACGTGTTCTGGCAGAAAGGCAAGCTGCCCGCAGGCGTCTGGGCGCCCGATCAGGCCGTCGCGCCCTATCGCGGACGCGGTTGAGCGCGGAGAAGCCGAAGGGTCACTCGCGCGCGGCAATCATCGCGGACAGCTCGTCGATCAGGGCGGCTTCGCTCGGGAGGTCCAGTATCCCCGCGGCGAAAAGCGAAAGGCCGCCATGCATCAAAATGAAATCCTTCATGACGGCCCGCCGGCGCAAGCCGGGGTCCGCGTCCGCCGGCGCGGAGACCCGCATCGCTTCCGAGATCACGCGGTGAACCGCGTCTTGAAGCTCCGGCTTGTCCTTCATCGTCGCGTGCGGCCGGCTTGTCATCAAACCGTAGAGGTGCCGGTTCTTCAGTGCATAGCGTGCGTAAATCCGGGCGAAGTCGGCTGACGTGACGGCGCGTTTCAGCCTGGCGGCAAGCCTGTCGAAGGCTTCGGTCGCGACGGCATCAAGCAGTGCGTCGCGATCCGCGAAATGATTGTAGAGCGAGCGGTGCGCAATCCCGAGTTCGGTGGCGACCTGCCGAAGGCTCAGCTTCTCATGCCCCTCGCGGGCGGCCATCCGGTACGCGGCCTCGACCGCATCGGCACGGACATTGCCGTGCCGATACGTCGCCCGGTTCGAATCCCGACCGGCCCTTTTTTCCGTCTCGCTCATCGGATTGACACAGATGCGTATCCATTTGCGGCTTCATGTGCCGCGCCGGTGAAGATTACAGCGATCGACGAGCGATGACGAGGGCGGCAACCGTCATTGGCCAAGACGCCGCTTGTAGTTCTCCAGCGTGACCTCGCTGTCGATCGCTTCTCTCACCGCCGCGACGGCCTGCGCCCTAACCCGCCTCTTCGATGCCGTGAAATGGGTCATGTCGATGCCGGTGAATGCGGCCGCCGCGAGCCTTGCCGCCGGCAGCAGATCGTCCGCTGCAGTGAGGCGGTCGAAATATCCCGCATCCAGAGCATCGGCGGGCGCAAGAACCTCGCCTGTCACGATCCGGTTGAAATAGGGCGCCGTCAGCCTGTGACGCGCAATCTCGATTGCGAAGTGAGGCAATGTCAGGCCGATCATCACCTCGTTGAGGCCGATGCGGAACGGTCCGTCAACGCCGAGGCGCACATCCGAGGTGAGAAGGAGGAAGGCGCCCATCGGCAGGGCATGGCCGCCGCAGGCTGAAATAACGGGCTGTGGGTATTGAAGCAACCGAAGCGCCAGCTCCGCGCCCTGCCTGAGCATGCCGTAGCTTTCCTCCGCGATGTTCTTCGCGAATATCTTCAGGTCGAAGCCCGCCGAGAAGATGCCTTTGCGTCCGGCGAGAACGACAATCGCCTTGTCCTTCTCCGCCCGGTCGACCGCGGCATGCAGGGCTCCCAGCATGGCGGGCGACATGACATTCGCCCTCCCGTCATCGAAGGTGATCTCGGCAACACCCCCGGCAATTTCGTATTTCACCAGCTCTGTCATTTCTACCTCCAAAACATCCACTGGATGTATATAGAAGCGTGTGACGAGGACCGGCAACTCGTTTTGAAGCAACGCCATTTGCAAAAAGAGATATCCAGGACGAACCGTCGCCCGCCGATTGACTCTCCTGACGAAAACTGTATCGTTCGGTACATGCTTTACTGCTTGGTACATTTTCTGGAGGTTTCATGTCCGTCCGTCCGCCCTTGCCGCCCTTCACGGAAGACACCGCCGCGCAGAAGGCCCGGATGGCCGAAGATGCATGGAACAGCCGCGACCCGGCGCGCGTCGCCCTCGCCTACACGCCGGACAGCCGCTGGCGAAACCGCTCGACGTTTCTTCGGGGCCGCGAGGCCATCGAGACGTTCCTTCAGCAGAAGTGGGAACGCGAACTCGACTACCGCCTGATCAAGGAAGTGTGGGCGTTCAGCGACGACCGCATCGCCGTCCGCTTCGCCTATGAATGGCACGACAGCGAGAGGAACTGGTTCAGGAGCCATGGCAACGAGCAATGGGCCTTCGACGGTACGGGGCTGATGCGGCGGCGGGAGGCGAGCATCAATGACGTGCCGATCCGTTCCGGGGACCGGCTTTTTCACTGGCCTCTCGGGGTTCGTCCGGCCGAACATCCCGGTCTCGAACAACTTGGACTCTGAAAGGACGACATGGCCAGAACGGTTTCCGAAAGATCGGATGTCCTGCCCCTCCTCGCGGAAGCGTTTCGCGAACACGGCTATGAAGGCGCGAGCCTCGCGCTCATCGGCGAGGCGACGGGCCTCGGGCGGGGCAGCCTCTATCACTTCTTTCCCGGCGGAAAGGAAGAGATGGCCAGCGCCGTGCTCGGCGAAATCGAGGCCTGGTTCGAAACCAATATTTTCAGGGTGCTGCGGACTGCCGAGCATCCTGAAAACGCACTTCTTCAGACGCTCGATGCAACCGAAGAGTATTTCCGTTCCGGCCGGCGCATATGCCTCGTCGGCGCCTTCGCGCTCAGCGACACACGCGACCGCTTTTCGCTTTCGTTGCGGCGTTATTTCAGCGAGTGGCGGGCGGCGCTTGAATTCGCCCTGTCGAAAACCGGGGAGACGCCCGCGGAGGCGGCCACCCATGCCGAAGAGATCGTCCTGTCCCTCCAGGGCGCGCTCGTTCTGGCGCGCGCGCTCGACGATCCCGGCATCTTCTCCCGCGCCATCGGCCGCGTTCGTTCGCGCCTCCCGAAAGCCCGCACCAAACGGCGCGGGGGCGCGCCCCGGCTGCCCTGACGCCGGGTAACCCGGCTTCGCATCCGGCAGTCTTGTATTCCGCCACCGGCCCGCTATGACTCTTGCAACAAGACTTGCAGAACCATTCGGGAGACGGACACATGGAAGAGCGCATCAAAACCACGATTACGGACGGTGTCGCCGATGTCCGTCTCGTCCGCGCCGACAAGATGAACGCGCTGGACGATGCGATGTTCATGGCGCTGCTCGAAACCGGCGAAAAACTGAAAGCCGACAAGTCGGTGCGCGCCGTCGTCCTCTCGGGCGAGGGCCGTGCCTTCTGCGCCGGGCTCGACATGAGCAATTTCGGGCGCATGGCGAGCGGCGAGCGCAATGCGAACAAGTCGGAAGTGACGGGCCGCCTCGAACAGCGCACGCATGGCGTCGCCAACCGCGCGCAATATGCCGCGCTCGTCTGGCGCGACGTGCCCGTGCCGGTAATCGCCGCGGTTCACGGCGTCGCCTTCGGCGGCGGCTTTCAGGTCGCGCTCGGCGCCGACATGCGTTTCGTCGCGCCCGGCACGCGCTTCTCCGTCATGGAAATCAAGTGGGGCCTCGTGCCCGACATGGCGGGCATGTATCTGATGCGCGGTCTCGCGCGCGAGGACGTCATCCGCGACCTCGCCTATACGGGGCGCATCTTCGAGGCGGATGACGCTCTCGCCTACGGCTTTGCCACCCGCCTCTGCAACGATCCCTACGCCGAGGCGCTCGCCACCGCGCGCGAGATCGCCGACAAGAGCCCGTCGGCGATCCGCGCCGCCAAGCGCATTCTGAATGCGGCGCCCGATAACGATGCCGCCTCGATCCTTCTTGCCGAGTCCGTCGAGCAGGACAAGCTCATCGGCGGCGCGCACCAGAAGGAAGCGATCATGGCGAACCTCGAAAAGCGCCGTCCCAAATTCGCGGATTGAGTGCCGTCGGGATTGTCCGCCTCCGGCACTCCTGCCCATCGAACCGTGCCGTTCGACAGGATTGAAGCATGAGCACCGACGTCAAATCCGGTCCCGGAGAGATCGGCAGCCCGAGGGCAAAGGTTCTCTCCGCTGCGATGCAAATTCTGTCCGCACAGGGCGCGGAAAAACTGAGCCTGCGCGCGATAGCGGAAAGCGCGGGGATCGGCATCGCATCGATCTACCACTACTTCGAGAACAAGGAAGAGCTGCTGCTGAATTTGGCGATTATGGGATTTGGCGACCTCAGCCGGCACATAATTTCCTTCCAGGAGAAAGGTGAGTACCCCTCCGCCATGCAGGCGAGCGCCCGCGCCTATTTCGACTTCGCCGAGAAAAATCCGGCGCTCTTTTCCCTGATGTTCGGCGAGCAATTGATGGCCCGCCACGAAGCCCTGCGCGACGCCGCGTACAAGACATTTCAGGTCTACGAGACCGCGGTGAAGGCAGACGACCGGTTTCCGGCCGAACACCAGGAAAATGTCGCCCTGGTTTTTTGGGCGCTCGGACGTGGCATGGCCGCGATCACCTCCTCCTATCCAAATGGCGAACTTCCACCCGAAATGTCCGAAAAGCTCTATGCCGGCATTTCCTATCTGATTGTCCGCCCCGAATAGCCCCGGATAGCCGTTGTCCCTTCGCACCTGCAGCAGCGAACGCTGTCGGAGAGGGATTGCAGAACGACGTTCGAAACTCTCTGATATAGCCAAAAGCAGGTGAATCAATACCTTGTGGAGGAACGGGATGAACGCGATAGCTGCGAAAAAATACGTAGAGGCCCAGGAAGCGGCCTATGCAGAGCCCCTGGAAACGCTCAATCCGGCGCAACCGGCCCTTTTCCAGTCGGATACGTTGTGGCCCTATTTCGAGCGCCTGCGCCGTGAGGACCCGGTGCATTACACGCCCGAGAGCGAGTTCGGCCCTTTTTGGTCGATCACCCGCTGGCACGACATCATGGCGGTCGACACCAACCATGAAGCG
>PHEF01000033.1 GCA_002842875.1 Alphaproteobacteria bacterium HGW-Alphaproteobacteria-3 | reverse complement strand
CGCACAAGATCGAACCGCAATAACAGGGGCAACATCGAACAAAACATCGGCCCTCATACCCGGCAACCTCCAATGCGACGGTTTCGCAGAGGAATCCCTGTGGGGGGGCGGGGCGGTGCGCCGCTCATCCCGCGGTTCTCTGGTGGCGGCCCGAGCCGATCAGCCGGTCGAGCGCATTCAACGTTTCCATGGTGACGGTCGGATCGGTGCCGGGATTTTCCAGTGCGTCGCGAATGGCATCGACATGGAAGGTGACGACGGTACCGTCATCCCAGTCCTCGGTCCGCAGGTTCTCGATATAGCGGCAGAGCGAGTCGGCGAACTGGCCGACGATCGCGTGACCGAAGGTGCCGGCCAGACCACGCATGTCGTGCGCAAGCGCATAGAGACGGCGGCGCGCATCCGGGTCGCCCTTGCAGGCGGGTTCCACGAGAATCTGAAGCATGGCGACCTGTGACTTCAGCGATTCCGCATATTTCGTTTCGAGGTCGCGGATTGTCGTCTGCATCTGCGCGAGGACGCGGGGATCGAGACGCATCGGCGCGACATAATCGGCGCCGAGCTTCCGTTCGGCGATCGACGGCACGCGAACGAAGCGAACGTCGGCCAGCGGCGTTTCGGTTGCTTCCTTGCCGGCGAGCCTCGATGGAGATCTGCGTTCGTGCATGGCGGTTCCCCTCAGATCAGCGCGACCGTGTTGCGGCGGTCCTGGCCCTCGAAGGGGCGGTCGCGGCGGCGGCGGTCCGGTCCGCGATAGGTGGGCGCCTCGACGAACTGGCGCGGCCGGTCGATCACCTGGATCAGGCGTTCGTAGAGACTGCGCGCGGAAATGGGCTTCGACAGGAATTCGGTGATGCCAATGTCGCGGGCACGTTCCACCGAAGCGATGTCGGTGTGGCCGGAGACCATGATGATCGGGATCATGCTGAGCGCGCGGCCGCGGATGCTGCGCAGGCGGTGCGCGAAGGAAAATCCGTCCATGGGCATCATCGCCGCATCGGTGATGATGAGATCGGGTTCGCTGGTCTGGAGCAGCGCCAGCGCCTCGTCGCCGTCGATGGCGAGATGCACTTCCTTGACGCCGAGCGCCTGAAGCAACGTCATCAGCAGATGGCGCATATAGGCGCTGTCGTCCACGACGAGAATGCTCATCGCTTCGAAGACCGAACGTGACATGGAACCCCCAACGACTTTCAACGGAAAGCGGGCGCCTGGCCCGCCGCCGCCTGCACAACCGCACCGGATGGCGCAAGTTTCCTCGCGTCTTCCCGGCGTGCGTCAACCTTAATGGCGAGGTCTTAACAAATGGGAACCGCGAAACGCGTGGGAAACCGCCCCCGGAAGCCGCAATGCTCCGGGAGCAGAGTGTTGAGGGATGGTTAAGCGGAGGCCCAATCCTATGCGTGCGCCGAGACGAGCCAGACGGCGCCGCCAAGCGCGATCTCGCCGTTCGTTTCGTGCTTCACGAGGGCCTCGCGGACCGCTTCCGTCACGCGGGCGCGCGTGTCGTCCGGCTGATCCACCAGCGCACGAGAGAGCGGGCCGATGTCGAGCGTCTGTTCGAGCGCTTCGGCGAGGGGGTCTTCCCCACGGCCGAGGGAAAGCGAGGCATCGAAGGGTTCGATCTCGATGCCCGAGTAGCCGGCGTCCTTCAGGATGCCGCGGAAACGGTCCCGGTCGGCAAGGGCGAAGGGGCCGGGTGCGCCGGGGACGGGCGGTTCCATCGGCGGGAGATGCGGCAGGGCGGCGAAGAGAGGCACCGAGACCCAGCCATTCTCCTTCATGGGCCGCCAGCAGACGAAGGCGACACGGCCCGAGGGGGCGAGCGCCTGACGCATATGCGCGAAGGCGGCGGCCGGATCGGCGAAGAACATGATGCCGAAGCGGGAGATGAGGAGGTCGAAGCTCGCGGCGCCGAAATCGTGGGATGCGGCGTCGGCGAGCATGAATTCCGCCGTGCTGCCCATGGCGGCGGCCCGCGCCTTCGCGCGGGCGACCATGGGGCCGGAAATGTCGACGCCGAGGGCATGGCCGGAGGCGCCCGCTTTCGCGGCGGCCTCGAAGGTGGTGGCGCCGCAACCGCAACCGATATCCATGACGCGCGTGCCGGGTTTTATGCCGGCAAGACGCAGCACCTCATCGCAAAAGGGGGCGAGCATCGTGTCGAGCCGGTCCTGGTAGCGCGCCCAGCGTTCGCCCGCGAGGCCGTTCCAGTAATCGATCTGGTCGGCATTCGGACCGGCGGCGGCGATGGATGTCGGGGTGGTGGATGCGTTCATGGGGGGCACTCCTTCGATGGGGCCCATTCTTTAGCACGAAACCGGCGCTGCCGGTCAGTCCTGCGAATCCATCCTGCGGTCGAGGCGATCGGCGAGGGCGCGGAGCTTGTCTTCCACGGCCTCCATGCCGAGTTCGTATTCGCCTTGCGGGGCGGGGGCGGGCGCTTCGTCGGCGCCGGTCGGCAGGCGCGTTTCGATGCCGTGGCTGCCCGCGAGCGCGCGCAGGCGGTCGAGGCGTTCGGAGATGAGCGCGGCGTGATCGGCGAAGCGTTCGCTGACGGCGGCGGCGGCTTCGTGCGCGGCGGCGAGTTCGGCGGCGACAGACGCGATTTCCTCGTCGTCGGCAAAAGCGCTGCGCGGGGGCGAAAGGGTGAGGCCGGTTTCGGCGGTGGTGAGGTTGGCGACCTGGACGGCGATGCCGGAGCGGCCGTCGCCGTCGAGCGGGATGTCGAAGCTCGCGATCTTGCCGCCGATGCGGCGGCCGGAAATGAGGTTCACCCGGTTGTGCGAGGCGGAACCGGCGATGGCATCGATTTCGGCGCGCAGATCGTCGTAGCGTCCGGCGAGAAGCGCGCGGCGGCCATGATCCTCGCTCTCGCCCGCATCGCGCACGAGGTCGGCGGCTTCGCGCAAACGGTCGGCGATGGCGTCGATGGCGAGGACGGCAGTTTCGATGGTGGAGAGGGCGGTGGCGATCTGACGGCCGAGTTCGGCGGCGCCGAGCGATCCGATGGCATTGCCGCGGATGCGCAGCGCGCGCTGCACCGCCTCGGGCGTTGCCGCCGGCGTTTCCTCGGGCGGCGGCGGCGCGATGCTTTGCCTGCCCCGCAATCGGGAGAGAATGCCCATGTGTTCTGCCCAAGTCCCACTCATTGCCGGGGTCGCGAAGAGACCGGCGCGGGTCCAGACTATCGCGGAGAAAGTTGACGAGGCCTAAAGGCGGCGCTGCCGGGGTCTTCATGTTCATGTTAGGAATTTGCGTATGGCTCAATCCCGCGCGCTCATCTGGAAAGTCGCAAGGCCCGTCCTGCGCCTCTACTGGCGGCTGAGCCGGCCGTTGACGGCCGGCGTGCGCGGGCTCGTGTTCGACGAGAAGGGCCATGTGCTCCTCGTCCGGCATACCTATATTTCCGGCTGGTATCTGCCGGGTGGCGGCGTGGAGCGGGGCGAGACGATGCTGACCTCGCTCAGGCGGGAGCTTGAGGAAGAGGTCGGCGTCACGCTCACGGGCGAGGCCCGGCTCAAGGGGCTTTACGCCAATTTCCGCGAGTTCAAATCCGACCATGTGGCGCTTTATGTGGTCCAGCACGGGCACTATGAACATGCGCCCCGGCGCTCGCCCGAAATCGCGGAGAGCGGCTTTTTTGCCCCCCAGGCGTTGCCTGCGGGCATTTCGCCCTCGACGGCGCGGCGGATCGCGGAGGTAACGGAAGGGCTGGCGCCGGACGAGCTCTGGTAAAAACGGAGATTTCGGCTTTGAAATCCGGCGCGCCACATTTCCGGCCCATCTCCGGTCTTTCCTGAAGGGGCGGAGAAACCGCAGGAGGATACCATGCGAAAGATATTGTTCGCCGGACTTGCCGCCGCGCTCATCGGGCTCGCAGCCGTGCCGGCGCGGGCGCAGGACGAGGTGAACTGGCAGGCGCTGCCGGCGGAGAGGGAGGCGCTCGTGAAGCTCGACCGGCAGCAGGTGAGAGTGCTCAGAAACGCCGTGCGCCACTGCAACGACCTTGCGCGCTCGGATCACCGGCAGACCGCCTGCGTGTTCCTGGATGCCGACCGCGTCATGCGTCAGAGCGACAATGCGGCGCTCAGGGCCTATCACTTCGCATTGCCGCGCGGCATGCGCTACGACGAGGGGCGCAACGAGGGCTTTGCCGCGGAGCGCGTGAGGAAGTTGCGCGCGCAGGCGCTCGAATAAGGCTCAGCCGAGACGCGCCCGGTCGTGCGGCCCATCGAGGTCGAGGATCGGCCCAACGGGCACGATGCCTGTCGGGTTGATCGTCCTGTGGCTGCCGTAATAATGCTGCTTGATGTGGGTGAAGTTCACCGTTTCCGCAACGCCCGGCACTTGATAAAGCTCGCGCAGATAGTTCGAGAGGTTCGGATAGTCCGCGATGCGGCGCAGGTTGCATTTGAAGTGGCCGTGATAAACGGCGTCGAAGCGGACAAGCGTGGTGAAAAGGCGCCAGTCGGCTTCGGTGATGCGCGACCCGGCGAGATAGCGCTGGCGGGAGAGAAGTTTGTCGAGGCGATCGAGCTCGTCGAAGAGGGCGGTTACCTCCCCCTCGTAGATGGATTGCCCGGTGGCGAAGCCCGCCTTGTACACACCGTTGTTCACGCGGTCGTAGACGCTTGAATTGATCGCGTCGATTTCCCCGCGAATATCCTCCGGGTAGAAGTCCAGTTCCGTGTTCACGCCACCGAGTTCGTCGAAAGCCTCGTTCATCATGCGGATGATCTCGGCGGATTCGTTCGAGACGATGGTGCCCCGCTTCCGGTCCCAGAGAACGGGCACGGTGACGCGGCCGGTGTAGTCCGGGTCGGCAAGTTGATAAACCTCGTAGAGTTTCGTCTTGCGGTTCACGAAGTCCGCCACGGTTGCGCCGTCCGCGCCGTACATCGTCCAGCCCTCGTCCAGCATCGGGGGATCGACCACCGAGAGGGAAATCTTGTCCTCAAGACCCTTGAGCTTGCGGAAGATGAGCGTCCGGTGCGCCCAGGGGCAGGCCAGCGAGACATAGAGATGGTAGCGCCCGGCTTCAGCCTCGAAGCCGCCTTCCCCCGAAGGGCCGGGCGAGCCATCGCTCGTCACCCAGCTGCGGAAGGCGGCATCCTGCCGCTTGAAGGCGCCACCGGTCGACTTGGTGTCGTACCATTTGTCGGTCCATTTGCCGTCGACGAGTAGTCCCATCGTCATTCCTTCCCTTTGGGTTGTGCGCCTCACTCTTCCGGCGGCAGATCGACCAGCACGATCTCGGCATCGTCGAGGGCGCGGATCGTGAGCCTGTCCACGTCGCGGATCGCGGCGCCGGAGCGCGCGGAAACCTCGATGCCGTTCACCTCGACGCGTCCTTTTGCGGGAACGAGATAGGCGAGACGGCCTTCACCGATGAGATGGGTCACTTGCGTGCCCTCGTCGAGGCTTGCGCCGAGGACTTCCGCGTCCTGCGCGATCCAGAGCGCGCCGGCGGGCGCGTCCGCCTTGCCGCTCGCCAGCGGCACAAGCCTGCCCTTACGGTCCTCCTTCGGGAAGGAAGCGGTTTCCCAGCGCGGCGTCACGCCCTGGCGGTTCGGTTCGATCCAGATCTGGAAGACACGGGCGTCTTCATCCTCAAGGTTCCACTCCTCATGCTGGATGCCGCGGCCCGCCGACATGACCTGAACGTCGCCCGCAACCGTGCGGCCTTCATTGTTAAGGTGGTCGCGATGCGTGATCGTGCCTTCGCGCACATAGGTGATGATTTCCATGTTGCGATGGGGATGGGGCGGGAAGCCCGTCTTCGCGCGGATGAGATCGTCGTTCCATACGCGGAGCGCACCCCAGCCCATCCGCGCCGGATCGCGGTAATCGGCGAAGGAGAAGTGAAATTTCGCGGTGAGCCAGCCGTGCTCGGCGTGCCCAAGACTGTCGAAATCGCGTATCTCGATCATGGGGTTTGTCCTTTCGTCCTCGCCCGCTGCCTGGAAAAGCGGTCTAGGCAGCGAGCTTGGCCGCGATTGCTGCGACATGCGCGCCCTGCTTCCTTGCAAGGCTCAGTTCCTTTTCCGTGGGCTGGCGGCTGCCGTCGCCACCTGCAAGTGTGGATGCGCCGTAGGGCGAGCCGCCGCGCACCTCCGAGATGTCGAAAAGTTCTGTGCCGACGGCATAGGGCAGGCCGACGATCACCATGCCGTGGTGAAGAAGCGTGGAGTGGAACGAGGTGATGGTCGTCTCGTTGCCGGCGCCGGTGCCGGTCGAGGTGAAGACGGAGCCGGCCTTGCCGGTGAGTGCGCCCTTCGCCCATAACCCGCCCGTCTGGTCGAGGAAGCTCCGCATTTGGCCTGTCATGTTGCCGAAACGGGTGGGTGTTCCGAAGATGATGGCGTCGTAATCGCCGAGTTCCTGCGGGGTGGCGACGGGCGCCGCCTGCTCGACCTTCATGCCGGCGTTCTTCATCGCCTCTTCGGGCATGGTTTCGGGCACGCGCTTGAGCGAGACCTCCGCATTTCCGGCCGACGCCGCGCCTTCGGCGACTGCTTTCGCCAGGGTTTCGATGTGGCCGTAGGAGCTGTGGTAGAGGACCAGGATTTTCGTCTTCTCGCTCATCTTTCTCTCCTGTGGGAAGCGCCGCTGAAGGGCGCGTTCTGAATTCGATAAGATCTATGTAATTGATCTCTTTTGAGAGATAATCGGGTCCGAATGGAACAAATTGTTTCTATTGGGTGAACAATGATTGCCGATCTCAATGGTTTCGCGGTCTTCGCCAAGGTCGCGGAGCTTGGCAGTTTCACGGCGGCGGGCGAGGCGCTCGGCCTGTCGAAATCCATGGTGAGCCGCCAGGTCTCGGCGCTGGAGGAGCAGCTCGGGGCCCGCCTTCTCAACCGGACGACGCGGCGCATCGCCCTCACCGAGGCGGGGGCCGTCGTCTTCGAGCGGGCGCAACGGATCGTCTCGGAGGCGACGGAAGCGGCGGCGGAGGCGACCTGTGTCGAAGGGGCGGTTCGCGGCACGCTCCGCATCAACGCGCCGATGAGTTTCGGTATCCGCCAGCTCGGTCCGGTCATGCCGGATTTCATGGCGCGCTACCCTGAAATCAACATCGATCTCGTTCTGAACGACCGCCGCGTCGACCTCATCGAGGAGGGTTTCGATGTGTCGTTGCGCATTTCGGCGTTGACGGATTCGAGCCTGATCGCGCGGCAGCTTGCGCCGGTCGAACGCTACATCGTCGGCGCGCCCTCCTACTTCGAAAAGCGCGGGCGTCCGAAGCGGCCTGCCGATCTCGCGGATCACGATTTTCTGCTCTACACGCTGCTGGCGCGGCCAAACCAGCTCGAGATGACGAATGCGGCGGGCGAGAAAGAGCAGGTGGAGTTGAAGGGCCGCTTTCTCTGCAACAATGCGGACGCGATGCTCGGGATGATGCTCAAGGGCATGGGGCTCGTCTTCTCGCCGGATGTGCTCTGCCACGAGCATCTCAAGAGCGGGAAGCTCGTGCGCGTGCTCGAGGACTGGACGATGCCGCCGCTGACGCTGCACGTCATCTATCCGCATGCGCGGCATCTGGCGGCGAAGGTGCGCGCCTTCGTGGATTTCACGGTGGAGAAGTTCGGGCCGGGAAAGGCGCCCTGGGTGGGGTGAGGAAGTCCTTGAAAAGGGTAGCACTGAGTGCTACATAGGGCTATGACCAATGGCGATAGCGGCACGCAAAGCCCATATAAACGACGTTGAGCTTTGCGAGGCGATCGGGGAGGTCATGCTTGGACAGGCCGACGATCTTGGCGGCGGCGTGTTCAAAAAGCGCCTCAACAAGAACATGCACAGGAGCATCGTTCTCGCAAAAGGTGGCGGATACTGGTTCTTCGCCTACCTCTACGCGAAGAAGGACCGAAGCAATATCGAGGATGACGAGTTAAGGGATTTCCGCGTTCTTGCGAAGAGCTACGCAACTCTGAACGGCGAGTAGTTGGCGCGGCTTCTCGTGGACGGGGACCTCACGGAGATATGTCATGGCGAGTAAGAAGAAGCACAAGAGCGATATTTCCGAAGCGCTTCATTCGTCGGCCTTGGCGCTACACAAGGTCGGGGCTCTCGACAAGACGACGATGCGCGACTTCGACATGCGGCATCTCGCGGTTCCGTCCGAAATCGAGCCCGCCGAGATTAAGCGCATTCGCGAAAAGAACCGGGTGAGCCAGCCTGTCTTTGCGCGTTATCTGAACACAAGCGAAAGCACGGTCGAGAAGTGGGAGACGGGTGCGAAGAAACCGAGCGGCATGGCGCTGAAACTGCTGACGGTCGTCCGTAAGCACGGCCTTGAAGTTCTGAACTAACGGGAACCGCTTTACTGCCGAATAAAAAAGGCGGGCAACGGGCCCGCCTTTTCCGTGTTCGCTATCCGCCGCGAACCTAGACCGGTTCCCACGTAAAGACCGAGGAGGTTGCGCCGAGGTCGGTGTAGCCACCTTCCATCGCGGGAAGCGCGTGGGAGAGGATCGTTTCCGGCGTCCAGCCGTCGATCCGCGCCACGGACTTCACGGGGCGGGGTTGCGAGAAGAGCACGATCTCGTTGCCGCGCACGGAGAAGATCTGGCCGTTCGCATTGCTTGCGGGCGAGGCAAGCGCGACGGAGAAATTGGCGACCTGTTCGGCGCGCATCGCATTCTTCATGCGCTCGACGCGCTGGGCCGAGGCCTCGTCCTTCACGGGGATGGTCGCGATCATGCGCGTCCAGGCGAAGGGCGCGATGATGTTGGAGCGGACGTTCTTCGACGCCCCTTCCATCGCGATGATGCGCGAGAGACCGGCAATGCCCATCTTGGCGGCGGCGTAGTTTGCCTGGCCGATATTGCCGATGAGGCCCGACGTCGAGGTGAAGAGGACGAAGCTGCCCTCCTGCTGCTCGCGGAAGTGATTGATGGCCGCGCGGGTGATGTTGTAGCTGCCCTTCAGATGCACTTCGAGGACGGCGTCCCAGTCTTCGTCGGGCATCTTGTGGAACATGCCGTCGCGGAGAATGCCTGCCGGGCTGATGATCGAGTGGAGGCCGCCGAAAGTGTCGAGCGCCTGCTCGATCATGTTCTCCGCGCCGGACTTCAGCGACACGCTGTCGGAGTTGGCGACCGCTTCGCCGCCCGCCGCCTTGATCTCGTTCACGGTTTTCTGCGCGGCGCTCGCGTCGCCCGCATCGCCGCCCTTCACGCTGCCGCCGAGATCGTTCACGACGACTTTGGCGCCCTGGGCCGCCGCGATCATCGCGCATTCCTTGCCGATGCCGCCCGCGGCGCCGGTGACGAGTACGACCTTGCCTTCCAGAATTCCCATGACGTTTCCCTCTCGGTCCGGTTGTCCTTGTTGGCGGGCAAGCTAGCCGATTGAGACCGGCCCCTTCCAGCCTTTTTAACCTTCCCGAGCGGCAGGGCGGGTTTCCAAAGCCGCTTTACGGGGGGCAATTCCCGTGCTATCCGCCTTGTCCTTCGGAGCGGGGCTCCGGATACAGGGATCGGAAACATGGCGCGGTTCATGTCGCAGCGACGACGAGAGACGGGTGGGGGCCTTCGAGGCCTTTCCATCGCGCGCGCCCGCACGGTCCTCCCTTTCGCCTGAGCGCGGAAGCGGTAGCGGCGGGTGAGCGCTTCTCACCTCTCCCTTTCCGTTGCCACCGAGATCATTTCCATGTTTGACATCGAAGCCGAACGGCCCGAGCACGGGCCTGCCATCGAAGCGCTGCTCGACCTCTCCTTCGGCCCCGGCCGTTATGCGAAGACAGCGCAGCGCCTGCGCGAGGGCAATAGGCCCGTGCCGGCGCTCTGCTATGTCGCCTTTTCGGATGAGGGCGGCGAACGGCACATGGTGGGGTCCTTGAGCTTCTGGCCCATCGTCATCGGCGGTGTGCCGGGGCTCATGCTCGGGCCGCTCGCCGTCGAGCCGCGGCTGCGCGGTAAGGGCTGCGGCATCAAGCTGATGGAGAGGGGGCTCGCCGACGCAAAGAAGCTCGGCTACCGGCTCGTCATTCTCGTCGGCGATGCGCCTTATTATGCGCGGGTCGGCTTCGGGCCGGTGCCGCCGGGCCGGCTCACCATGCCGGGGCCGGTGGACCCATCCCGGCTTCTCTTTCGCGAACTCGATATCGGCTCTTTCGCTGACGTCAAGGGCGCGATTGCGAAGCCGGCGGATGCGCGTGCGACGATCGACAAAACGGGGACAATGTAGACTGCCGCCGCAAGGCTGAACGGCCGGGCCGGGCGATGCCTGGCGAGCTATTTCGTCATCTCGATAAAACGCGGATCCTGAGCGATCGGGTCGAAGTCTGACGCCGTCGCCATGAACTGCAGCAGCGACGTCGTGGTCATTTGCGCGATGTAGGCGATGGCCTCCTCGTGCCGTCCGGCGCGAACCTCGACCTTGGCGAGCACGTAACGCTGGTAGTCCATTTCGTAGAGGTCAACATAGGTTTGGGCCTTTAGGATGCCCAGTACACGCTGGTGTTCGGGCTCATTGCCGGTCATGTAATAGGCGTTGAGCAGACCGGTCAGAACGCCCGGATGCGTGTCGCCCTGGGACAGCGCGGCCTCGCCGATCTGAATCATCTCGTCATAGAGATTGAAATGGTCGAGGATCGGCAGGGGCGAGGTCAGGTAGGTCTTGTCGAGCTTTGCTGCCTGGCGGTAGTACTTCAGGGCTCGGTCGTAATCCTTGGTCCAGTGATAGGCGATGCCGAGCTCGTTGTAGAGCTCGGCGGACGCATTGTCTGCAGCTACGGCCTGCTCCAGTACCTTGACCGCCTCGTCATAGCGGCGGGCGTCGATCAACGTTCTGGCATCTTCCAGAGGCCCCGCCCCCGCCGTGGCGGGAGCCAGCATGTAGATCAGCACTCCGACGACCAAACCGCGCAATATTGAGCCGCGCATCCGTTCCTCCATCCGACTGGAATCACGAAACCCCACTTCGAACACAGCAACCTGTCTGCCTTGCCGAACCACAAGCGCATGACGGATGGTACTCCGTCCGGGGCCGGACGTATATAGAGCCGCTGGGGCAGCGCGGCTGCACCGGGGTGCGATGAGCTCCCGGATTCGGCGCTGTATCGCCACTCACGACATCAGTTCTTGTGCATCGCCGCGATGAGCGCCGGGACATTGTGCCGGAACATCGCGGCATAGGTCGGCGCGGGACCGCCCGCCGGGGAAAGCGCGTCCGAATAAAGCGTGCCGCCGTCTTCCGCCCCCGTCTCGCGCGCGATCGTCTCCATCATGCGCGGGTCGGACATGTTCTCGATGAAGAGCGCGCGAATTTTCTCCCTGCGGACCTGATCGACGAGGCGCGCGAGCGCCTGTGCGCTCGGCTCGGCCATGCTGCCAATGCCAAGCGGCGAGATGAACTCGACGCCATACGCATTGCCGAAATAACCGAAGGCGTCGTGCGTGGTGATGACCTTGCGTTTTTCCTTCGGCAGTTTCGCGAGTTCGCTGCGCACCCATTGGTCGAGCTTCTTCAGCTCCAGGATGTAGCTTTCGGCGTTCGCCCGGTAGACAAGGGCGTTGTCCGGGTCCTTTTCGGCGAGCGCGCCGGCGATGTTCTGCACATAGGTGACGCCGTTACGGAGGTCCTGCCAGGCATGCGGATCGAAATCCTGCGCAGCTTCGGGGTAGCCGTCTTCGTCATGGCCATGGCCGTCTTCATCGCGGCGGCGTTCCGCCGCCGAAAGATGGCGCGGCGAGATGCCGAAGCTTGCGGTCACGTATTTTGCTTTCGTGCCGGAGGCGGCGGCGAGGCGGATCAGCCAGGGTTCGAAGCCGAGACCGTTCAGGACGAGCAGATCGGCATCCGCGAGTGCGCTTGCATGCGCGGGGCCGGGCTCGAAGGAATGCGTATCGCCGTCCGGGCCGACCAGCACGGTCACATCCGCGTTGCTTCCCGCGACGTTGCGGACCATGTCGCCCAGAATGGAGAAGCTCGCGACGACCTTGACCGGCTCCGTCGCGCGGGTGGGTGGTGCGATGATGAGTGCGAGCGCGAGGACAAGGCAGCGCGTGGCGAGGTTCTTCATCGCGGGTTCTCCCTCAGTCGTGGAAGTGGGCGCGCGGAAAGTAGCGCGTGCGCAGGCTGTCGCGCGTGCCGAGCGCGATCGACGCGAGATAGACAAGTCCGGCGGTCAGGATGATCGAGGGGCCGGAGGGCAGGCTGAAATTGTAGGAGATCAGGAGACCGGCAAGGCCGGAGAAGAAGGCAAGCACGGTCGAAAGCGCGGCGAGCGACCAGACGGCGCCTGCCCAGAAGCGCGCCGCGGCGGCGGGCAGCATCATGAGGCCGAGCGCCATCAGCGTGCCGAGGGCCTGAAAGCCGGCCACGAGGTTCACCACAACGAGGGTGAGAAAGACGAAGTGCCAGACCGTGCCGCCGCCCGTTGTCGCGCGGAGGAAGGCGGGGTCGAAACATTCGATCACCAGCGGGCGGTAGATGAGCGCGAGCGCGACGAGCGTCAGCGTCGCGATGGAGGCGACGAGGATCAGCGCGTCGTCCGTGACCGAGAGAATGGTGCCGAAGAGGACATGCAGGAGGTCGACATTCGACCCCTGCGTTGAAACGATCAGCACGCCGAGCGCGAGGCTGATGAGATAGAAGCCCGCGAGGCTCGCGTCTTCGCGCAGCGCCGTCACGCGGCTGATGAGCCCGGCGAGAATGGCGACGGTGAGCCCGGCGGCGAGACCGCCGATGCTCATGGTCCAGAGCGAGAGGCCGGCCACCAAAAAGCCGATGGCCGCACCCGGCAGGATCGCATGGGCCATGGCATCGCCCATGAGGCTCATGCGGCGCAGCACGAGAAACGTGCCGATGGGGCCGCCGCCCAGCGCGAGCGCGAGGCAGGCGATGAGGGCGCGGCGCATGAAGCCGTATTCGGCGAAGGGCGCGATCAGCGTGTCGTAGATCATGCGGCGTGGCCCCAGCCATCCGAGACATAGCGCGCGCGGCGGAGATTTTCCGGCGTCAGCACGTTTTCGGTGCGGTCCCAGGCGATCGGCTCGCGCGCCATCAGGAGCGTTTCGGGGAAACCCTCGCGCACGCGTTCGAGGTCATGCAGGACGGCGATCACGGTGCGGCCTTCGCCATGCCATGCTTTCACGAGCGCCATGAGATCGGCCGTGGTGCGCTCGTCCACGGCGGCGAAGGGCTCGTCGAGGAGGACGATGCCCGCATCCTGCAGCATGAGACGCGCGAAGAGCGCGCGCTGCAGTTGCCCGGCGGAGAGTGTGCCGACCTGTCTCGCCTCGAAGCCTTCGAGGCCGACGGCGGCGAGTGCGGCGCAGGCGCGCTTCACATGGTCGCCGGTGATGGCGCGGAAAAGGCCGACCTCGCGCCAGAGGCCGAGCGAGACGGCGTCGATGACGGCGATGGGAAAGCCGCGGTCGATCTCGGCGAGTTGCGGCAGATAGGCGATATTGCCGGCGGCACCTTCGATGCGGCCTTCACTCGGGGTGACGAGGCCCGCGATTGCCTTCAGCAGCGTCGACTTGCCCGCGCCGTTCGGGCCCACGATGGCGGTGAGGCTGCCGGGCGCGAAGCTGCCGCTCAAATGGTGGACGGCGGGCAGGCGGTCATAGGCGACGGTGAGGTCGGCGATGGAGAGGGCGGGGACGTTCATCGCGCGAGCGCCCAGAACACGCAAAGCCAGAGCACTGCGGCCGCGACGAGGGCCAGCCCGAGCCTCGGGCCGAGACCGGCGGCGAAGGCTGAGGCGCGCGGCGCGCTATCCTTGTGGCGATGAGGCACGATCCGGTTCCGGTTATATTATAACATCGCCGGAAGCTAGGCCGGTTCACCGGTCAAGGCAAGGCCGTTTGGCCGTTCCAAACGAGATCAGCGCCCTTCGCGCCACCAGGCGAGCGCCAGCGTGCCGAGGATGAGAATGAGCGCGACGGGGCCCGTCAGCAGCGGCACCTGATGAACCGCATGGACGATGTAGTGCTCGTTGCGCCTGAGGCCCATCCAGTTCGCGCCCGCCGCGTCCTGGTTCGCGCGGACGGAGCGGATGCCGGGCGTGTCGCCGGCGTTCTCGCCCGCCCACCAGATGCCGCCGCCTGTTGCCGCGGAGACAGGCTGCATGACATCGGCGGTGGCGCGGACATCGGCAAACTCGCGCGGGTTCAGCGGGCCCGCTGCCGCGACCGCGGAGAGGTCGCCCTGGGCGATGCGATAGAGGCCGAGTTCGCGCGCTTCCGCCGTCCCCTCGAAGCGGCCGGGCGCCACTTCCTCCAGCGGCACTTCGCGTTCCTCGCCGGAGGGCAGCGTCACGCGGGCGGCGGGCGTTTCCTCCAGCATGGTCCGGCGCCGGATGGTGAGCGTGCCGTCCTCGGCGATGGCGGAGAGGTTCTCCTCCTCGAGGTCCGGTTCCTTCATCAGCCAGTGGGCGAGGCGGCGCAGGAGTTCGGCCTGCGGGCCGCCGCCCTCATAGCCGCGCGACCACAACCATATCTGATCGGAGAGCAGTTGCGCGACGCGGCCCTCGCCGGCGCGTGCGAGCATCATCAGGGGCTTGCCGTCCGGCGTTTCCATCAGAATGTCGCCACCATCGGCGTTGACCTCGATCGTGCGGAACCAGCGGCCCCATTCGGGCGGTGACTTTTCCGCCCCTGGAAGGGCGGCGGTGACGGGATGGCGATTGCCCGCCTCCGTCACTTCCGGGCGGTAGCCGCCGACGGAAACTTCGCCCGTCGGCTGGGCGGGCAGGATGGCGGCGAGCGGTGTGCGGTAGATCGAGAAGGGTGAGGCGAAGGCCGGACCCGACGCCGAGAGGAAGGCGCCGCCGCGCTCCACATATTCGACGATGTTCAGAAAATAGCCGGGCGACAGCACGCCGCGCCGCTTGTAGCGGTCGAAGACGATGAGATCGAACTCATCGAGCTTCTGGTCGAAGAGTTCGTGCGTCGGGAAGGTGATGAGCGACAGCTCGCCGATGGGCGTGCCGTCATCCTTCTCGGGCGGACGCAGGATGGTGAAGTGGACGAGATCGACGGACGGGTCCGACCTCAGGAGGTTGCGCCAGGTGCGCTCGCCCGGATGCGGTTCGCCCGAAACCAGCAGCACGCGAAGGCGGTCGCGCACGCCATTCGCAACGATGACCGCCCGGTTGTTGATCATGGTGAGTTCGTCCGAACCCTTGTCGACATCGATTTCGATGACGTTCGGTCCGCCGTGGCCGAGCTGGAGCATGACGCCCGTGATCTCGCCGATGGGCGCATTCGTCACCGCGGCCTCGATGCCGTCGATCCGCACGGTGACGCGCGCCGTCTCGCCGGTGGGGCCGTCGCCGGCCGAGGTTTCGTCGACGCGGAAGGTGAGCTTCACGGGTTCGCCGACGATGCCGAAGCGCGGCGCTTCGGTGACGCGCAGCCTGCGGTCCTTCTCGCCCTTGCGGCCGACGATGACGCCATGCACCGGGGCATCGAAGCCGAGCGCGGCGGCGTTTGCCGGCACGTCGTGCACCTGCCCGTCGGTGATGAAGATCGCGCCCGCGATGCGCTCGCGCGGCACGTCGGCAAGTGCTTCCTCGAGCGCGGAGAAGAGGGCGGTGCCCTCTTCGTCGTCCGGGTTGCCGGTCGCGGTGACGATGCGCGTCTCGATGCCATCCTCGCGGGCGAGGCGTTCGGATATTTTCTGGAGGGCGGCAGAGGTGTCCTCCGGGCGCGCGCCGATCTCCTGGCTCTGGCTGCGGTCGACGACGATGGCGGCGATATCGGGCACGGCCTCGCGGTCTTCCTGCCGCACGGTCGGATTGGCAAGGGCCAGCAGCAGGACGGCAAAGGCTGCCGTGCGCAAGGGCGCTCCGCGCGCACGGCGGATGGCGCCATAGGCGAGTGCGGCAAGGCCCGGCAGCGCGATGGCCGAGATCAGCCAGACGGACAGGAGCGGTTCGAAGACGATGTCCCAGGCCATGTGCGTTTCCTATTGGCCCAGCCGTTCGAGAAGGGCCGGTACATGCACCTGGTCGGCCTTGTAGTTGCCGGTGAGGGCATACATGACGAGATTGATGCCGAAGCGCTCGGCCATCTCGCGCTGGCGTTCGCCGCCGGGTGTAACGGGATAGAGCGCGCGGCCTGCCGCATCGCGCGCCCATGCGGCGGCATAGTCGTTGGAGCCGACGATCACCGTCGAAACGCCGTCATTCGACTGGCTTCCGGCATCCGGCGACGCGGCTTCCACCCAGAGTTCGCCGCCGTTCCAGCGGCCCGGAAAGCTGTTCATCAGATAGAAGGACTTGGTGAGCACATGGCCGGACGGCACGGGTTCGAGCGGTGGCAGGTCGAGTTGCCCGAGCAGACGCCGCAGCGTCGCCGTCCCCGGCGTCACTGTGCCGCCGACCGCGCGGTCCTGATCGCGCGTGTCGAACAGGATCGTGCCGCCGTTCTTCATATAGGCGTTGATCCTGGCGAGCGCTTCCGGCGCCGGTTCGCTCTGCCCCGGAGACATGGGCCAGTAGAGAAGCGGAAAGAACGAGAGTTCGTCCGTCGCGATATTCACGCCCATCGGCCCGGCCGGTTCGAAGGTGGTGCGCATGGCCAGGATGCGGCTGAGCCCCGAAAGCCCGGCCTCGCTCGTGGCGTCGATTTCGGGATCGCCGGTGATGACCCATGCAAGGCGCGTGTCGAGCGTTGCCTTGAGCGCAAAGCTGTCGTCGCCAGCCTCGTCTTGAGCGCGCGCATCGAAAGCTGGAAGCAGCAGGAGTGCCACGAGCAGCACCGGCGTAAAGCGCGAGGCGAAGCGCACCCGCCTGATCCGTTCGGTTTCGAAAAGCCCCGTCACCCAGAGGGCCGCGACCGTGTCGAGCACGAGCAGGATGAGGGCGATGAGAAAGGCGGGCGTTGCGAGGCGTTCTTCGGCGCGGCCTTCGAACAGGCGGCGCTCCGAAATGCCGGGCAGGGCGGCAAGCGGCGTCAGTTCGAGCGAGGGCGTCGCGAGATTGAGCGCGCGCGGACTGCCCACCGTGCCATAGAGGCCCGGCGGATGGCGCGGGCTTCGCTCGGCGCTTTCGAATTGCTCGAGCGAAATCGCGGTGGCGGTTGCGGGCGGGGCCCCGAGCCTTCCAAAGCCGTCCAGCGTCGCGAGCGGATGGAGGAGGTCGCCGCGCTGCGAAGCTGCGTCCTTCGCATCGCTTTTCGCGCCTGCCGTCGCCTGGGAGAGCGCAATGGTGCGGCGAAGCATTTCGACGAAGAGGCCGGAGATGGGCAGGTTCGACCAGTCGCGGTTCGCGGGTACGTGGAAGAGAACGATGAGGCCTTCGCCGCGTTGCGCGGCTGTGACGAGCGGTGTGCCGTCGGAAAGCCGCGCCCATGTGCGGTTCGAGAGGTCGGGCGCCGGTTCCGCCAGCACCTGCCGCAACACGGTCACGTCCTGCGGTGCATCGAGGCCGAAGAAAGGGCTGTCCTTCTCGAAGGGCGCGAGATGTTGCGGCGTGCTCCATGACAGTGCGCCGCCGAGCGCGCGGCCGCCGCTGCGGAGCGGTACCGGGACGAGGCCGTCGCTCTTTTCGGCCAGGCGCGGGCCCGCGAAGCGGACGAGCATGCCGCCCTTTCGGACCCATTCGTTCACGCGGGCGTAGTCGGCGTCGTTGAGATTGCCGATATCGGAGAGAATGAGCACGGAAAGCGGCGACGAGAGCAGTGCTTCGATGCTCTCCTGCGTGTTGCGCGCGCTGCCCGTGTCGCGCAATTCCGCGTAAGGCGCGATGGCGCGGCGGAGATAGTAGGCGTCGGAGAGAAGCGGCTGCGCTTCCTCCGCGCTCGCGCCCGAAACGATGCCGACGCTGCGGCGGCGCCAGCGCTCGTCGGCGAGCACGACCGCACCCGCCGAGCCCTCGCCGGCGATGTCGAGCCGTGCCACCTTGTTGCGCAGTTCGAGCGGCAGGTCGAAGACGGCCCTGGCGCTTGTCTCCCCCTCCTCGAAACGAAACGCCGTTTCGCTCAACACGGCGCCATCGTCCGCCGTGGCGCGGACGCTTCCCCCGCGCGCGCCGTTCGCGTCGGCGCGAATGACGGCAGGGGCGAATTCGTTGCTTTGTTCGTCCGGCGGGAGCAGAGCGAGCGCGCGGTTGCCGGGCGCCGGTTCGATCAGGGTGAGGCCCGCGCTTCCCGCAATCGCGGAAAGGCGTTCGGCGAATTGCGTCGCGGCACCATAGTCGAGACCGTCGCCGATCCAGACCGTTTGCACATTGCCGCGCGAGAGCGTTTCGGCACCTTCGAGCTTTTCGGCCAGCGCGATGCGATCGGGCTCGATCGGCTGGGGGGCGAGCGCGCGGGCGCGCGCGCTGCCGTCGTCCGCCGTCTCGAAACTGAGGATGGAAGCGCCCGCTCCCGGCGCCGTGCCGACGACGAGCACGGGACGGTCGGTGCGGCCCGCTTCGGCGATCAATCCGTCCATCGCGGCGCGGCGTTCGTTCCAGCGCGAGGCCGATGCCCAGCCATTGTCGACCACGATGAGGAGTGGTCCTTGCCCTGCAATACGCGGTGCCGGATTCCAGATCGGTTCGGCGAGCGCGAAAACGATGAGTGCGGCGATCGAAAGCCGCAGCAGCAGCAGCCAGAACGGCGTGTGCGCCGGCGTTTCGTCCTCGCGCACGAGCCCGACCAGCAGCCGGATTGCCGGGAAGCGCACGCGCTTGGGCAGGGGCGGGCTGATCCGGAGCAGCCACCAGATCGCCGGCAGCGCGAGAAGACCGGCGAGCATCCAGGGGCTTGCAAAGGCGAGGGGGCCGAGCGCCAGCATGATCTAGACACCCGCCATCTAAGCGCCTGCCCGCGGCGCACGGCGCGCGGCAATGGCACCGGAGAGAGCGCCGTAAAGCGCGAGCAGCGCCGTTTGCGGGCTGCGATCCGTGCGATGGGTCGCGAAGGTGAAGTTGATGCGGTGTGCCGTCTCGACGATGCGGTTGCGGTGGATTTCGAGGCGCTGGTGATAGGCCTCGCGCAGGTTCTGTGCGCGGCCGACCATGAGGCGCAGGTCTTCCTCGATGCCCTCGAATTCCGTGCGGCCCGAGAAGGGCAGGTCTTCCTCCGCGGGGTCGAGCACCTGGATCATGTGGCCGCGAATGCCTTCGGCGGCATAGCGTTTGATGCTCTCGGCGATCTCTTCGGCGGGCGAGAGAAAGTCGCTGATGAGCACGACCTGCGAATAGCGCGGCAGATGTTCGGGTGGCGGCAGGCTTTCCGTTTTCGGCGCGTCGCCGTCCGGCGTGTCGATCAGCGCATGCGCCATGCGGCGCAGCGCGGCGCGGCCGGGCGCCGGCGTCAGGCCGCCATGCCCGAGCGGTGCGACGCTTTCGCCGCCTTGCACGAGGAGCGAGGAGAGGGCGAGCGCGATCACGGTTGCGCGCTCTCTCTTGGTGCAGGGCGCGAAATCGGAGGCGTAGTCCATCGAGGCGGAGCCGTCGCGCCAGATCCATATGCTTTCGGCGGCCTCGCGCTCGGTTTCGCGCACGAAGAGATGCGAAGAGCGCGCGGAGTGGCGCCAGTCGACGGAGGCTGCCGTGTCGCCTTCGCGGTAGCGGCGGAACTGCCAGAAGGTTTCGCCCATGCCGGTGCGCCGCCGTCCATGCACGCCCTGCGCGACGGTGGAGGCGACATGTTCGGCTTCCGTCACGAGGGGCGGCATGGCTTCGGCGAGCGCTTCGGCCTGCTCGCGCAGGCCGACGGCGCCGGGAGGTGCCCGATGTGATCCGGTAAGACCCATTCGCGTCTTTCGTTCAGCCAAGGTTGTGGCGTTCAGCCAAGGTTGCGGCAGAGCCTGTCGATAACCCCGCTCACCGTCACGCCTTCGGCGCGCGCCGAAAAATTGAGCGCCATGCGATGGCGCAACACCGGGGCGGCGAGGGAGAGCATCAGCGCCTGGCTCGCGCGCGGGCCGGGGCCCCAGGCGACATGGCGTTCCACTTCGTCCGATGCGCCTTCCTCGGGGCGCGCGGCGCGCACCAGTTCGAGGATCGCGTTCACGACCTTCTCGCCCACGGGCACGCGGCGGACGAGGCGCTGGGCGGCCATCAGGTCTTCCACCGTCATCGCGCCGCGCGCTTGCGCCACCGTTTCGCCGGTGGTCGAGAGCAGCATGCGGCGCTCGGATTCGAGGTCGGGGTAGTTCACGTCGATCTGCATGAGGAAACGGTCGAGCTGCGCTTCCGGCAGCGGATAGGTGCCTTCCTGTTCGAGCGGGTTCTGCGTCGCCAGCACATGGAAGGGGGCGGGCAGCTCGTAGCGGACGCCCGCCACGGTCACCTGCTTTTCCTGCATCGCCTGCAGCAGGGCGGACTGCGTGCGGGGCGAGGCGCGGTTGATTTCGTCGGCCATCAGGAGCTGGCAGAAGACCGGGCCCTTGATGAACCTGAAGCTTCTGTGGCCCTGGTCGCTTTCTTCCAGCACCTCGGAACCGAGAATGTCGGCGGGCATGAGGTCGGGCGTAAACTGCACGCGCTTGTCGTCGAGGCCAAGCACATGGCCCATCGTGTGAACGAGCAGCGTCTTGGCGAGGCCCGGCACGCCGACGAGCAGGGCATGGCCGCCCGCCAGCACGGTCACCAGCGTCTGGTCGATCACCGCCTCCTGGCCGTAAATCACTTCGCCGATCGCCTCGCGCGCCGCCGCTATTTTTGCGCCGGTCGCTTCGATTTCCTGCACGGCGGAGCCGCCCGCTTCACTGAGTGTCTGCATTGACCTACATATTGGAGGCGGCGTGCCTTTTTGGCCCGCCGCCGTGCCGCATCCCGTTTATCGTTGCGCGCCGCCATTGGCGCGGGCTTTCTTGACGATAATATGGCCGGATTCTCGGGCTTCGGGCACGAAATCGCGATCAACTCCGCGGGAGGAGAGGAAATATGGCCGCCGTGACCGGAAAGACAGCCGCGAAAGGCGAAAAGCCTGCCTCCGGGAGTGCGCCGGGCGGGCTGAAGGGCCTGGCCGCCGCCGAGGAGGCGGGAAAGAAGGTGAAGGGCCTGCCGCCGGTCCATCTGTGGAATCCCGAATTCTGCGGCGATCTCGACATGCGGATCGCGCGGGACGGCACCTGGTTCTACATGGGAACGCCGATCGGCCGCGAGCGGCTCGTGCGTCTCTTCTCCACCGTGCTGCGCCACGACGAGGACGGGAAGTACTATCTGGTGACGCCGGTCGAGAAGGTCGGCATCCAGGTGGAGGATGCGCCCTTCGTCGCCGTCGCCATGACCGTCGAGGGGGCGGGGCGCGACCAGGTCCTCACCTTCACCACCAATGTGGGCGACGAGACCCTGGCCGGACCCGACCATCCGATGCGTTTCGAGATCGACAAGGAGACGGGCGAGCCCGCGCCCTATGTCCATGTGCGGGCGCGGCTCGAGGCGCTCATCAACCGCGCCGTCTTCTACGATCTCGTGGAGCTTGGCGTGGAGGAAGAGCATGAGGGCGAGACGTGGTTCGGCATCTGGTCGGGCGGCGTCTTCTTTCCCTTCCAGAAGGCAGGGGAGGTGGCGTTTTGATTTAGCGAATAACGACGACGTTTGCGCCCGCATCGACCTTGGCCCATGCCTTGTCGGATGTGAATGCTTGCAGCCCCAGCTCTGCCGCAAGCGAAAGGCAGGCGCGGTCGCCGAGCGAGAGTCCGGCTTTGGAGGTTTTCGCTGTCAGCAGGCCTGTCGCCATCGCGCGCTGCGTATCGAAGGATTCGACGATCAAACTCAACGGTGCGAGCATCGCTTCGATGACGGGTGGGGTTATGCCGCCGGAGGTAAGCTTGGTCACAACTTCAGCGAGGTTGACGCTCGATATGCAGGCATCGCCGACAATCTTGTCCACCTGTTCGTAGCCGGGTTCTCTGTTCAGCGAAGCCATGACCGCCGAGGCGTCGAGTACAGCGCTAACCACGGCCCTTTGCCTCCCGCGCCACTTCACGACGCCGGTCTGCGATCAGTTCATCGGCGAGGTTCACACCTTCGGGAATGTACTGTCGAACAAGCTTCCGCATTTCTTCGAGAGCAGCAGTCTTGCTCATGATCTGCAATTTTCCGTCGATGGGTTTGAGGAATATCCGATCGCCTTCCTTTGCGCCGATGGCAGCAAGAAAAGCCGGAGGTACGATGACGCGCCCGGCCGGACCGACTTCCACATATTGTCCCTTCAACGTCTCCCCATCTTCGCCGCCGCCGTGCGGTAGAGCGCCATCGGAGGCTGCCGATTGCTTTATGACGTTATAGGCGTGCTGATATCTTATATTCAAAAACCGGGCGATATCGGCGGGCCGGACGCCTGCGGCGGCCAGAGCGCGAATCTTGGCAGAGGGGCCGGGCAATCCCTTGGTCAGCCGTTCCATTTCCTTGCTGGGTAACATCTCTTCCCTCCATGAAGAAGCGAATGTATGATATCGGTATAATTAGTACTATAACATGTAAATAGGTTTTTATGGGTAGTTACCGCGATCTTATCCTCGCCCGGACGGACAGGGAGCCGCCGCCGCTCGCCGCGTTGCTTGCCAGCGAGGGCCTGCCGGGGCTTCGGGGCGATCACGACCTCAATCCGCCCGAGCCCGAGGGCAATGTCTGGGTCGAACCGGAGGAGCGCGTCTCGCTCCGGCCTGCCGCCGTGCTTGTCGGGGTCATCGAGCATGCCCATGGGCCGCATGTGTTGCTGACGCGGCGCGCGGATCATCTCGGCACGCATTCGGGGCAGGTCGCCTTTCCGGGCGGCAAGATGGACCCCGGCGAAACCCCGGCGCAGGCCGCCATCCGCGAGGCCGAGGAGGAGGTGGGGCTCGATCCCGCCCATGTGGAGGTGGCGGGTTATCTCGATGCCTATGAGACCGGAACGGGCTTCCGCATTCTTCCCGTTGTTGCCTTCGTGCGGCCGGGCTTCGCGCTCACCATCTCGCCCGACGAGGTGGCCGAAGCCTTCGAGGTGCCGCTCTCCTTCCTCATGGACCCGGCCAATCACGAGCGCCATCACGCCGTGTGGCGCGGAAAGCGGCGCGAATATTACGCCATGCCCTATAATGGCCATTACATCTGGGGCGCGACGGCCGGCATGCTGAAAAACATGTATGACCGGATTTATGGCGGCTGATGCCTCCGGTGCTGCCTGTACAGTCGACAACATGCATCGAGCAAGAAGTGAGTGAGGAAACCCGAATGAGCGCCGAGAAGGAACTGGCCCGCGCCACATGGCTGAACGAGGCGGATGCGAAAGCCGTGATGGAAGCGCTCGCCGCGAAGGGCGGCACGGCGCGTTTCGTCGGCGGCTGCGTGCGCGACGCGCTGATGGGCGAGACGGTGCGCGACATCGACATCGCGACCACCGAGACGCCGGAAAGCGCCAGGGCGCTGCTCGAGGCCAAGGGCATCAAGGTCGTGCCGACCGGCATCGACCACGGCACCATCACCGCCGTCACGCCCACGCGTCATTTCGAGATCACGACGCTGCGCGTCGACGTCGCGACGGACGGGCGCCGCGCCGATGTCGCCTTCACGAGCGACTGGCTTGCCGATGCACAGCGCCGCGACTTCACGATGAACGCGCTCTATTGCGATGCGGACGGCACGGTGCACGATCCGCTCGGCGGGCGCGAAGACCTGAAGGCGCGGCGCGTGCGCTTCATCGGCGATCCCCATGAACGCATCCGCGAGGACTATCTCCGCATTCTCCGCTTCTTCCGCTTCCATGCCTTCTACGGCAAGGGCGAGCCGGATGCGGCGAGCCTGCGTGCCTGCGCGGAGGAGCGCGAGGGCCTTCGCCAGCTTTCGGGCGAGCGCGTGCGCGACGAATTGCTGAAGATCGCGAGCGCCGACGAGGCGGGCGCGGCCTGTCGCCAGATGGCGGCGGCGGGCATTCTCGTTATCGTGCTGCCGGAGGCAAGCCGCCTCGACCGTTTCGAGAAG
Organism: Alphaproteobacteria bacterium HGW-Alphaproteobacteria-3; assembly: GCA_002842875.1. GTDB lineage: Bacteria > Pseudomonadota > Alphaproteobacteria > Parvibaculales > Parvibaculaceae > Parvibaculum. Next base: position 3,442 of record PHEF01000033.1, on the reverse strand, counting down.
CTGGTCGAGATCGAGGCCCAACAGCTCTTCAAGGAAGCCGATCCGATGCTCCGCCTCGGCGCCATGCTCGACCTCGATGAGGCGGGCGTCGCCGCGCTCGCGCAGCGGCTGCGCCTTTCCAACAGGGATCGCGCCCGCCTCGCGGGCATGCTCACCGACAAGACGAAAATTGTCTGCTACCTCTCCATGCGCGAGGTACGCCGCGCGCTCTACTGGCTGGGCCGGCAGCTTTTCAAGGATCGCGTCTCGCTCGGCTGGGCGGACGACAAGCGCGGCCACAACGCCTTCCAGTGGCGCGCCATGCTTGCCATGGCCGATAGCTGGGAAAAGCCCGAACTGCCGCTCACGGGCGAGATGATCAAGGCCTCCGGCGTACCGGAAGGCCCCGAAATCGGCCGTGTGCGGAAGGAAGTCGAGGAATGGTGGGTCGACAGCGACTTCATCGACGACGAATTCTCGATCATCGAACGCTTGAAGGCGGTGGTGCAGGCAACGGTATACTGAGAGCCGCCTCACAGGGGAGGGGATGCCATGATCCGTTCTGCGTTTCTGTCTCTCGTGCTTCTTCTGCCGCTCGCCGGTTGCGGCGGCGATAATGGCGAGGACGCCGCGACTACCGCGGCGCGCGGCTTCTACGACAAGGTCCTCGCGGCGCATACAGGCGGCGTGCCGGATGAAGACCTCCGGGCCGGTCTCCGCGCCGTCATCTCGCCCGATCTCGACAGCCTCATCGCGCAGGCAGCCGAGGCAGAGCGCCGTCACACCGAGCGCGTGAATAACGAGGAGCCGCCCTATCTCCAGGGCGACATCTTTTCCTCGCTCTTCGAAGGGCCGACCGCCTATGAGATCGGGCCTTGCGAGGAACTCGAGGAAAATGGCGAGCTGTCCATGCGCTGCGACGTCCTGCTGGTGCATGAGGCGGAGGAGCCGGTGCAGTGGACCGACCATGTGATTCTCGTCGCGGACGGCGTGCCGGAGGAGCGGCGCTGGCTCGTCGACGACATTCTCTATGGCGGCGACTGGGACTTCGGGCCGAAGGGCTCGCTCAAGGCGATGCTTCGCAGCGTGATCGAGGAAGAATCCTGAGCCTGCGACAAATTTCCCTGCGGCAATTGTGGCGATAGGCGGGCCCGCGCGCCCGGCCTAGTCTTTCCTCATGCGACAGGATCTCATCGAGCGGTACGATTTGCGCGTGCCGCGCTACACCTCCTACCCGACGGCTCCGCATTTCTCGCCCGCGGTCGAGGGAGACGTGTACGCGCGCTGGCTCTCCCGGCTCGACACTTCGCTTTCGCTCTCCCTCTATCTCCACATCGCCTATTGCGCCGAGATGTGCTGGTTCTGCGGCTGCCACACCAAGGCGACGAAGCGGTATGCGCCGGTTGCCGATTATCTCGATGCATTGCTGACGGAAGCCCGCCTCGTCGCCCGCGCGCTCCCCGCGCGCATGAAGGTCGACCACATTCATTTCGGCGGCGGCAGCCCGACGCTGCTGAAACCGCATGACCTCGCGCAGACGCTCGCCATTCTCCGCGAGCACTACAATGTGACGCTCGATGCGGACATCGCCGTCGAGCTCGATCCGCGCACGGCGGACGAGGCTTATGTCGCCGCCATGGCGAAGGCGGGCGTCACGCGGGCCTCCATCGGCGTTCAGGATTTCGACGAGCGTGTGCAGAAGGCGATCAACCGCATCCAGCCGCATGAGGTGACGGCGCGCGTCATCGGGTGGCTGCGGGCGCATGGCGTCTCCGCGATCAACATGGACCTTTGCTACGGGCTCCCCTACCAGACGGTCGAGAGCCTGCTCGACACGGTGGACAAGGCGGCCGCGCTCCGCCCGGCGCGCATCGCGCTCTTTGGCTATGCGCATGTGCCCTGGATGAAGCCGCACCAGAAGCTCATCCCCGAGGAATCGCTTCCCGGCCTTGCCGAGCGCTGGACGCAATATGAGGCGGCGGCGGAGCGGCTCGGAGGCCACGGCTATGTCTCCGTCGGGCTCGACCATTTCGCGCTGCCGGACGACGACATGGCGAAGGCGCATGGCGCGGGCGCGCTTCACCGCAACTTCCAGGGCTATACGACCGACAAGGCGCCGGTGCTGATAGGCCTCGGCGCGTCGGCCATCGGCGCCCTGCCGCAGGGCTATGCCGCGAACGAACTCGCCATCGACCGCTACAAGGCGGCGGTGCGCGAGGGTCGCTTGCCCATCACGCGCGGCATTGCGGTGAGCGGCGCGGACAGGCTCAGGCGCGACGTGATCGAGCGTCTCATGTGCGACATGGGCGTCGATCTCGACGAGATCGCGCTGATGCACGATGTCGCCGCCGATACGTTCGACGACGAACTATCGCGCCTCTCCGCGCTGGAGGCCGACGGCATCGTGACGCGCGACGGCCGCCGCCTCACCGTGACGGAAGAGGGCCGCCCGCTGGTCCGCGCCGTCTGCGCCGTGTTCGACGAATATCTCGGCCAGGGACAGGCGCGGCATTCGAAGGCGGTTTGACCGCACGTAGCTGAAAATAAAAGTGTCATCCCGGCACTTGTTGCCGGGGCCCAATCCACGCTGCGGCAAAACGAAAAGCGAGTGGGTCCCTGGAATAAATCCCGGGATGACATCCTTGGGTGAGTTGGACGCCTCACGCCACTTCGTGCGAAATCTCCGCGAACACCGCCTCCGCCGCCTTCGCCAGTTCCGCGGGCGCAATCTCGAGTTCCAGTCCGTAAGCCCCGCCGGACACGAACACTGTCTCGAATCCCTTCGCGCTTTCGTCGATGAAGGCCGGGAGTTTCTTCTTCTGGCCGAGCGGGCTGCAGGCGCCCATCGCGTAACCGCTCGTCTTCACCGCCTTGTCCTTCGGCGCGAGGTCGATGCGCTTGCTGCCGAGTTCGCGCGCCAGCGCCTTGCGGTCGAGGTCGCGCGAGGCGGGCACGATGGCGACGGCGAGCTTTCCCTCCGCCGTTTCCACGATCAGCGTCTTGAAGAGCCGCGCCGGATCGATGCCGCTTGCCGCCGCCATGTCGAGCGCGGAGGTCTTCCTGTCCTTCGGCACATCGATCTCGCGGAACGTGCCCGCAATCTTGTTCAGCCGCACGAAGCGCTGCGCGGCGGTTTCGCCTTTGGACATCTTGTTTCCGCATCACCATCGGGATCACCCTCCCCCTGTGGGAGGGTCAAAATTCACGCAGTGAATTTTGGGGAGGGGGACTCCGCTTCCCGTACTTTCGCCCTCGTGCCTTCTTTGCCGCCTAACCCCTCCCCGAAAAATTTTCGCTGCGCTCAATTTTTCGACCCTCCCACAGGGGGAGGGTGTTCCGGACGGCTATTGCGTCAGTCCCTCACGGCCACTTCACCGTCGGCGGCATCGACGACAGGATCGAGTTCACGTTGCCGCCCGTCTTCAACCCGAACACCGTGCCGCGGTCGTAGAGCAGGTTGAAT
>PHEF01000127.1 GCA_002842875.1 Alphaproteobacteria bacterium HGW-Alphaproteobacteria-3 | reverse complement strand
GTCCTTGACGGTCAGGATCTTCTCGGCGGCATCGTCCGGAATTTCCACACCGAATTCTTCTTCGAACGCCATCACCAGCTCGACGTTGTCGAGACTGTCGGCGCCCAGGTCGTCGATGAAGCTCGCGTTCTCGGTGACCTTGTCCGCGTCGACGCCCAGGTGCTCGACCACGATCTTCTTCAAGCGTTCAGCGATATCACTCATTTTAAGTCCTCAGATCTTTTGGTTTTAACCGGCCTCGCACATCCCGCGGCTCGCTGTAAGGCATCGAGGACTGGATGTAATCGAATTCGGTGGAAAGAATGCCCCTCTTCTGGCCTATTTCAAGGCAGAACCGCAAGCCAAATCGAGGGCTTAGGTAACACACTTTTTTGCCCTGTACCAGCAAACGCGCGCGGGCGACGCTACTCCCTATATGACTGAATTTGCTCGTGTTTCCGGCGCCTTGCAAGCGTCTCTCAGCTAGATCATCGCCATGCCGCCATTGACGTGCAGGGTCTGGCCGGTGACATAGGCCGCCTCCTCGCTTGCCAGAAAGACGGCCGCGGCGGCGATTTCGGAGGCCTCGCCGAGGCGGCCAGCGGGAATCGTCGACATGATACGCGACTGCTGCTCCTCGTTCAGCGCGTCCGTCATGGCGCTGCGAATAAAACCGGGAGCGATACAGTTCGCGGTAATGTTGCGGCTCGCGACTTCCTGCGCCAGCGATTTGGTCATGCCAATCATGCCCGCCTTCGAGGCCGCATAATTACCCTGCCCCGGGTTTCCCGTCACACCGACTACGGAGGTGATGCCAATGATGCGGCCCCAGCGGCGCTTCATCATACCGCGCAGGACGCCCCGGGAGAGACGGAATGCGGCGGTGAGGTTCACGCGGATCACCTCGTCCCATTCCTCGTCCTTCATCCGCATGAACAGGTTGTCGCGCGTGAGGCCTGCGTTGTTCACGAGAATGTCGAGACTGCCCAGCGCTTCCTCGGCCTGCTTGGGCAGAGCATCGACCGCGGCGGCGTCGGACAGGTTACAGGGAAGCACATGCGTGCGCTCGCCGAGTTCGGCCGCAAGTGCATCGAGCGCTTCCTTGCGGGTACCCGACAGCGCCACGGTCGCACCCTGACCGTGCAGCGCCCGCGCGATGTCGGAGCCGATGCCGCCAGATGCGCCCGTTACCAGCGCGCCTTTGCCTGTGAGATCGAACATGCCGGCTCCTTTATGCGTCAGACGGTCTTGAGAAAGGTCTCGACATCGGCCGGGGTGCCGACAGCGAGAAGTTCAGGTTCTTTTGCGATGCGCTTCACCATGCCGGAGAGCGCCTTGCCTGCGCCGACCTCGACAAATGCCGAAACGCCCTCACCTTCCATGTAGAGTACGCTTTCGCGCCAGCGCACCATACCCGTCACCTGCCTTACGAGCAGATCGCGGATCGTCGCGGGATCGGCGACCCTTGAGGCCGTCACATTGGCGACGAGCGGAACGGACGGCGCCTTGAGTTCAACCTCGGCGAGCGCCTCGGCCATTTCATCGGCGGCGGGCTGCATCAGCGGGCAATGAAAGGGGGCGCTCACGGGAAGCAGCATGCTCCGCTTGGCACCCTTGGTTTTCGCGATTTCGATGGCGCGTTCGACCGCAGCCTTCGCACCGGACACGACAACCTGTCCGCCGCCATTATCGTTTGCCGCCGTGCAGACCTCGCCCTGCGCCGCTTCGGCGGCGACTTCGGCGGCCTGCTCGAAATCGAGGCCGAGAAGAGCCGCCATGGCACCCTCGCCCACCGGCACGGCGCGCTGCATCGCCTGACCGCGGCGCTTCAGCAGCCGGGCCGTATCCGAAATGCTGAGCGCCCCCGTGGCGGCAAGGGCCGAATACTCGCCGAGCGAGTGGCCGGCAACGAACGCCGCCTTGTCGGCAAGGCGGAAGCCGCCTTCTCGTTCAAGGGTGCGGATGACGGCCAGGCTCACGGCCATGATAGCGGGCTGCGCGTTCTCGGTCAGCGTGAGGTCTTCCTGAGGGCCTTCCCACATGAGCTTCGAGAGTTTTTGGCCGAGGGCGTCGTTCACCTCGTCGAAGACCTCCCGCGCGGAAGCAAAAACCTCCGCCAGCTCACGCCCCATGCCGACTGCCTGCGATCCCTGGCCGGGGAAGATCAAAGCCCTCGTCATTCTCGCTCCCTCTCGTCCCGCCGCTGGCCTCAAAGGGCCGATTTCCGGGCTTTTGCGCCGATCCGGGACTCGGGTTCCCGAAGGGGCCAAGTGATACCTTCTGCGAACCCCGAGTCAAGCCGCCCTCAGGGCCAGATAGCCCTTGCTTAGCCTCGGCTTTTCCGTATATTCCGCCCCTTCTGAAGGCCTTGGTTGGAGGCTGAACGGAACGTCATGTCCGCAAGGCATGACAGGATGGACAAGTCCGGGTTCCGGTGTCTCCGCTTCTTTGGTGGTCCTTTCGAGCCTTTTGAGGGCTCAAAGGGGGCTTTGCGCCGGGGCCGGTTAAAAAAAGGAAAGGCTCAATGGCTCTATACGAGCATGTCTTTATTGCGCGACAGGATGTGTCGCAGCAACAGGTCGAGGCGCTCACCGAGCAGTACTCGACCATCCTCAAGGAACAGGGCGGCAGCGTCAGCAAGACCGAGTATTGGGGTCTTCGCAACCTTGCATTCAAGGTGAAGAAGAACCGCAAGGGTCATTACACGCTGATGAACATCGACGCGCCGCATGCCGCGGTTGCCGAGATGGAACGCCAGATGGGCATCAGCGACGACGTCCTCCGTTTCCTTACGGTCCGCGTCGAAGAGCACGAAAGCGAGCCGTCGGCAATGATGCAAAGCCGCGGTGACCGTGGAGATCGCGGCGATCGCGGCGATCGTGGCGGACGCTTCGGCGATCGTGGAGACCGCGGCGATCGTGGCGATCGCGGCAGCCGCTTCGGCGACCGCCCGCGCCGCGACCGTGACGAAAACACGGATGGAGGCAACGAATAATGAGCACCACAGCGCAGCCTGCACGCCGGCCCTTCTTCCGCCGCCGCAAGACGTGCCCGTTCTCCGGCGCCAACGCCCCGAAGATCGACTACAAGGATGTGAAACTTCTGCAGCGCTACGTTTCCGAGCGCGGCAAGATCGTTCCTTCGCGCATCACGGCCGTTTCGGCCAAGAAGCAGCGCGAGCTCGCACGTGCCATCAAGCGCGCGCGTTTCCTCTCGCTTCTTCCCTATGTGATCAGCTAAGGCCCGGAAAAGGAGATTAAACGATGCAAGTCGTACTTCTGGAGCGGGTCGAAAAGCTCGGCCAAATGGGCGATGTCGTCAAAGTGAAAGACGGCTTCGCACGGAATTTCCTGCTGCCCCGCAAGAAGGCGCTGCGCGCCACGAAAGCGAATATCGAGCAGTTCGAAAG